>JBATOU010000054.1:0-20834 GCA_049291115.1 Ferruginibacter sp.
ACGCAGTCTGGCAGGGATATACAACCCGATTTCGGGAAGTAGCTCTATTCAGCGTTTGTCCTTCGGTAGCTTCAGCTTTGGTAATTCTACTCTTAGGATCGAAATTTTAATTATTTTCTAAAATCCTGTGCTAACCCGAGTATTTTTAATAGCACAACCCGTTAAAAAAATAATTAAGCCGGATTTCCGGCTTTTTTGATGCTTTATCGAATAAATTTGGCAATTAGCGGCATTATACTATTTTTGGTTGTACACTCGAACCAGACTACTGCTATATGTTCCCTTATAAAACGTTCCTGCTCTTTCTGCTATGCCTGCCGGGCGCTGTATCCGTTACATATGCGCAGGGCAAATATTTTACTCCTTTTAAGGACGATTCTTTAAAAAAGACGGTGTTTGTAGCTGCCGTAAAAGACTATTATAAGAAACAATCAGAGTCGCTTTCTTCCCAAAACAAAAAAGAGATAGCTGAGTTTTATAAGCAAATTGAAAAAAGCGTAACGGAGGATATTCGTGAAAAAGGTACTATGGTATCCGGTGATGCCTCTGCATACCTTCAAAGAATTGTGGAAGAAATTATCCGGGTAAATCCTGAGTTGAAGGATCTTCCCGGAAGAGTGTTTTTTTCAAAAGCGTTTTGGCCCAATGCCTATACCAGTATGGATGGAACAATTGTATTTAATGCGGCGCTTTTTTACCGGTTGTCTAACGAAGCGCAGGTGGCCTATGTGCTTTGTCATGAGATTTCGCATTATTATCTTCAGCATTCAAAAAATGCAATTGAGCGTTACGTTACAATTACCAATTCAAAAGAATACCAGCAGCAATTAAAAGAGATCAAAAAGCAGAAGTACGAACAGAACAAAGAGCTGGATAAATTGGAAAAGCTGGAGCTGTTCGGTTCCCGCAAACACTCACGTACGCATGAATCGGAATCGGATTCTATGGCGCTCCAGTTTTTGAAAAAAACCTTTTTCGACATCAGAGAGGCTGTTCCCGTACTGGCCCTGCTCGATACCATCGACAAAGAAGAATTTAATACGGAAGCTGCACTTAAAAATATTTTCAATCATCCCGATTACCCCTTCCAGGAAAGATGGGTTAAGAAAAAACAGGCCTTTTTTGGAGGAACAGACCTCCGGGAAGATTACAAGGCAGATATTGATTCACTTAAGACACACCCCGATTGTAAAGAGCGTATCCGTAAAATTGAACCCGTGATCGCCGTAATTTCGCAGGCAAACGCAAAGAAAAACCTGGTGGATGAAAAGAAGTTTGCAGAACTGGTAAAAATATTCCCTTTTGAGGCTATAGACAATTGTTACCAGGAAGAATTCATTTCTATGTGCCTTTATGAATGCCTGAAGCTGCTGGTAAAATTTCCTGATGATGCATACCTGAATACGATGGCCGGAAAATGCCTTAACAGTATATATAAACATCAGAAAGAACATACGCTTAACCGGGTGGTAAACCTGCCTTCGCCCTATTTTCAAAGAGATTATAACCTGTTGCTGGAGTTTATCGAAAAGCTGAGGCTTGACGAGGTGGGCTCCATTAATTATTATTTCCTGCTGCGCAATGAGGAAAAATTTAAGGGCTATCCTGCTTTTAATGAAACATTAAAGGAAGCGAGACGAAATTTTTAAATTTTATTATTAACAACCAACTATTGATTATTAAACCTGCTAAAATGAAAAGAAAATTAAATTTACTGTTGTTGCTTAGCTTTTGCTTTGTAACAGATATGGCCATTGGCCAGAAGCTGACCATTGAAGGGGTGCGCAAGGCATACTTACGCAATGCCGGGGAAATACTTGAAAACAATGAAGTACGGGGGTATTATTTCTTTTATCAATCAGATAAAATTGATAAGAAAACAAATGAGTACACGGTACAAATAACAGACGAAAATGCCAATAAAGTAAAAGATATCAAATTTCAGGACGGGAAAGATATTGAATTACTGGAGTCTTCTTACAATGGTAATACAATTATGTTCCTGTTCAAAGATGATAAGGAAAAAACACTGGAATACCGGGCCTATGGTTTTGATGGCAAACAAAAGTTCACATATACAAAAGAGCTTAATAAGCGCAGCAATGCTCTTATAGATGATACCTACGGCAGTAAAAGCGAGGATGGACAGAACGAAGCATTATTTGATATACACAATATTGGCTACGTAACTGTATATCCTGTTAAAGAAAAAAAATACTTCAGTTACGAAGTAAATATGTTTTTCACCAGCCAGCGCAAGCAGTGGACCTATGAAGCTGCAGAGGAACAGGATGACAGGTGGGCAAGCGCTGTGTATCTTGGAAACACGGATTCACTCGTTTTATTTGAAATTGTAAAGCAAAAAACTATACTTGGCGGAAATCCACACTCATGGTTGCTGGGCCTGAATATGTTTACTGGTAAAAAAGCTTTTGAAATCAAAACCGAACTGGAGGACTATAAGTTTTATCCTATGAACATTACCTCATTGCAGGGTAAAAGCGAATATCTTGTTTTAGGCAGTTATTATGAGCCTGATGCGAAAATAATGAAAGACAAGAACCTGGGAATTGCCACCTGGACTATGGACAGCAAAGGAAATGTACTGGCAAAAAAATACAATTCATGGGATGGCGAAATTGGAAAATACCTTGATATCGACAAGAGAGGAAGAGTTAAAAATGTGGGGTTCATTTATTTTCATAAGATATTTCAGTCGGCGGATGGACGGATTTTCGCCGTTGGAGAGGGTTATGAAAAAGTAGTGAGTGGCCTGGGTACAGCAGCCGGTGCGCTGGCAATGCTGGGTGGGGGAAGAAGCAATATTGCCATGTTCAAAATCAGGGTGACTGATTTGTTGTTGATGGAATTTGACCCCAATTTTAAAATCGCTAATGCGACTGTGTATGATAAGAACTCTAATAGCGTAGAAATGCCTTCCGGGGCCAGTTACCTCAGCCCGCATGCAATGGCGCTTTTGGTAAGGGCATTTGGGGAGTTTGATTACAGTTATACAAAACAAAACAGCGACCGGACAGAATTTGTTGTTGGGTATTCAGATTATGAGAAGTCAAAAGATTTTAAAGGCGTTACCTTTAATACCATTTCACAAAGAGGCAATAAAATCAGTACGGATAAACTCCAGGTTTCCAGTAAAGCTTCCCGGATGCGTCTTTTTCCTGCTAAAACGGGTTTTGTCGGTATTTATGAATATTTTAAAAAAGACAAGCGATTGGAATTCAGGATTGAAAAAATGAATTAACGAGCATTTTAATTATTTTAAAAGGGGTAGGCTTTTTTAAGCCCACCCCTTTTTTAATTTAAATATATTTGTAATATGAAATTCTGTCATTTCATCAAAATTCCTGCCAACCGTGAAAAATTTCAGGAATTTCAAAAGCACATTGGCTAAAAATGCCTACCTTTGCCCTCCTTTAATTTCGGGTCAGTGGCATCAGGTGCTTCCGAACCCCTTAATTGATTGGGCCTTCGCACTTTAAAACGTTTTAATTTAAATATGTCTGCAACAAAATCAAACGCTGCTAAACGTATCAATTTCGGTAAAGTTGAACTTTTGGCAGAACAACCCGATTTGCTCGGAATCCAGATTCAATCGTTCAAAGACTTTTTCCAGTTAGAAACCACACCCGACAAACGCAACGTAGAAGGTTTGTTCCGTGTATTCAAAGAAAATTTCCCTATCACTGATACGAGGAATATTTTCGTGCTGGAGTTTTTGGACTACTTCGTAGACCCTCCACGCTACACCATTGATGAGTGTATTGAAAGAGGGCTCACTTATGCGGTGCCTTTAAAAGCCAAACTCCGCCTGAGTTGTAATGATGAAGAGCACGTAGACTTCCAAACGATCGTGCAGGACGTATTTCTTGGAAATATTCCTTACATGACACCCCGCGGTACCTTTGTGATCAACGGCGCCGAAAGGGTGGTGGTGAGCCAGCTTCACCGTTCGCCTGGTGTGTTCTTCGGACAGAGCATTCACCCCAATGGAACAAAGATATATTCTGCCCGTGTGATCCCTTTCAAAGGCGCATGGATGGAATTTGCAACAGACATCAACAATGTGATGTTTGCTTATATTGACCGTAAGAAAAAATTCCCGGTTACCACTTTATTGCGTTCTATCGGTTACGAAACAGATAAAGACATACTGGAACTCTTTGGTATGGCCGATGAAGTAAAGGCCGACCGCAAGACCCTTGAAAAACATGTTGGCAAACGCCTGGCCGCCCGTGTACTCCGTACCTGGGTGGAAGATTTTGTGGATGAAGATACCGGCGAGGTTGTTTCGCTCGAAAGGAACGAAGTGATCCTCGAAAGGGATACTGTTCTCGACGACTCTAACATCACCATGATCCTAGAAATGGAGGTGAAAAGCGTTTTCATCCAGAAAGAAGAAGTGAGCGGCGACTATGCCATCATTTACAATACACTTAATAAAGATACTTCCAACAGCGAACTGGAAGCGGTGCAGCATATTTATAAGCAACTTCGTGGCGCCGATGCCCCGGATGATGAAACTGCACGCGGTATCATCGATAAATTATTCTTCAGCGATAAGCGTTACGACCTGGGTGAGGTTGGCCGTTATAAAATTAACCGCCGCCTGGGGCTTAATTTCCCTATCGAGAAAAAAGTACTTACCAAAGATGATATCATTGCCATCATCAAAACCCTTGTTCATCTTACCAATGGTAAGAGCGAGGTAGATGATATCGATCACCTGAGCAACCGCCGGGTGCGTACCGTGGGTGAACAGCTTTATGCCCAGTTTGGCGTAGGCCTTGCCCGTATGGCCCGTACCATCCGTGAGCGTATGAATGTACGCGACAACGAGGTGTTTACGCCGGTTGACCTGATCAATGCAAGAACATTGTCTTCTGTTATCAACTCATTTTTTGGAACCTCGCAGCTATCGCAGTTCCTCGATCAAACAAACCCGCTTTCTGAGATCACCCACAAGCGCCGTATTTCGGCCCTTGGGCCCGGTGGTTTAAGCAGGGAGCGTGCAGGTTTTGAGGTGCGTGACGTGCACTACAGCCACTACGGCCGTTTGTGTACCATTGAAACGCCCGAAGGTCCCAACATCGGTCTCATCTCCACCCTTTGCGTACACGCAAAGATCAATGATATGGGATTCATTGAAACGCCTTACCGCAAAGTGGAAAATGGCAAGGTGGATATGAAGAAAGTTACTTTCCTCAGCGCAGAAGAAGAGGACACGGCCAAAATTGCCCAGGCAAATATGGACCTTGATGAAAAAGGAAATTTTGTGGAAGACAGGATCAAATCACGCCAAACAGGCGACTTCCCTATTTTAGATAAAGACGAGGTGGAATACATGGATGTGGCGCCTAACCAAATTGTAGGTTTAAGTGCTTCGCTTATTCCCTTCCTTGAGCACGATGATGCCAACCGTGCCCTGATGGGATCGAACATGCAACGTCAGGCCGTACCGCTCATTAAGCCCGAAGTGCCCATTGTTGGTACAGGTTTGGAAGCCAAAGCAGCCCGTGATGCAAGGATACAGGTTCATGCCGACGGTGATGGCGTGGTGGAATTTGTGGATGCAAATGAAATTCATGTTCGTTACAAGCGCAGCGAAACACAACAGCTCGTAAGCTTCGAAGACGATCTTACCATTTATAAACTTACAAAATTCGTTCGTACCAACCAGGAGACCTGCATTAACCTGCGCCCTGCAGTGGTTAAAGGACAAAAAGTAAGCGAAGGTGATTTCTTAACCGAAGGTTATGCCACCAAGGGTGGCGAACTGGCCCTGGGACGTAACCTGAAAGTGGCATTCATGCCATGGAAGGGGTACAACTTTGAGGATGCCATCGTGATATCAGAAAAAGTGGTTAAAGAAGACCTCTTCACTTCTATTCATATCAGCGAATTCGAAACAGAAGTGCGTGATACAAAACTGGGTGAAGAAGAACTGACGCCCGATATCCCGAACGTGAGCGAAGAAGCCACCAAGGATCTCGACCAGAATGGTATCATCCGCATTGGCGCTGCCATTAAAGAAGGAGATATTATCATTGGTAAGATCACTCCAAAAGGCGAAAGCGACCCTACGCCCGAAGAGAAACTGCTGCGTGCCATCTTTGGTGATAAGGCCGGAGATGCTAAAGATGCTTCACTGAAAGCACCAAGCGGAACAGAAGGCGTGGTGATAGATAAAAAATTATTCCAGCGTGCCAAAAAAGACAAGAACGCCAAAGTGCGTGAAAAAGCACAGCTTGAGAAAATAGAAAAGCAGCACGAAGACAATGAAAAAGACCTGATGGAACTGCTGCAGAACAAGCTTCAAAGCCTGTTGAAAGATAAGGCCAGCCAGGGCGTAACCAATAACTTTGGTGAAGTACTCATTGGCAAAGGCGTGAAATTCACTGCTAAAAATCTTGCAAACATCGATTTTGCAAACGTAAACCCACTGGGCTGGACGGGGGAGGCAAAAACAGATGATCTTATTAACGTATTGCTGCACAATTACAGCATCAAGTTCAACGAAGAACTGGGCCGTTACAAACGGGAGAAATTCAATATCAGCATTGGCGATGAATTGCCTGCTGGTGTATTGAAACTTGCCAAGGTTTACCTCGCTGTAAAGCGTAAGCTGAAAGTGGGAGATAAAATGGCAGGCCGTCACGGAAACAAGGGTATTGTTGCCAAGATCGTTCGCCAGGAAGATATGCCGTTCCTCGAAGATGGAACGCCGGTTGATATTGTACTGAACCCGCTGGGTGTACCGAGCCGTATGAACCTGGGACAGATATACGAAACTGTTCTTGGCTGGGCCGGTGAAAAACTGGGTGTTCGTTTTGCCACTCCTATCTTCGATGGCGCATCTGTAGAAGAAATTGACGAGAATATTAATACAGCAGGCCTGCCAAAATTTGGTCATACTTATTTATATGATGGTGAAACCGGTGAGCGCTTCGATCAGAAAGCAACCGTGGGCATCATTTATATGATCAAGCTGCACCACATGGTGGATGATAAGATGCACGCACGTTCTATAGGGCCATACAGTCTTATTACGCAACAGCCATTGGGTGGTAAAGCCCAGTTTGGTGGTCAGCGTTTTGGTGAGATGGAAGTATGGGCACTGGAAGCTTACGGTGCATCTAATATTCTGCAGGAATTGCTTACGCTTAAGTCGGACGATATCATTGGCCGTGCAAAAACGTACGAAGCAATTGTTAAAGGAGATAATATTCCAAGAGCAGGTGTGCCCGAATCGTTCAATGTACTTGTGCATGAACTGAGGGGATTGGGACTTGATCTGAAGTTTGAATAAATATGTTAAGTGTTAAATGTTGAATGATGGATTTTTCATTCAACATTCAACACTAATTATTCAAGACAAATTTTTTCATTCAATATTTAACATTCAACATTTCTTATAATATGGCATTCAAAAAAGAAAATCGTCCGAGACAAGCGTTTTCCCAAATTACCATCGGGCTTGCTTCTCCTGACAATATTCTCGAAAGGAGTTATGGCGAAGTTTTAAAGCCTGAAACGATCAACTACCGCACTTACAAACCCGAGCGTGACGGTTTGTTTTGCGAAAGGATATTTGGGCCGGTAAAAGATTACGAATGTGCCTGCGGCAAGTACAAGCGCATACGTTACAAAGGTATTGTGTGCGACCGCTGCGGTGTGGAGGTAACAGAAAAGAAAGTACGCCGTGAGCGTATGGGGCACATCAAGCTGGTGGTGCCCGTGGTTCATATCTGGTACTTTAAAAGTTTGCCAAATAAGATCGGTTACCTGCTGGGGATGAGCTCTAAAAAATTAGAGACCATCGTTTACTACGAACGTTTCGTGGTGATACAACCGGGTATCCGTGCCGATAAAGGACAGAATTACGGCGACCTGCTTACAGAAGAAGAGTACCTCGATATACTGGATGCATTGCCAAAGGAAAACCAGATGATGCCCGATGAGGATCCCGATAAGTTCGTGGCCAAAATGGGTGCAGAAGCAGTTCATGCCATGCTCGAAAGGCTCGACCTGGATCAACTGAGTTTTGACCTGCGTACAGCTGCGGCTAACGAAACATCACAGCAGCGTAAGGCAGATGCCCTCAAGCGCCTGAGCGTGGTGGAAAGCTTCCGCGATGCCAATACAAGAATTTTGAACCGTCCGGAATGGATGGTGATGCAATATATACCGGTGATACCACCGGAACTGCGCCCGCTTGTTCCACTGGATGGTGGCCGTTTTGCCTCATCTGATCTGAACGATCTTTACCGCCGTGTGATCATCCGTAACAACCGCTTAAAGCGTTTGCTCGAGATCAAAGCGCCGGAAGTGATCCTGCGCAATGAAAAGCGTATGCTGCAGGAAGCCATCGATTCACTTTTTGATAACAGCCGTAAATCAAATGCGGTGAAGGCAGAAGGTGGCCGTGCACTGAAATCTTTGAGCGATGTGCTTAAGGGTAAGCAGGGCCGTTTCCGCCAGAACCTGTTGGGTAAGCGTGTTGACTACAGTGGCCGTTCGGTGATTGTGGTTGGACCAGAACTGAAAATGCATGAATGTGGTTTGCCAAAAGACATGGCTGCAGAACTGTTTAAGCCGTTTATCATCCGCAAACTCATTGAAAGAGGGATTGTAAAAACTGTAAAGAGTGCCCGCAAGCTGGTAGATAAAAAAGAAGCCATCATTTGGGATATTCTTGAAAATATACTGAAGGGTCACCCCGTTATGCTCAACAGGGCCCCAACGCTGCACCGTTTGTCAATACAGGCTTTTCAGCCAAAACTGATAGAAGGAAAAGCGATACAACTGCACCCGCTGGTTACCACGGCCTTCAACGCCGACTTTGACGGTGACCAGATGGCGGTACACGTGCCTTTGAGCAATGCTGCCATTTTGGAAGCACAGTTGCTCATGCTTTCTTCTCATAACATTCTTAACCCTCAAAATGGTACTCCTATCACCCTTCCTTCACAGGACATGGTGCTTGGTTTGTATTATATTACCAAGGGTAAAAAATCAACAGATGCAGAAAAAGTAAAAGGAGAGGGCAAAGCATTCTACAGTTCAGAAGAAGTGATCATTGCTTATAATGAAAAGCAGATCGATCTTCACGCAAATATTAAGGTAAAGGCCAATTTCAGGAATGCAGACGGAAGCCTTACCAATAAACTCATTGAAACAACAGTGGGCCGTGTGATCTTTAACCAGTTTGTTCCAAAAGAAGTGGGCTTTATCAATGCCTTGCTTACCAAGAAGAACCTGCGGGAGATCATTGGCGATATTATTAAATGGACCAGCGTTCCTATTACGGCCAGGTTCCTCGACGATATTAAAACACTGGGATACCGTATGGCATTCCGTGGTGGATTGTCGTTCAACATCAATGACCTTATCATTCCGGCTGTGAAGGCCGAATTGGTGGAAAATGCACAAGGCGAAGTTGCCGAAGTGTGGGAGAGCTACAATATGGGGCTTATCACCAACAACGAACGTTACAACCAGATCATTGATATCTGGAGCCGTGTGGATACCAAGGTTACAGAAACACTGATACGTGAACTGGCAGCAGACAAGCAGGGTTTCAACTCTGTGTTTATGATGCTCGACAGTGGCGCCCGTGGTAGCAAGCAACAGATCAAGCAGCTTGCGGGTATCAGGGGTCTGATGGCCAAGCCGCGTAAATCAGGTTCAAGCGGAAGTGAGATCATTGAAAACCCTATCCTGGCAAACTTTAAAGATGGGTTGAGTGTATTGGAATACTTTATCAGTACGCACGGTGCCCGTAAAGGTTTGGCCGATACCGCCCTTAAAACAGCGGATGCCGGTTACCTTACCAGGAGGCTGGTAGACGTGGCACAGGATGTGGTGATCACAGAAGAAGATTGTAACACACTGCGTGGTATTGCCACCAGTGCATTGAAAGATAATGAAGATATCATTGAGCCTTTGAGCGACAGGATCGAAGGCCGTACTTCGCTGCACGATGTTTACCATCCTTTATCAGATGAACTCATCATACATGCGGGGGAAGAAATTGATACCGATACCGCCCGTAAGATCGAGGAAAGCGGTATTGAAACCGTTGAGATACGCTCGGTGCTCACCTGCGAAAGCAAGCGTGGTGTATGTGTGAAATGCTATGGTAAAAACCTTGCCAGCGGTATTCTTGCACAGCGTGGCGATGCGGTAGGTATCATTGCGGCACAATCAATTGGTGAACCTGGTACACAGCTTACCCTGCGTACCTTCCACGTGGGTGGTGTGGCCGGCTCCGCTTCAGTAGAGAGCAGCCTGCACGCCAAATTCGACGGTACCCTGCAATTCGACGGCTTGCGTACCGTAGCCACCGAAGGTAACGATGGTAAGAAAATACAGGTGGTTATTGGCCGTACCGGTGAGATCAGGAACATTGATGTAAAGAGCGACCGGCTGCTCAACAGCATGCATATTCCTTACGGTTCTATCCTGATGGTAAAAGACGGGCAGCAGATCAAGAAAGGAGATGTGATCTGTACATGGGATCCGTTCAACAACGTAATTGTGGCTGAAGCAAACGGTAATATTAAGTTTGATAGTGTGCTCGAAGGCATTACTTACCGCGATGAGGCCGACGAACAAACCGGTCACCGTGAAAAAGTGGTTATTGAAACAAAAGATAAGACCAAACTTCCTGCCATTATTGTGGAAGGAAAGGATAAGAAATCGTACAACCTTCCTGTAGGTTCACATATTGTGGTGGAGCAGGGAGATGATGTAAGAAGCGGGCAGGTACTGGTTAAAATACCACGTGTGCTCAGTAAGCTGAAAGATATCACCGGGGGTCTGCCACGTGTAACCGAACTGTTTGAAGCTCGTAACCCGAGCAACCCTGCCGTTGTTTGCGAAATTGACGGTGTGGTAACCTTCGGCGCCATTAAGCGTGGAAACAGGGAGATCATTGTGGAAGCAAAAGATGGCGTGGTGCGCAAATACCTTGTGCCATTGAGCCGCCAGATACTTGTGCAGGACGGCGACTTTGTAAAAGCCGGCTCTCCTTTGAGCGATGGACAGATCGCACCGGCAGATATCCTCGCTATTAAAGGCCCGTTTGCCGTACAGGAATACGTGGTGAACGAAATACAGGAGGTTTACCGTTTGCAGGGTGTAAAGATCAACGACAAGCATATTGAGGTAATTGTTAGGCAGATGATGCGCAAGGTTACCATTGAAGATGCAGGTGATACTAAATTCCTTGAGGGCGATACCGAAGATAAGATGGACTTTAACGTAGAGAACGATTACATTTTCGATAAGAAAGTGGTAACAGATCATGGCGACAGCAGCAAGCTGAAAGCAGGCCAGATCATTACCGTGCGTGAAGTGCGTGAAGAAAATTCTATCTTAAGAAGGGCCGATAAAAAACTCGTGGAATTCAGGGATGCACGGCCTTCTACTTCTTCTCCATTGTTGCTGGGTATTACAAAGGCTTCACTGGGTACGCATAGCTGGATATCTGCAGCTTCGTTCCAGGAAACAACCAAGGTGCTTTCATCTGCGGCCATACAGGGCAAAACAGACGAAATGCTTGGCCTCAAAGAAAACGTTATCACCGGCCACCACATTCCTGCAGGTACCGGGTTGCGTGACTTTGAGAACATGATCGTGGGCAGTAAGGAAGAGTACGAACTGCTGATGACCACCAAGGAAGCGATGAGCTTTGATGAGGAAGAGTAATGCCTCTCTGAATCTCCCTCTAGCGGAGACTTAGGACGGCGAATAATAAATTGAAGAAGGAGTAAGATGGAAAGTCTTGCTCCTTTTTTGTGCCTGTTAGAATTGTTTCTGTAGATTTGTTTACAAATTGCAGTTAAATCCCTCAACAAATAACTATTCCAAAGCCAGGTATTCATATTCAACCGGTTGTTTCCGTCTCCAGCCTCTGCAAAAAATTCGGAGATATACAGGCGTTAAACGGCCTGAGCTTTACCGTGCTGCAGGGCGATGTATATGGCTTTTTGGGACAGAACGGTTCTGGTAAATCTACCAGCATCCGTGCCATGCTGGGTTTGGTAAAACCCGATAGCGGGCATATAGAAATTTTCGGGAAGGATTTTTTCAAACACCGGAACGAGGTATTAAAAAACACAGGTGCCGTTATTGAACGTCCTGACCTGTACAAATATCTTTCTGCTTATGACAACCTCTCCATTTTTGCGAAGCTGAGCGGTATGCATGCAAAGCGGTCTTTTTTGATGGAACAGTTGGATAAAGTGGGCCTGGCCGACCGTGCCAAAAGTAAAACAAAAACCTTCAGTCAGGGCATGAAGCAGCGCCTCGGAATTGCCATTGCCCTTGTGCACGACCCGGAACTCATTATTTTGGATGAACCCACAAACGGTCTCGATCCACAGGGCATTACCGATATGCGTAACCTGGTGATCGGCCTCAAAAAAGACCTGGGCAAAACGGTCATTGTTTCTTCGCACCTGCTCAGCGAAATTGAACTCATTGCCAGCCGCATGCTGGTGATCCATAAAGGGAAAAAGATCGTGGAAGGTACAGTATCCGAGCTGCTGAATCCTGACAGATCTTTGTTTGAACTGCAAACAGCTGATGATGAAAAAGCCCGTGAGTTTATCAGGCATAGTTCATGGGAAAAATATATAGATGCAGCGCATAGCGGACTTTACCTGCGCATGCACAAAAAAGAAATTCCTTTGCTCATTGATGCGCTTGTTCAGGAAGGCATAGGAATATTTTCTGTTGAACACAAACAATCGCTCGAAGATTATTTTTTAAGCCTTACAAACCAACCTGCCCATGTGGAACCTGCTTAAAATTGAACTCTATAAAATTTCCCGCAGGCCCCGCACGTATATCGCTTTTGCGGCCATTGCAGCCATCGTGTTTGTATTTCAATTCTCTTTTAAGGCCGATGGGGGCAGCTATATGAACCTGATGCTCCAGAACGTGCAGGACAGTTTTGACCTGGATAAGCAAAATGCCATTAATGGTTATTTCATGTGCTATCTCATATTAAACACCCTGCTGGTGCAGATACCCATTTTGGTGGCATTGATCGCCGGCGACAGTATTTCGGGAGAGGCCAATATGGGTACCCTGCGATTGTTACTGAGCAAACCCGTGAGCAGGCAAGAGGTGATACTGGCTAAGTTTACAGCAGCCTTTATTTATACTGTTATGCTATTAGTTTGGATGGCCCTGCTGGCTTTATTTCTGAGCCTGCTTGTATTTGGGGCAGATGACCTGCTGGTATTCCGGGTAAAGGGCGAAGAATCGATGATACTGCAAATTACCAGGGATGATGTAATTTGGAGATATGTAGCGGCCTTTGCCTATGCGGCAATTGCCCTTACCGTGGTGGCATCTTTGTCTTTGCTGCTGTCGGTTTTTTCGGAAAACTCTATTGGCCCCATTGTGGCTACGGTATGCATTGTAATACTTTTTACCATTGTAAGTAATATCAATGTGCCGCTCATAGATAAAAATGTAAAGCCATGGCTTTTCACATCTTACCTTGTTGGTTGGAAGGGCTTTTTTTATATTGGCACCACTGCTGATGGAGAGCCTATTAAAGGCAGCCTCGAGAGCTGGGCAGCGATCCGGAACAGTTTGATCATTTTACTGGGGCATATTATTTTGTTCCTGGGTGCCGCCACTTATTTTTTTAAAAAGAAGGATATCTTATCTTAATTCATACAAATGAAAAATATTTTTTTATCTATATTTCTTTCTTTGGGCTTACAACATGCGGAGGCCCAGGAAATACAGGGCTTGCTTGCAAAAATAAAAGCCAAACTTGACCTGGTAAACGATTACGAGGCCAGTGGTACCATGAAAACAAATGTCAGCTTTCTGAAAGTGCCTGTTGCACAGGTGAAGATCTTTTATAAGAAGCCCGATAAGATACGGATCAAAAGCAATAAAGGTGTTTCCTTTGTTCCCAAGGGGGCGGTAAGCCTCAACCTCAACCAGTTGCTGATGACCAATAATTATTCCATACTTGATGCCGGAACGGAAGTGGCTGCTGGTCGTACCCTGCGGGTTGCTAAACTATTACCAAACGACGAAAATAGCGAAGTGGTTTTGAGTACCATTTACATTGATGCCGAAAGGCTGGTGATTGCAAAGTCCCGTACAACCACACGTGAAAACGGTACTTACGAGCTTGAAATGAGTTACGGAAAGTTCATCCAATATGCCCTGCCCGATAAGATCGTTTTTTCATTTAATACAAAAGACTACAAATTGCCCAAGGGGATCACATTCGACTTCGATAACGGAACCCCGGCTGAAGATCCGGCGAAGAAGAAGAATAAGAATAAGAAGGGGAGGGCAGAGATCGTTATCAGGGGTTACATTATTAATAAAGGTGTTGCTGACGAGGCGTTTAAGTAAATAATTCAAAAACTCTTCTACTATAAATTCCGCTGTTAACAAGCTTACGGGTAACGCGGGGTTTCACGGAAGCAATTTTATTCAGTTTGGCTGTGCTGTGAAAACCCCGCTTGGACACAAACTCTTCTACTATAAATTCCGCTGTTAAGAAGTTTGCCTGTAACGCGGGGTTTCACAGAAGCACTTTTATTCAGTTAGGCTTGTGCTGTGAAAACCCCGCTTGGACAAAAGCTCTTCTACTATAAATTCCGCTGTTAACAAGCTTACCGGTAACGCGGGGTTTCACAAAAGGACTTTTAATCAGTTGGCTTCTGCTGTGAAAACCCCGCTTGTACACAAACTCTTCTAACGTAAATTCCACTGTTAACAAGCTTACCGGTAACGCGGGGTTTCACAGAAGCACTTTTATTCAGTTAGGCTGTGCTGTGAAAACCCCGCTTCGCCACAAGTTACTATGGCATCAAAAACTGGTTAGTACTTAATTAAGCGTATTTGCACTGCGCTACTTTGTTTAGGGTATTGCATGGCTGTGACTGAAAAGTTAATTTTGATCTTTATCATCTAAAACTTTTAAACATGAAAAAGGGAATACTGCTTTTACTGGTTTCAGCTCTCTTATTTTTTTCGTGCAAAAAAGACGATCCAGCGCCGCCTGTAGATCTGTCGGGTACCACGTTTAAAGGTACGGCTGTTATTAATTCGATCAATTACGACCCATTTACCATTAAATTTAATGCAGATGGTACGGCAACAGTTACCATCGGATCATTTTCACCTTTTCCGGGTTCCTGGAACAAAACACCTAACTCTTCAATTGTTTATTTTTTCTTTGACGAATCAGCTACCAACAAATGGAAAGGGAACGGCACATTAAGTACCAATAATACAAAACTGGAGAATGGCACGGTAACCCGAACCGCTCCCAGTGTTCTCAATGGTACTTTTACAGCAGAAAAGCAATGAGCAATCATTTTCTTAATAAAAAATCCCGCAATAAAGCGGGATTTTTTATTATCAATTTTACATTTCTTACGCTACTGCTTTATTCACCAGCGCTGCCGCTTCGCTCAGCAGGATGGCGCTTTGCACTTTCAATCCGCTTTCGTCAATAAGTTTTTTGGCCACATCGGCATTGGTGCCCTGCAGGCGTACAATAATCGGAATTTCAATATTGCCAATACTCTGGTAAGCATCAATAACACCCTGCGCCACACGGTCGCAACGTACAATACCGCCAAAAATATTAATGAGGATGGCTTTTACTTTGGGGTCTTTTAGAATGATACGGAAGCCTGCTTCCACCGTTTGTGCATTGGCGGTACCGCCCACATCAAGGAAATTAGCGGGTTCGCCGCCGCTGAGTTTTATCATATCCATGGTGGCCATGGCCAGGCCGGCGCCATTTACCATGCAGCCCACGTTACCATCAAGTTTAACAAAATTAAGGTTGTGTTTACCCGCTTCCACTTCGGTGGGGTCTTCTTCGGTTATATCACGCAGGTTCGACACATCGGGATGGCGGATGAGTGCATTGTCATCAATATTCATCTTGCAATCCACCGCAATGATCTTTTCGTCGCTGGTTTTAAACAATGGATTAATCTCCAGCATACCGCAATCTAAACCGGTATAGGCATTGTAAAGATTGGTTACAAACTTTACACAACTCTTAAATGCATCTCCGCTGAGGCCCAGGTTAAAAGCGATTTTTCTTGCCTGGAACCCCTGGAGTGGTCCGCCGGGATGTACCCATTCCTTAAATATTTTTTCAGGGGTATTGTGTGCTACCTCTTCAATGTTCATACCGCCTTCGGTGCTGTACATGATAACATTTTGCCCCTTTGTTCTGTCTAGTAAAATCGAAAGATAGAATTCCTTTACCGGGTTAGGGCCTTCATAGTATACATCCTGTGCCACTAATATTTTGTTTACCACTTTTCCGGCAGGCCCGGTTTGCAGCGTAACCAGCGTGCCACCCAACAGGTTTTCGGCAATGCGTGCAACATCTTCGATACTTTTCGCAACTGCAACGCCCCGCTGATCTTTTCCCTGGATGCTGCCTTTGCCCCGGCCACCTGCATGGATCTGCGCCTTAAGTACGGCAAATTTATTGTTAAACTGGTTTTTGATCTGCCGGTAGGCTTCTTCGGCCTCTGCTACTGTGCCGCATGCAATGCCTTCCTGAACGGGAACATTGTATTTCTTCAGTAATTCTTTGGCCTGGTATTCGTGAAGGTTCATAAAAAAATATAAGTTTTGGCGAAGATAAATGATAAGTTTAAAAGTTCCATGTTCAGCAGTTTAAAGTTTACGCATAAAAGTTCAAAGTTCAACCTGCCCGTAAGCGGGCTGTAATTAAACAGTTTATTAGCACATGGGCATATCATCAAATTGGCTAATTACCCTACATTTGCACATTAAAAACTTACTGTTTATGATGCAAAAAATACAAGAATCAGTTGATTTCATTAAAGGGATAATTGGAGGAACGCCGGAGGCAGGTATTGTACTTGGCAGCGGCCTGGGTAATTTTGCCGATGAAATTAAGGTGGAAAAAGAGATCGCATACGGAGATATTCCGCATTTTCCGGTAAGTACAGTGCAGGGCCATAAGGGAAAATTGATCTATGGGGAACTGAGCGGCAAAAAAGTGGTTGCTATGGCCGGCCGTTTTCATTTTTATGAAGGGTATCATGTGCATGATGTGGTATTTCCCATACGTGTATTAAAATTTTTGGGCATTAAAACCCTGTTTTTGAGTAATGCAGCAGGCGGAACCAATCCTTCTTTTAAAGTGGGCGACCTCATGATCATCAAAGACCATATCAGTTTTTTTACCCCAAACCCGCTGGTTGGTAAAAACCACCAGGAGCTGGGAACCCGTTTTCCGGATATGACGGAGCCTTATGACCTTAAACTGGTTGCCAAAGCAAAGCAAATAGCTGCTGCAGCCAATATCGATATTAAAGAGGGGGTGTACATTGCAGTAACGGGCCCCACTTTTGAAACAAAGGCCGAATATAAATTTGTAAGCATCATGGGAGCCGATGCAGTGGGTATGAGTACGGTGCAGGAGAATATTACCGCTGTTCATATGGGGCTGCCGGTTTTTGCCGTAAGCGTGATAACCGACCTCGGAATGACCGAGGGAAGCCATACGATAACACACGAGGAGGTGCTGGAAGCCGCACAAAAAGCCGAACCAAAACTTGCACACATCTTTAAAGAAATGATTGCACAGTTGTAAAAGCTTCTATGAAGAAACTATTTTTTTTAACCATATTCAGTTTAATTGCCGTTACGCTTTTTGCACAGGACGATATCCTGCAGCGGGTGAGGGGTGCAGGAAAAGGAATGGTATCAAAAAGCACCGGGACAAAAGATACTTCTGCCATTGGTTTTGAACGAAGAAAAGATGATACGCTTAACCTGAGTTTCCGTTATCTTGATTCTACCCGCCGCAACCGCCTTGATTCTTCCATCAGCAATTTTGATAATTATTATTCAGTGCCGGCAAACTGGCAATACCTGGGCAATAACGGTGCTGCTGCATTTCCGCTTATTTTTAAACCAAATGCAAAACCTGGCTGGGATGCAGGGTTTCATGCTTTTGATATTTACCGGTACACGATAGAGGAGACCAAGGTTTATAAAACCAACCGGCCTTTTTCCATGCTGGCTTACCAACTGGCGGCAGGTAAAGAGCAAATGATACAGGCGCAGCATACCCAGAATCCAAAACCCAATATCAACTTTGGTATGGATTACCGCCTGATCAATGCACCAGGTTTGTTTTTAAACCAGAACAATAATCACAATGCTTACCGTCTTTTTGGTAATTACCAGGGTAAACGCAAGCGGTACAACGGAATTGTTGTACTACTGGGGAGCAATATAAGGGCCTCTCAAAACGGCGGCATTGTATCCGATACACAATTACTGGACCCCAACCGCAAAGAACGCTTTTCTGTTGATATTAACCTGGGCAACCGGGCCGATTACAGGCCCAACCCGTTCAATACCTCGGTAACAACCGGCACCATTAATAAAGATTTTACTTTTTTTCTGCGGCAGAGTTATGATATTGGTAAAAGAGATTCCATTGCGGTTAACGACAGTACCACAGAATACCTTTTTTACCCCAAGCTCCGTTTTCAGCACACATTCACCTACAACAAACAGTCGTATAGTTTTGGGGATGTGGCCGCCGATTCATTGTATTACGATAAGTGGTTCAATATTCATGTACGTGATTCTGTTGATACCATTTCTGTGCGGGAGAGATGGGATGTGCTGAGCAATGATTTTTCGCTGGTTCAGTTTCCCGACACTAAAAATACATCCGAGTTTTTTTTAGCAGGCGCCACCCTGCAGAACATCAGGGGAAAATTTGATTCGGGAACCAACCGGCTGTATAATATTTTTGTTCATGGCGAATACCGCAACCGTACCCGCAATAAGAAATGGGATATGCTTGCCAAAGGTGAGTTTTATCTCAACGGGCTCAATGCAGGCGATTACGGGGCCTATGCCAGCATCAGCCGTTACCTCAACAAACGCTGGGGCGATATTGCACTTTTTTTCAGTAATGTGAACCGCACGCCCTCTTTTATTTTTGATCAGCGCAGTTCCTTCAATATTGGTAATACCGGCAGTCTCAAAAAAGAAAATATCATCAGTTTTGGCGCCACGGCTGCCAATCCATACGTGCAATTGGGATTCACCAATTACCTGATCAATAATTTTGCCTTTTTTGAAAACTATTATAAAACGGCGCAATACACAAAGCCGCTCAATATTACCCAGGTAACGGCCGCAACAAAAATTCCGCTTACTAAAAAAATAAACTGGTATATTGACGGGGCCCTGCAGTTATCAGATGCCGGAGCCCCTGTGAGGGTTCCATTGATCTACAGCAGAAACAGGATCGCTTTTGAAGGAAAGTATTTTAAAAACCTGCTGCTGAGCACAGGGTTCGATATCAGGTATTTTACAGCTTATAAAGCGTACAATTATGCGCCGGTGACAGGGCAGTTTGTGCCGCAGGACAGTATTACCATCAAAAACATGCCGGATATTACAGCCTACCTTCATTTTCGCATAAAAGGTTTTGCGGGTTATATCAGGGCCGAAAATCTCAATACCATGAGTTTTAAAAACGGGTTCGGTTTTGTAAATAATAATTTCTCTTCACCGCATTATCCCACACAGGGTTTTATGATACGCTTCGGTATCAGGTGGTGGTTCATTAACTAGCAGATGTGGCAAGGCCACTGATCAGTTTAAACAGATTACCTTCTTCAAAATAAGATTTGCATATTTCATTGCTGTGGTCAAGTATATGCTGCAGGGCATTGGCATCATTGAGTAATATTTCGCAGGCTTTTTTTAACGCATCAGCATGGGGCAAGCCTTCGGTTTGCTCCAAAGCTTCGGCCAGGATATAAATGCCCAGCCCCTTATCTTTTTGCAGGCCCAGTTCATTGATCATCCAGCTGAGTGCGTAAAAATATTTTTTCTCCAGCAGCAAAAGGTTCGTATTGCCGCCTGCATCGGGCATTTTATTGTAAGAAGAATGTATGATCTCTTCAGTAAGGTATTTTACAGTTTTCTCGTCGGCCAGCCCGTTATCGGTAAGCTGAATGGCCCCCTGCAATGCCTGCGGGTAAATACTGAGCCAGCGGAGTTTGCGGCGTATTTCATGTACTTCTGCTTCCAGCTCGGTAAATCCATTTTTAGCGGCTGCATAAAACTGAATGATCTCTTTAATAGAATCTCCGTAAAATTCAAGAATGGCCTTCATCTCTTTTTTTTCTTTCAGCCAATCAATATCTTCCAGCTTTTTCCTGATCTTTAAAATGCGGTTTGCCTCTTCACCGATCCATCCCTCTTCTTTGAGTATTTCGTTGAGTTTTTCGGTCTTCTCACGCAGCATGCCCTGCAGGTAATCTTTACATTGACCGGGCACAAGTGGCATCCCTGTAAATTCTTTGCAGAAAAAATCGTAATAATCCATGGCCCCCAACGCATCTTCCACCGCCTTGAAACGCTCTTTCAGCTTGTCGAATTTCTTTTCGTTATGCAGGCTGCTGTAAAGCTTGGCCAATGCCTCCAGCATAAAAAAGGGCGTTCTGCCATTGTTGTGCAAAAGCCATAAAGCGGGATTGGTTTCCTTTGCGGCAACTGCCATCTGCTCTTCAGCCTTTTTCAGAAAAAGATCAAAACGGTTGTATCCGGGGTTCATGTTTAATTATGAATTATGAATTGTATAATAGAACTGCAAGTTATGATGAATGAAGCCGTCTCATAAATAAATGAGGCGGCTTTTTTATACATAAGATTTTTTTTAGGTGTTGTTATAGAGAATTTATTTTTGTGGTTAGCTGCGGTACGTTATGAGTGCAGAAGTTAAGAATGGC
>JBATOU010000055.1:0-2613 GCA_049291115.1 Ferruginibacter sp.
TTAGTATTAACGATATTATACGCAAACGCCAGTCTTCCAAGTGCCTGAAAATGAAAGAACTAATGTTATGCATTTTAAATTGTTAGTATCGTCAATGCTTTTTATGATTTTTTATAATGTGTTTGTAGGGGCTCTTAAAATTTACGGCTTCGCCGCTCCTGGGTCACATGGGGCCAGGACTAATTGGCGATTTGAAATTAATACATTTCTGAATTCAGCGCATATTTACGGGTTTATTTTTTCGGGCAACCGGGCTGTTTGGGCAATGCCTCTTGCTGAAGCATGTTTTACTGCTCAATGGCTGCCCGATAGCAGTGAAAAGCCCGGTGAAGCCCATGCGCCAGGCCGGGTGCCGGACTTGTAACGGATAGCGGGAAATGATGTTGAGGGAAGGGCGGTGATGAGAGCCACATATGGAAGACAGACGACGGACCACTGACGAAAGACAACAGACCACGGGGGAGAAGATGGACGACGGACCACAGACGACAGACCACCGACCACAGACGACGGAAGGGAGCCCAGAGATGCGGCTGATAATATAGCTGAAAACAGATTTTTAAACTGCGCTTGCTGCAGGTGTTTCGATCTATTTAAAAATCGCTGTGAGCTTGTTATGGGTGACCAATATTTATTTTCTTGATGCCAAACCTAAACTTTGGGCGCCGCATCCAGTATTTCCTGGCTTACGCCACTGGCATATTTTTCAAAATTTTTGATGAACTGCATGGCCAGGTCGCGGGCCCGGGCATCATAATCTTCCTTGCTTGCCCAGGTATTGCGCGGGTTCAGCACTTCGGTGGGTACGCCGGGGCATTCCTTCGGCATCATCATACCAAATACCGGGTGCGCTTCGTATTCCACCCCATCCAGGTTTCCTTCAAGCGCCGCGGTTATCATGGCACGGGTATAAGGCAGTTTCATGCGCTGCCCAACTCCATAAGGGCCTCCGCTCCAGCCGGTATTTATCATCCATACATTTACCTGGTGCTCGGTCATTTTTTTACCCAGCATTTCGGCATATTTACCGGGGTGCAGGGGCAAAAATGGTGCACCAAAACAGGCGCTGAAGGTAGACTTGGGCTCGGTAACCCCCGCTTCGGTTCCGGCTACCTTGGCCGTGTACCCGCTTATGAACTGGTACATGGCCTGGCCCGCACTGAGCTTGCTGATGGGCGGAAGTATACCGTATGCATCGGCCGTTAAAAAGAAAATATTTTTGGGCGTTTTGCCAATGCTCGGTTCCAGTGCATTGCTGATGAAATGCAGGGGGTAACTCACCCGGGTGTTCTCTGTGATTTTTTTGCTTGCAAAATCGATCTTATTGCTGCCTTCTAAAAACGTGGTGTTCTCTACGAGGGCGCCGGGGCGGATGGCATGAAAAATTTCGGGTTCCTTTTCCTCGCTCAGGTCGATCGTTTTGGCATAACAGCCTCCTTCAAAATTAAACACAGTGGTATCGGTCCAGCCATGTTCATCGTCGCCAATGAGTTTGCGGTTGGGATCGGCACTCAGGGTTGTTTTGCCTGTACCGCTGAGGCCAAAAAAGATGGCGGTATCGCCTTTGTGGCCCATATTGGCCGAGCAATGCATGCTGAGCACATTTTTTTGGTGCGGTAAAATAAAATTTAAAATGGTAAAAATGCCTTTCTTCATTTCGCCCGTATAACCGGTGCCGCCAATGATGATCATTTTTTTGGTAAAATTCACAATGGCAAAATTGTGCTGCCTGGTTCCGTCAATAGCCGCATCGGCCTTAAAACCGGGTGCCTGTAAAATATGCCAGTCGGGTGTAAAGTTTTCCAGCTCGGCTTCGGTTGGCCTTAAAAACATATTGTAGACAAACAAATTATTTTGTGGCCATTCGTTTACCACCCGTATGTTGAGGCGGTGAGCCGGGTCGGCGCAGGCATAGCAATCACGCACCCAAATATCAGCTTCTGCAAGATGGCTGGTTAATTTTTTATACAACTGGTCGAAATATTTTTCTTCAATAGCAATGTTAAACTCGTTCCAGTGAACACTGTTTTCTGTAATGCTGTCTTTTACGGTGAATTTATCTTTGGGGCTGCGGCCGGTAAATTCGCCGGTTTTAATTACCAGTGCGCCGGTATCATTGTATTCGGCCCCGCCATACGTTATGGCATCATTGGCCAATTTCTCGGGACTTAACTGATAATGTACATTTTTGGTTGGGTATAAACCAATTTCTTCCAGGGCCTTAATGGGCGCCCCGGCAAAGGTGGCTGTAGACATGCAATCGAATTTTGTTTAGGCTGCAAAGTTAACTGCTTTCTTTTTTAGATGCAATACGCAAAGGAAGGGTGGGGCGGGCGATCTTTCAATAATTTGGGGTATTATTGGCGGCTGTTCAAGCATTCATGTATTTATTGAAAAATGTTCTGCATGATGCGGGTATTTTTGAAACTCGTTAATTTTTTTAAAACCTGCTGTACTCATTAAAACTACCGGTTTTCATGAGTGGAAACTTTGCGGTTTTTCTTTGCGGCCTTTGCGGTTAGTTTTTTGCCTCAACAAAAATCTTCAACTCACTTCAGTTCCTTTTACACAAAGTTCTTAGCCCCTCTCCCTGCGAGAGGGGTTGGGGTGAGG
>JBATOU010000056.1:0-2062 GCA_049291115.1 Ferruginibacter sp.
TCATAGAGCAGGTATTCGACCCTGGAGGGCTTTTCATTCATGGTGCCTTCCAGTACGATCTGCATAAGGGTAAATTCTGCTTCCCCATCTTTTAATTTCCATTGGTCGAACAATAGAGCAGAAGTGAAATCTATGGGTTTAACCGGAATATTCTTTACGGTTACAGCATCGTGGCTCAGGAACCCGGCTTTCAGCAATGCCTGCATCAGCGCTATATGTCCCGGATACCGCAATGTTTTTTCCTTCATGTTGGGGATATGCGGCATGGTAAAGATGATGCTGCGTAATCCGTCGGTATTGAAAGATTCAAGGGTTCCGGCCAGTTCGAAATCGTGTAAGGCTGCATCGCTGAGCGCAGGTTTTGTTACGAGATGACCGTTCTCTACATACCTGGCGGGGCGGGTGTATTCTTCGATCACGTCAACAGGAGAGAAGGGTGCCTTATATTCAAAAGGCTTAATGCGTGTTTTGGGCAAACCACCCACCATGCATTCAAATGTATGGATCTTCATCTGTGTATCATGATAACCAAGGATCAGGTTACTCATGCCCGGGGCTACGCCGCAATCAACGATGGCAGTGACATTTTTTTCTTTTGCCAGTGCATCAAGGTCAAGCGCATTTTCGGGGAAGAATGATATATCCACAACATTTTTGCCGCAAAGTATGATCTCTTTTAATGTTTGGTAACCCATGAAACCAGGCACTGCACTCACTACGACATCAACATCCTTAAGCAGTTGTGCGTAACTGTTATGATCGCCAAGGTCAGCCTTTATGGTTTTAATGTCCGGGCAACCTGCCGAGAGCATTTGCAGGGATTGTTCACTGATGTCAAATGAAGTGACACTGAATTTTTCTGAAAGGTCCTTTGCGATGGTCCTGCCAACCATACCGGCACCTAATACTGCTATATGCATATCTGTTTTTTATAAAATAGTTTAAGTAAAAGAAGGCAGATGAGGCGTCAGCCTTATATAAATGGAACTTTTTCCATCAGAGGGCAACAACCGAAGTCCCGTTCATGGTGATAGAATAATAGGCAGAGAGCCTGTAAAAATGATCGTATGTTTTGAGGGGTTTCATGTATTGACTGCCGAATAAAGATATGATAAATTGTTAACCGGCAATTCATTGCTTAATTTTACCCAATCAGTTGCAGGTATCTCGTCTGCCGTTAGCGGTTACTGATATCCGGTACAAGCGATGCCTGGACCAGTTTACAAATATTAACCCTTTATTAGCAAGGATGCGCTTACATTTGTTTAGCTAAATCAATCAAATGAAAAAAATTACACTTATAGCATTTTTGACCATGGGTGCGTTCGCTTCACAGGCTCAGGGTATCCTGGATAAGATCAATAAATCGGTCAAAAAAGACAGCAGTAAAAATGTGCTGAATGCCATAACCAAAAATATCCCGGGCAATGATGGCGGCGGATCATTGTCGAAAGAAGAGATCATCAGCGGGTTGAAAGAAGCCTTATCCGTGGGTACGGGTAACAGTGCCAAAAAGCTCGGATCGGTAGATGGTTTTTTCAAAGATGCCGCACTGAAAATATTGATGCCGGCAGAAGCTAAGAAAGCAGAATCCACGCTGCGCAGCATGGGAATGGGATCGCTGGTTGATAAAGCCGTGCTTTCTATGAACCGTGCCGCAGAGGATGCAGCAGGCGGAGTGGCCAATATATTCCTTGATGCGATTAAAAATATGACTGTAACGGATGGGTTGAAGATTTTGAAAGGAGGGGACTTCGCCGCAACTGACTACCTTAAAGCAAATACGACACAAAGCCTTACTGAAAAAATGCGTCCTGTAATTGAAACATCCCTGGCTAAAGTGAATGCAACAGCATACTGGAAAGATGTATTCACCAATTACAACCGTTTTTCACAGAAGAAAATTGATACAGATCTTACAACTTACGTTACTGCCAAAGCAATGGAAGGTATATTCTACTCTATCGGTCTGGAAGAACAAAAGATCCGCAAAGACCCGGCTGCACAGGTGACAGGGTTGCTGAAAAAGGTTTTTGGAGGAAACTAAGCTGTTATTTTCTGT
>JBATOU010000057.1:0-47480 GCA_049291115.1 Ferruginibacter sp.
GAGTTGTTGCTGTTTTGCCCGCTTACAGTGCGGTAGGCCTCGCCTTCGTAATCGCTGGGGTAACCTGCGGCAATAAGGGCAGCCACTTTATTTTCTTCCTCTACTTTCCAGTTTACAAATTTTTCAATTTCGGGGTGGTCCAGGTCGAGGCAAACCATTTTGGCTGCACGGCGAGTGGTGCCGCCGCTCTTGATAGCGCCTGCTGCTCGGTCGCCGATCTTGAGAAAACTCATGAGGCCGCTGGAGGTTCCGCCGCCGCTGAGTTTTTCGCCTTCGCCGCGTATGCTGCTGAAATTGGTACCCACACCGCTGCCGTATTTGAATATTCTTGCTTCTCTTACCCAAAGGTCCATAATGCCGCCATCGTTCACCAGGTCATCATCTACACTTAATATAAAGCAGGCATGTGGTTGCGGACGCTCATAAGCCGAGGTGGATTTTTTGAGCATGCCGTCTTTGGCGTCTACAAAATAATGTCCCTGTGGTTTTCCGCTGATGCCGTACACTTCAAACAGGCCGGTATTGAACCACTGCGGGCTGTTGGGCACGCAGGCCTGGTTGAGGATGCTGTACACCAGTTCGTCGTAAAACACCTGTGCATCTTCTTCGCTGGCAAAATAATCGTAGCGTTCGCCCCATACACGCCAGCAATGCGCCATGCGGTGTGCCACCTGTTTGGCACTGGTTTCGCGGCCGGTGCTGCCATCGGGCTGGGGTACACCTGCTTTACGGAAATATTTTTGCGCCAATATATCTGTTGCAATCTGGCTCCACTGCCTGGGTACTTCTACATTCTCCATTAAAAACACTGTTTCGCCGGTAGGGTTCTTGATAACGGAGGTACGGTAATCGTAGTCGAACATTTCGTAAGGGCTTACACCGTCTTTTGTAAACTGGCGTGTAAACTGCAGTGCTTTCGCAGATTGCTTCTTGGTTGGCATAGACAATTGTATATTTAAAAGTTAGTAAGGTTAAAAGATCCCTGTGTATTTCCTGATCTGAAAAATTCTGAGGGAGAACGAAAATATCTGTTGTATCCCAACAAAACCAGTTCTAAATATCAACAGTTGTGGAAAAATGATGTGCAAAATTTGAAACCTCAAATTCCTGCTGGGTTTGGTGAGTTTTGCACTTTTTGTGGAAAGAAATTATTTTTTAATTTGATATATTTTTGATAGAAATTGGAAAAAAACCTATAGTGCATTTAAAAAGCAGGCAAAATACCGGTTTCAACATAAAAGCAGGCAGGATATTATCTTTTTGTGAAACTTGTGCAACAGTCGCCGAAACTGTATTGTAAATCATAAAAAATCATGAGAGCGGTCATTCAACGTGTAAGCAGGGCAAGCGTAAGCATCGATGGGAACATGAAATCTTCCATACAAAGCGGCTTATTGGTTTTGCTGGGTATAGAAGATGCCGACGATGAAACGGATATTGAATGGCTGAGTGCCAAAATTGTAAACCTCCGCATTTTTGATGATGAACTTAAAGTGCCCAATATTTCAGTAAAAGAAATTGATGGCGATATTTTGCTGGTGAGCCAGTTTACGCTTCATGCTTCCACCAAAAAAGGCAACCGGCCATCTTATATTAGGGCAAGCAAGCCCGCAGTGGCCATTCCGTTGTACGAAAAAATGGTACTGGAACTGCAAAAAGACCTGGGCAAACAAATTTTTACCGGGGAATTCGGGGCCGATATGAAAGTGGAGTTGCTCAATGATGGCCCGGTGACAATAGTGATGGATACCAGGAACAGGGAGTAAGGCAGCACAAAGATACGGCACAAATTACAAGAATTAAATTTGCAAAACGGTGCCTCAACAACAGAATGGAGTATTAAGTGCTCCCGCATAATACAAGCATTGCTAAAAACCAATTCGTGTAATTCGTGCCAAAAATTCGTGTTCCAAAAATTCGTGTTCACTTGTTTCACCTGTTCCAATAAATTCGTCCCCCTCTAAAACAAATTCGTGTAATTCGTGCCAAAAATTCGTGTTCCAATAAATTCGTGTCCCCCAAATCGTCCCAATAAATAAATTAAACACATGACCATACAAGAAGCACAATCTGCCGTAGACAACTGGATAAAAACCACCGGCGTCCGCTATTTTTCCGAACTTACCAACCTTGGCATCCTCATGGAAGAAGTAGGCGAACTCAGCCGCATCATGGTGCGCAAATACGGCGACCAGTCTTTTAAAGAATCCGATAAAGACAAAAACCTGGAAGATGAAATGGCCGATATACTCTGGGTATTGATGGCCCTTGCCAACCAAACCGGGGTAGACCTTACCACTGCCCTCGAAAAGAATTTCGAAAAAAAGACCCGCAGGGATGCCGACCGGCACTGCAGCAATGAAAAGCTCCGCTAAAACTTATTAGCTTTGCGTATGAATTACGATCAACAACTGGAGCTGCTCATAAAAAATGCACTGGCCGAAGATATCGGCGATGGCGACCACTCCACTTTAAGCACCATTGATGCCGCTGCAGAAGGGAAAGCCGTTTTAAAAATAAAACAGGATGGTGTATTGGCCGGCATGCAGGTGGCCGAAAAAATTTTCAGGTATATGCAGCCCGGTATTGTTTTTACTGCATTTAAAAAAGACGGCGATGCCATGCAATACGGCGAAACGGCTTTTGAGGTGCAGGCAAAAGTGCATACCATCCTGCAATGCGAAAGGCTCGTGCTTAACAGCATGCAGCGCATGTGCGGCATTGCCACCCTCACCAGGAAATATGTTGATAAACTGAAGGGGTTTAAAACAAAATTGCTCGACACTCGCAAAACCACGCCCAATTTCCGCCTGCTCGAAAAAGAAGCCGTAAAGACCGGTGGAGCTGTTAACCACCGCTTTGGCCTGTACGATATGATCATGCTAAAAGACAACCATATCGATTACTGCGGCGGTATAGAAAAAGCCATCAACAAAGCCCGGGATTATGTGCAAAGCAAAAACCTGCCGCTCAAAATAGAAGTGGAAACACGCAGTATTGAAGATGTACAAAAAGTAATGCAAACCGGGAAAGTGAACCGCATCATGCTCGATAATTTTACACCCGAAAAAATCACCGAAGCATTACAGCTCATCAACGGCCGTTACGAAACCGAGGCCAGTGGTGGTATCAACTACGATAATTTAGATGAATACGCCGCCACGGGTGTTGATTTTATTTCGAGCGGCGCCATCATACACCAGGCCGTTAACCTCGACCTGAGTTTAAAAGCAATGATCATTTAACCATGGCAAAGAAAATCAAGAGTTTCAGCGGCATCGTTTTTTCCACCGACCCCGGATTTAAACTTGAAGAGGAAATAACACCCGAAGCAGAAAATATTGCTCCTGCACAGCAACTGATAAAACTGCGGCTCGAAACAAAACACCGGGCGGGCAAGGCCGTAACCCTGGTAGATAATTTTATTGGCAGTACCCAGGCCAAAGAAGAGCTGGGTAAAAAACTGAAGACCCACTGCGGAACCGGCGGCTCTGTAAAAGAAGGTGAAATAATTGTACAGGGCGATCACCGCGATAAAGTACTGCAATGGCTGCACAAGAACGGGTATGTAAAGGCGAAGAAGATATAGTTCTGTAAAAAAAGGGGGCGAGAAACTCACCCCCTGAAAGTTAAATAATTTTATTCGCTCTTCTTTTAGCTCTTTTGATTAAAAATCTAACTATAAAAAAAATCGCAGCCAGATTAATCAAAAACCAAATTAACAACGAAGGCTGAAAAGAAAAAATGTTCATATCTAAATTTTTGTAATTGATGTTATTGCCCCAGTGGTGTTATTTACTTTAATCTGATAATGCGTAAACTCCTTATAGATAGTTCCTATGCCTTCAACAAAGATATTATAATTTATATATCCGTAAACATCAATTATTGTTTCACTCCCATTTGAATTCGTAGTGTAGTGGCTGTGCGACCAGCTCCATGAAAAAGTCAATCCCCAATCACTTGATGTAACATCACTAACAGACCAAATTCCTGAGTTTTTCACCAACTTAACATTTATATCAACACCCCCACCAAGGCCAAAATTAACCCTTGCTCGTTCAGTTTTTTCATTTTGATTTATAATCAAAGGTGGAAGTGAGTAATCAAATGTCTGTGTGTTACTGTTGATATATGTATTCAATTCTGAAACAGTGTTAAAAGAAGGTGTATTAAATCCAAGTCCATCTTGAAAAGAATATGCATCAAAAGGCTGCAAAATACCATTTAACTGGCTTGCCAGGCCCCAGCAAGCCTCTGGTATAGGAAACCAAGCTAATTGAGTAGGAGATGATGAAGTAGAGCCCCCTCCCCCTGTACCGGGTGGACCTGGGTTCCAAGTAACGGTCCCAATCACAGGTGTTGAACCACCACCACAATCTCCTATTCCGTACGTGAATGTAATAGAATAAGTATTAGAGCATGCTGTACAACCTGTTGCCCAATCACAGCTAGCTTTATTCACACAAGTACAATGTTCTGGATCTTGAACCAACCATTCTGTATACTCTGTAACCATGGTACAATCAAGATTCAAACTGCTTGTATTTGGAGGAAGCTTTATAGCTTGTCGATATCTATGTATAGAATTAACAACATCATCTGAAAAGAGCCTATTATCCGTAATGGTAAAATTGCTTGCACCAAATATTTTTGAATCAAAAAACATAAATAACGAAGCAAAATGATTTGCAGTTGTATTATCTCCAGTATCATAAAATGAAAATGTTGAATAATCCGAAGCTTTACCACTTGAAATAATAATACCATCATTCAAAACTGCCCTTATAAATCCATTAGTCTGTTTAGATTTATCTATAACTGTAGGTATATAAACAAAAGTATCCTGACCAGAGGGAGCAGAAATAAGGGCTTTCTCCCAAACAGGGAAGCCGTTTGTTTTTGAAAATTCATTAACAAAATTTTGCTCCGAATTAATGATTTGTAATTCCTTCATAACTTTTAAAACAATTGGATTTGTTTCAGGTAAAGCTTGAAAAAATTTAGTGTTTAAGGCAGTATCATCAAGCAAATTTTGGTTTGTTAAATCAGATTTACTGCAGGAAATAAATAGAATAATTAAGGAAAGAGTGATTAACTTTTTCATGATACGTTTTTTAAATAAAAGAAATGTATAAATATTGTCCTAAAACTCTTTTTGTTGACACTCCCATAATTTTATTCGCACTCTTGGCTCTGGGGTGTTTCAAAGCGAAAGACAATCTTTTTCAAATATAAAGAAAAACAACAAATTAGGCATGTATGCCTAAGAATTTATAGGAATTGTTCACCACTTTGTAGGGTTGAATAATTTAAGAGATAAAAAAATTTTAATAGATTTTGGCAATCACATTCGAACAATCCGAAAAAGGAAAGGTTTGTCTATGGAACAACTCTCATTTATGGCTGATGTTGAACTTAGTCAGATATACAGGATAGAAAAGGGTAAAATAAACCCTACTTTAACAACGCTTAAGACCATTGCTGATGCACTAGAAATCTCTTATGGTGAATTATTCAGCTTTTAGGTCAATTTCCAAAAAAATAGATTATTGATGCTTACTTTTATGCTATGGTTAGCAAAATCTCATACGGCATCACAATAAGTGTAGAAACCTTCTACCAGCCGGAGTACAGCAACCCGCTTAACAGCGAGTATATGTTTGCCTACCGCATCAACATAGAAAATAACAACGATTTCCCGGTAAGGCTGCTGCGCCGCCACTGGTTCATTTTCGACAGTAACGGCAGCACCCGTGAAGTGGAAGGAGAAGGCGTGGTGGGCGTGCAACCCGTTATTAAACCCGGCGACAGTTACCAGTACGTAAGCGGCTGTAACCTGCGCAGCGAAATAGGAAAAATGCACGGCACTTATCTTATAGAAAACATGCACAGCCTTACATCCTTCAGCGCCAGCATCCCGGCCTTTGAAATGCACGCACCCTTCAAATCAAATTAATCCACCGTAATGGCTTTGCGGTGATAACGCATCACAATATTTGGATCGGGAAATAAGAAACTGTTGTTCTTTTCCTTTTCATCGTACGGGAGCGTAAAGAGCACATGACGGATGCTTTCGAGCCTGGCTTTTTGTTTATTGTTTGCCTTTACAATGATCCAGGGGCTGAAGGAAGTATGTGTTTTACTGAACATCTCTTCTTTGTACTTGGTGTATTTGTCCCAGATGTCCTGCGCCTTCATATCCACCGGGCTTATCTTCCATTGTTTAAGCGGGTTTGCCAGCCTCGATTTAAACCTTGCCAGCTGCTCCTCTTTTGAAATACTGAACCAGAACTTGATGATCACCACACCATCTTCATACAGCATGTGCTCAAATTCGGTAACCTGGTTCATAAAGGTTTCGTATTGCTGGGGCATGCAAAAACCATTTACCGGTTCCACAACGGCACGGTTATACCAGCTGCGGTCGAAAAACACGATCTCTCCCTTATTGGGCAATTGTTTTACATAACGTTGAAAATACCATTGGCCCCGTTCTTCATCGGTGGGTTTGTTGAGCGCCACCACCCGCATGGTGCGGGGGTTCAGGTGCTCGGTAAAACGCCGGATGGTTCCACCCTTTCCGGCAGCATCGCGGCCTTCAAAAAGTACGGCCAGCCTGATGCCCTTGTCCTGCACCCAGCGCTGCAGTTTCACCAGTTCTATTTGCAGCACTTCCAGGTCTTCTTCATATTTAATGGTATTAAAAACCCTTTTGGGATCTGCATTGTTTTTCCTGAAAAGTTGTGCCAGGTCATCTTTGGTGCGCAGGTTGTTGAGTTCCCGGAGGCTCACTGTAGCCGAAAGCCCGTCATTAGGCACGAGGTCTGCAGTTTTGTTATCCGTTTTTAAAATATCAGCTTCCTGTATCACAGGGTTCCCTGTTTCGGGGCAATGCCCATTGCCATTTGATAGTGGTTGCGTTTCTGTCATATCGTGTATTAAATATTAAAGTTCCTTTTTTTCACGATAAAATGCAATGAAATAAATCAAAGCGTAAAATGATAAATATCAGCAATAAAAAAAGCACCCGGTAAGGGATGCTTTGCGTTTGTTGTTGTTTAATTTGTTGAATCTCAAAAGGATAAACAATCGATTTTAAAGCGGGGGCTTGGTATATATAAAAAAGTAATTTTTAAAAAAGAACGGGAGCAAGACTACCCCCGTTTTACCCTAATAAAACCCTAAACCAGCAAAATCGTTTATAATTATGTTATTTATGATTCAGTAACAGTGCCGTCTTCGCCAATAAGAACATTTTTATCTTTACCATCGGCCAGTATCTTAACCTTGTAATAAGGCTTCAGATCATTTACTTCCAGTTTTTTAACTTCTGTTATTCCGGCACCGGTATATTTAGCGTCTACGGCTGTTTTAACTACTTCGGGAATATTATTGAGATCCAGTTCGGTGGCAGATTTCACAAAACTTCCATCGGCCTTATATTCAACGGTTTGTTTGAGCGCCTCTGCATTTTTATAGGTTACAACGTAATTACCCAAAAGGGTCTTATTCCATTTTTGATCGGCTACTTCGCCCAATGAAGCAAAACGGGCATTGAAAGCGGCATTTACTTTAGAAGGCGGGGTTACAACCTTAACCACAGGGGCTTTCTTCTTAGATTTAGACTTCTTTTTTTGAGCCTGTGCTGCACCGAACACAAAGAAACTTGCTAATAATAAAACCAGGTTTTTCATTCGCTTAAATTTTTAATTAAGTATTGATTCTGTTTCCGCTCAAATAATAACCAATATTGTGCCAACTGGCCAAAATGGGGAAAACAGCTCAAAAAATAGAAAAAACTCTAATATTTCTTTAACATTTGGAGCCTTCTTTCTACCAAAAATTCGAAAAACAGCCCTTGCAGCCTGCATTTTAGCCAATTTTCTATAGTAAAACCAAGGGTATAAAATCGTACCTTTGCGCCCTTATTTCACCAGATTTTAACCGGAATTAGTTATGTCGGCCAGGTACAATGAATATCAGCAACTGAATTTGCCCAATATTGGCGCAGAAATCCTAAAAAAATGGGAAGCATCGCAGGCTTTTGAGCAAAGTGTGAGCCTAAGGGAGGGTAAGCACCCATTTGTGTTTTACGAAGGCCCGCCAAGCGCCAATGGAATGCCCGGTATTCACCATGTTATCTCCCGTACGCTAAAAGATCTTGTTTGCCGCTACAAAACCATGCAGGGTTTCCAGGTAAAACGAAAAGGCGGATGGGATACGCACGGATTGCCGGTAGAACTGGGTGTTGAAAAAGAACTGGGCATTACCAAGGAAGATATTGGCAAAAAAATATCAGTAGAAGACTATAATAAAAAATGCCGCGAAGTAGTGATGCGGTATAAAGACCGCTGGGATGATATCACCCGCAAAATGGGTTATTGGGTAGACCTGGAGCATCCTTATGTAACTTTTGAAAACGATTATATAGAAACGCTCTGGTGGTGCCTGAAAGAATTATACAAAAAAGGTTATCTCTACGAAAGCGTGAGCATACAACCTTATTCACCTGCTGCCGGAACCGGCTTGTCTTCTCATGAACTGAACCAGCCGGGAACGTATAAGGATGTGAAGGATACAAGTGCAACGGTGCTCTTCCGCCTCATCAACTCCCCTGAAGGAGGGGTTAATGCAACGCATCCAACTGCAAAAAAAATACTTGAATTAGTAGGATCTAAAGCTCCCTCTCCTTTGGAGAGGGCGGGGGGTGAGGTCTATATCATGGCCTGGACCACTACTCCGTGGACGCTGCCATCCAACCTGGGATTAACAGTAGGGCCTAACATTGATTATGTGCTTGTTAAAACTTTTAATCCTTATACACATCAGCCTGCCAATGTAATATTGGCTAAAGCATTGCTGGGTAAATATTTTAAACCCGAAAATGAGAACGGCGATTTTGAGGCATACCAACATGATGGAAAAAATATTCCTTACAAAATAATCGGCTCGATAAAAGGAAAAGAATTAGAAGGGCTGGAATACGAACAACTCCTCCCCTTTGAAGCAAACACAATTGAAAAAATCAACGAAATAACCCCAAACGCCGAACCTTTTAAAGTGGTGCTGGGCGATTTTGTAACTACCGAAGATGGTACCGGAATTGTACACACTGCCCCGGCATTTGGTGCAGATGACTATAAGGTTGGCCAAAAAAACAATCTCGGTATTTTAACACTTGTTGACCGTACGGGCAAATTCCTCAGCGGCGTTAAAGACGGCGTATTCCTCTATGGCAACGAATATGTAAAAGAAGATTACCTGAAAGAGGATGAAAAACAGGCCGAATTTCAAAAACAAAAAGAAATACTGGAAGCCAACGGCAAGGTAAAAGAGCTGAAAAAGTACATTAGTGTGGATGACCGTATTGTTTTAAAACTGCAGGAAGAAGGCAAACTTTTCAAAAAAGAAAAATACGAACACACTTACCCGCATTGCTGGCGTACCGATAAACCGATTCTCTATTACCCGCTCGATGCCTGGTTCATTAAAACCACCGCTGCCAAAGACCGCATGGTGGAACTTAACAATACCATCAACTGGAAACCCGCCAGCACCGGTACCGGCCGCTTTGGAAACTGGTTAGAAAACATGGTTGACTGGAACCTGAGCCGCAGCCGTTTTTGGGGAACACCCCTGCCTATCTGGCGCACAGAAGATGGCGAAGAAGAAATTTGTATCGGCAGTATTGAAGAACTTAATGCAGAAATAAAAAAAGCAGCGGAAGTACTGGGCGGCGAAACCAATAAACACTACCTGCACGAAGGCATTCTTGACCTGCATAAACCTTATGTAGACGATATTGCCCTGGTGAGCCCCTCCGGTAAAACCATGAAACGTGTGCCCGACCTGATAGATGTATGGTTCGACAGCGGCGCCATGCCTTATGCGCAATGGCATTATCCTTTTGGTAATAAAAAAGAATTTGAGGCCGCTTTTCCGGCCGATTTTATAGCCGAAGGTGTGGACCAAACCCGTGGATGGTTTTACACCCTTCATGCACTGGCGGTTCTATTATTTGATTCGGTTGCCTACAAAACCGTTGTGAGCAACGGCCTGGTACTGGATAAGAGCGGAAACAAAATGAGCAAACGCCTGGGCAACGTGGTGGACCCTTTTGATACCATCAATAAATATGGCGCCGATGCCACCCGCTGGTACCTCATCACCAATGCAAGCCCCTGGGACAGCTTGAAGTTCGATGAGGCCGGCATACAGGAAGTACAGCGTAAATTCTTTGGCACCATTTACAATACTTACCAGTTCTTTGCGCTTTATGCCAATGTTGACAATTTTAAATTCAGCGAAGCCTATATAGAACCTGCTCAAAGACCGGAAATTGACCAATGGATACTTTCATCGCTCAACAGCCTGGTAAAAACCGTTCAGGAAAATTTTGATGCCTATGAACCCACGCAGGCGGGCCGTGCCATCGAAGAATTTACAGACAGTCACCTCAGCAACTGGTATGTACGCCTTTGCCGCCGCCGATTCTGGAAGGGCGAATATGAGCATGATAAGATCTGCGCCTATCAAACATTGTACGAATGCCTCGAAACCATCAGCCTGTTGATAGCACCCATAGCACCTTTCTTTGCAGAATGGTTGTTTGCCAACCTGAATGAGGCCACGGGCCGCCGGGTAGATACAAGATCGGTTCACCATGCGCTTTATCCAACATATAACGAAGCATTTATCAATACCGGGCTCGAAAAACGCATGCAGCTGGCACAGGATGCTTCTTCGCTCATTTTATCGCTGCGCAAAAAAACCAATATCAAGGTCAGGCAACCCCTGCAAAAGGTCTTTATCCCGGCCCTCGACTCCGAAATGGCCGCCAATATAAAACTGGTGGAAGAGATCATTAAAGCCGAAACCAATATTAAGGAAGTAGACATTTTGGCCGCCGAAAATGATTTTATCCGCAAAAAAGCCAAGGCCAATTTTAAAACCCTGGGGAAAAAACTGGGCGCCAAAATGAAGTGGGCAGCCGATGAGATACAGCAATTTGGCAATACAGAAATTGAAAAACTGCAGGCCGGGCCTTATACATTAAATGCTGCGGCCGTGCAGGCAGGCGAAGAACCGATCATCATCACAGAAGAAGATATAGAAATAAGCACCGATGAAATTCCTGGCTACGAAATAGCTGCAAAAGGCTCATTAACAGTAGCTTTAGATATTAGTATTTCCGCTGCATTAAAGATGGAAGGAGATGCCCGTGAGTTTGTAAACCGTATCCAAAATATAAGAAAAGAAAGCAACTTTGAACTCACAGACCGTATCAGTGTACAGGTGGCCCAAAATGCTGCATTGCAAAATTCTTTAATTGAATTTAAAGACTATATTTGCGGCGAAATTTTGGCAGATACATTGGATTTTGTACCGTCTTTAAGCGATGGCACCCAAATTGATGTGAATGAAGTTTCATTAACAGTGAATGTTACAAAAAAATAGAGATTTGTATGGCAACAAAGAAACCTGCAGCAAAAAATGCTAAAAAACCTGCCCCAAAAAAAGCGCCTGCCAAGCCAGTAAAAAAGGCTGCGGCTAAACCCGCAGCAAAGAAACCCGCAAAACCTGCGGCTAAAGCTAAAGCACCAGCTAAAAAGATCATAAAACCGGCAGCAAAGCCGGCTCCAAAAAAAGCAGCTAAACCAGTGGTAAAAGCACCAGTTAAAAAAACGGTAAAGCCTGCAGCAAAGCCGGCCCCAAAAAAGGCTGCAGTAAAACCTGCTGCTAAACCAGTAGCTAAAGTGCCGGCCAAACCAGTAGCCAAGGCCCCGGTAAAACCTGCCCCTGTTAAAAAGGAAGCAGCTAAACCGGTGGTAGTGGTTAAAAAAGTACATGTTTCGCCAAAAGCAGTTGCTAAAAACCCAAAAGACATTAAAGTATTACCCCCAAAACCAGTAGTATTGCCTAAAATAAACACCAAAACCGCAAGAAAATACCAACCCGATTTTACCAAATCGGTATTAGACCAGGTAAAAAACGACCCGGGAGCTCCTATTGTAAGGTACAGCGATGCAGACCTTACCGAGTTTAAAGAATTAATTCAGCGCAAACTCGAAGCCGCCAAAAAAGAACTCAATTATTTACAGGGTTTAATTACCCGCAAAGATGATATGGGAGGAGATGAAACCGACAACCGCTATATGACCATGGAAGACGGAAGCCTGAGCATGGAACGTGAGCAATTAAGCCAGATGGCCAGCCGCCAGATCACCTTCATTGATCACCTGGAGAAAGCGCTCATGCGTATTGAAAACAAAACCTACGGCATTTGCCGGGTTACCGGCAAGCTGATAGACAAGGCCCGCTTAAGGGCGGTACCGCATGCCACACTCAGTATTGAAGCTAAAATGGGAATGGTTAAATAACAACCCGTTTAAAAATAATAAAGCCCCTGTTCAACAAAACGGGGGCTTTTTTTTACCTGGAGCTTTTTACTTTTAATTCTATTTCACCTCCTGCATATCCACCAGGCGTTTGTAAAAACCGTTTTGGGCAATCAGGTCGTCGTGATTACCCCTCTCCACTATTTCGCCTTTTTGAAGCACAATGATCTCATCGGCATGCCTGATGGTGCTGAGCCTGTGCGCTATTACAATAGAAGTGCGGTTGGTCATCAGGTTATTAATGGCGTCCTGTACCAGTCGTTCGCTTTCCGTATCAAGTGAGGATGTGGCTTCATCCAATATAAGTATGGGCGGGTTTTTAAGTACAGCACGTGCAATGGTGAGCCGCTGCCTTTCGCCACCACTCAGCTTCATGCCGCGGTCGCCGATATTGGTTTGGTAGCCTTTTTCTTTTTTAATGATGAATTCATGCGCATTGGCAATTTTTGCAGCCTGTTCAATTTCGTGCTGCGTGGCGTTGTTCATGCCAAGGGCAATATTTTCGGCAATGCTGCTATTGAACAGGATGGGCTCCTGCGTTACGATACTGATATGATTCCTCAGCGACCGCAGCGAATAATCCCTGATATTGATGCTATCCACCAGTAGTTCCCCGCTTGTTACATCGTGGAAACGTGGAATAAGGTCGGCCAGGGTTGATTTACCCGCACCGCTGCTTCCCACCAATGCGATCGTTTTCCCTTTTTTGATAGACAGGTTGATGTTCTTCAGGATTTCCACATCTTCATATTTAAAGCCAACATTTTTAAATACTATTCCGTTTTCAAAATCTCCCATTTGCTTACCGTTCACATTATCATCCACCACAATGGGCGCTTTTAATACTTCTTCAATACGTCCGATAGCAGCCGCTCCTTTTTGCATGTTACCAAATAAACTCGATAGTGATTTAACCGGGTTAATGATCATATAAAACAAACCCAGGTATCCCAAAAAAGCGGCGCCGTCGAGATCAATTTTTTGACTCAGCACGAGCCAGCCGCCAAAACCCAGGATGGCACAAAAAAGAGCAATGCCCATTACTTCGCTGGCGGGTGAAGCCAAGTCTCTTCGCTGCATAATGGAAATTCTGGTACTGAGCACACTCTGGTTTTGCTCATCAAATTTGCCCCGGAGCAGGTCTTCTGCATTAAATGCCTTTATTACCCGCAGGCCTCCCAGTGTTTCATCGATCGTACTCATCATTTCGCCATTTTTTTCGGCCACCGCATGCGATTGCCTTTTTAGCGATTTGGTAATACGCCCGATCACCAGCCCCATTAACGGGATCAGCAAAAGTAAAAAGCCCGTGAGCAGGGGACTTATGAAAAACAGGGTAGCCAGTGTAAAAATGATCGTAAGTGGTTCTTTTATCCATCCTTCCAGTGCGCCCACCACCGATGTTTCCACTTCGTAAATATCGTTGGTGAAACGGCTCATGATATCACCCTTTCGTTTTTCTGTAAAATAGCCAATGGGTAGTTTTAATATCTTATGGTAGATCTCTTCCCGCAGGTGATTGATCACACGGTTTTTCAGGGGGTTTAAAACATAAAAAGAAAGATAGAGGAAAAGGTTTTTCAGCAGCACGAACAGCATCATCAGTACGCAAATGATGGCCAGCGTGGGCAGCTTGCCCTTTTTATCAATAGAATTAAAAAGCCAGCTATTAATGAATTGTATGGCCGGGTTCGAATTGGTTTTGCTGATGGTACTGCAATCCAGGCATTTGGGATCGGGGTTGGTGAATATCAATTGTAAAAAGGGCATGAGCATGCCTATTGAAACAATTGAAAAAATAATACTCAGCAATATGAACAGAAAATAAAGTGCTATTTTATCTTTATGACCACCCAGGTAACTGAATATCCTTGAATATTTCTTCATCGTTAATAAATCTGAATATAAACGGCAAAGTAACTAATTTTACAAGGATTAAAGCTGAGTAATATGTTAGAAGGTAAAAGACAAAAGCAGGTGGCCGCCGTTTTAGAAAAGGAACTCAACGAAATTTTTCAACGGCTGGGGCTTGCCATGGTCAACGGCGGGATGGTTTCCATTGCATCGGTAAAAATAACCCCTGATCTTTTTGACGCCCGTGTTTACCTGAGTTTCTTTAAGGTGCAGGACGTTAATGCCGCACTTAAAACCATTACTGACCGTGCATGGGAAATAAAAAAAGAATTGAGCGCCAGGGTAAGGCACCAGCTCCGCAGCATGCCCCAGCTTAGTTTTTATATTGACGATACGCTGGATTATGTTGATAAGATGGAGCAGCTTTTTAAAGAAATAAAAAAGCAGGATAACAAGGAATAACTTTTTCTGCAGCACCAATCCTTAAAATCAATTACGGCAAACCGGTATGCATTTTAATTTTGCATGGAGATATTTCAGGGCCAAAAAATCGGCCAATGCCATCAATATCATTGCATGGGTAACTACCGGCGTTATTGCATTTGCCACCTGCTGCCAGGTACTGGTGATGAGCGTTTTTAATGGTTTTGAGGGCCTTGTAAAATCGCTCTATTCTTCCTTTTACAGCGATATAAAGATCTTACCGGCAAAAGGGAAGACATTTTTGCTGCCGCCGGATCTTATTCAAAAGATAAAAAGCAGGCCATATATACAGGCCTCTTCTATGGTGGCCGAAGACAAGGCCCTGCTCCAGAATGAAGATGCACAAACAGTAGTGATGATGAAAGGAGTGGATGAAAATTATGGAAAAGTCAGCGGTGTGCCCCAAAAGCTTAGCAGTGGCCGCTTTGAAACCGGCACAGCCGATGACCCGGGCCTGGTGGTGGGATATGGCATTCAAAATGCAGCAAATATTATAGTTGATTCGGTGTATGCGGCATCCGAGGTCACCATCAGCCTGCCAAAGCGAAACGTAACAGATGCAGATCCACTTCAGTCTATCAGCCAGGGCAACGCAAAGGCCCGGGGCGTGTTTGCTATCCAGCAGGATTTTGATAACAATTATGCCATCACCAATATTGATTTTGTAAAACTGCAGATGAACTTTGCGGCTGATGAATACACTGCCATGGAAATAAAGTTAAAAGACGGAGAAAATGTGGCCGATGCCAGGGCCGGTCTGCAGCAGCTGCTGCCCCCGGGTTTCAGCGTACAATCGCGTTACGAGCAAAATACCAGCCTTTACAATACCATGCGGCTGGAGAAATGGGCCATTTTTGCAGTGCTTACCCTTATTCTTATCATTGCAGCATTCAATATGGTAAGTGCGGTAACCATGCTTGTGCTGGAAAAGAAAAAAGACATCAGCATTTTGCGCAGTATGGGCGGCAGCAGCCGGTTGATACAAAAAATTTTTTTAAGCGAAGGCCTGCTCCTCGGTATTATTGGTGCAGGTATCGGTATTTCGGTGGCAAGTATTATCTGCCTGCTGCAGTTGAAATTTCATATCATAAAACTCAGTGGCGGATCCTTTCTTATCAATTACTTTCCTGTAAAACTGCTCGCAACAGATTTTTTACTGGTGGCTGCCACCGCCCTGTTCATTGCATTTCTTGCATCCTGGTTCCCGTCTGCAAAAGCAGCCCAGCAGCCAATTGAACTCAAATAAAAAAGTTCCGCAGGCGGAACTTATATTTATTGTCATTCAACTATTAGTTTTCAAACCGCAACTCCTGTAGTATCTGCCTGTCGCCTTTATTTTTCATAAAGAATGTGGTGCGGTAAGCGGCATTTCTTGTTTCAAGTGTACCGATGCAATATTCTGAACCGCCCTTTTCGCCCTGGTGCAGCACTTTGAAAGATTTGACCGGGTTGTTACTGAAAAAATCCCTTAGAACAAGTTCAGCCTGTGTTTTGCTGTAGCTGCCTGTTTTTTGCGGAAGGGCCAGTTCCACGGTATTATCAAAATACCTGGCCACGCCGGCCGCATCACCACTGCTGATGGATTTTACCACTTCGTTAAGGCCGGCCGTGAGGCTAAAGGCCGTGAGGCTAATGAATAAAAATAAGGCAGGTAAAAAACGTTTCATTTGTTTATATTTTCGCTTTTAAGTTCGCTAAAAACGTGCCAAATAGCTTAATTATTACATATAACGTCAAATATTAACGAAAGCTGGCTGGCATCGATTTTATATTCGCTTCAAATATATAGTTTTGCAACTCAATCACCCGCTCTAAAAAATAAGATCTCAGATGAATAATAAAAAAACCATGCTCATCATTATGGACGGATGGGGGCTTGGGCAAGTTAAAAGCAGCGATGCTATACAGCATGCTGATGTTCCTTTTGTAACCTCGCTTTATTCAAAATATCCTAATACCACTTTAACCACCTGCGGCGAAGTGGTGGGTTTGCCTGCAGGGCAAATGGGCAATAGCGAAGTGGGCCATCTCAACCTTGGCGCAGGCCGCATTGTTTACCAGGAGCTTGAACGCATCAATGTGGCAATAAGGACCGGGGAACTTCAAAAAAATAAACAATTGCTTGCTGCCATTGAATACGCAAAAAGCAATCACAAAAAAATGCACCTGCTTGGCCTTGTAAGCGATGGTGGTGTGCATTCTCATATTGATCACTTAAAAGCATTAACAACGGTTTGTACCGAACACGGTTTACCAAATGTATTCATCCATGCCTTTACCGATGGCCGCGATACCGATCCAAAAAGCGGGCTGGGTTTTATAAAAGAATTGAATGAACACCTGGTTTCCACAACCGCCAAAATTGCCAGCATTACCGGGCGCTATTATGCTATGGACCGCGATAAACGCTGGGAACGTGTAAAGATCGCCTATGACGCACTCGTAAATGGCATTGGAGAACCCTGCAGCAATTTTGAGGCATCCATACAATCGTCGTACAATAAAAATGTAACCGATGAATTTTTAATGCCATTGATCAACAGCAGCATCAATGGTAAGATCGAAGCTGGTGATGCCGTTATCTGTTTTAATTTCCGTACCGACCGCTGCAGGGAGATCACGCAGGTACTTTCGCAAACAGATATGCCCGAATTTGGCATGAAAACATTACCGCTTCATTATACCACCATGACGCAGTACGACCATAGTTTTAAAAACGTACATATCATTTTCCACAAAGATGATCTTGCAGAAACATTGGGCGAAGTGCTGGCAAATGCAGGAAAAACGCAATTAAGGATCGCAGAAACTGAAAAATACCCGCATGTAAGTTTCTTTTTCAGCGGCGGGCGGGAGCTGCCTTTTACCGGCGAAAAACGCCTCATGGTTCCCTCGCCAAAAGTGGCCACTTACGACCTGCAGCCCGAAATGAGCGCCGTGGAAGTGGCTGATACTGTAATAAAAGATATGGAAGATAACCAACCGGATTTTATCTGCCTCAATTTTGCAAATCCCGATATGGTGGGTCATACCGGTGTGTGGGAAGCGATCATTAAGGCAGTGGAAACAGTGGATGCCTGTGTGGAACGTGTGGTAAGCACCGCATTAAAATATGATTATTGTATCTTTCTCACAGCCGATCATGGAAATGCCGATTATGCCATTAATGAAGATGGCACACCCAATACGGCGCATACACTAAACCCTGTTCCGCTTTTTGTGATCGATAATAACTGGCGTGGAAGTTTATCGCCGGGTAAACTGGGCGATATTGCGCCAAGTATTTTAACCATGATGGACATTCCTGTTCCGCCCTCCATGACAGGAAATATTTTGATAAAAAATTAAAAGTATAAAATGAAATTCCTGAAAAAAATTTTTTTAGCGCTTCTTGTAATACTGGTATTGTTTCAATTGGTTCCAAGGCCCCAAAAAAACATATCGGCAACTGCTTCGGCCAGCGATATAGCAACGGTTCACAACGTTCCTGCAGATGTGCAGCAAATTTTAAAGACCAGTTGTAACGACTGCCACAGCAATAACAGCATTTATCCCTGGTATTCTGCAATACAGCCGCTGGCCATGTGGCTGGGCAATCATATAAATGAGGGAAAACGTGAACTCAATTTCTCCGAGTTTGCCAAATACCGGCTTGCAAAACAGTATCATAAACTGGAAGAAATAAATGAACAGGTAAAAGAAAGCGAAATGCCATTATCGTCCTATACCCTTGTTCATACCGACGCAAAACTTAACCAGGAGCAAAAATTGGTTTTGGCCAACTGGACGGTAGCGGCCATGAACGCCATGAAGGCAAAATATCCCGCCGACAGTCTTATACTGAAGAAAAGAAATTAACTTTAGTTCCGCTTCATGAAAAGCACTGTTAAAAATACAGCACTGTTTGTTTTCATGGCATTGGCTGCCATGCCTTTGCTGGTAGCTGCATGGTTTGTAGTAATGAGTAGCCTCATTATCCGCCAGATGGAAGAAAAACTGGAAAACAGCCTGCTTACCGAAATACAAATACCGGCAAACAAGGTAACCTGGCTCAAGGCGGGCAAAGAGATCCTGGCAAACAACGAACCATTCGATATAAAGTCATGCGAGTTAATAAACGGTGTTTACCATTTTAAAGGCCTTTACGATAAAAAAGAAAAAGCACTCAAAAAGGCACTCACTGACCAGCAGCACGAAACCGGTAAAAATATTTACCGGCTCATTTTCGCCGGGCTTTATTACCTAGAAACAACCCCGCAGGCAACTGAACAAAATTTTACTATAATAAAAGAAACCTGGCACAGCTTAAACAGTTTTATCCTTTCTGCCCATAAAGAACCCAGGGACCATCCACCCCAATTGCACTCATAAATTTCTTTTGGTACTTAAAGACATTAAAAAGTCTTTGATCATTTACGCATTCAAAAAGTTTTATGAGAAAATTTCTTATGCTTGCATTGGCAGGCATCTTTGTGCATGTGGCTGCGGCACAAAACAATTCCAATAAAAACAAAGACAGCCTGGGTGCCGAAATAAAGCTTGAGGAAATAACCATTTCTGCCACCCGCTTTGCAGAAAACAATAAATTCCTTGCACAGCAGGTTCAATCCATAGATGCAAAAAAAATACAGGCCCTGAACCAGCCCACATCGGCAGAACTGCTCACCCACACAGGCAATGTGCTTGTTCAAAAAAGTCAGCTCGGCGGTGGCAGCCCTCTTATGCGTGGATTTGAAGCCAATAAAGTGCTGATCGTGGTAGATGGCGTAAGAATGAACAATGCAATTTTTCGTGGCGGGCACCTGCAAAATATCCTGAGCATGGACAATGCTGTTTTAGAAAAAACAGAATTGCTCTTTGGGCCAGCCTCTGTGATGTATGGATCCGATGCGCTGGGAGGTGTAATTTCATTTTATACAAAAAAACCAACCCTGGCAAACCCCGGGTCAAAAAAAGCCATTTCAGCAGCGGCTTTTACACGATTCTCTTCGGCCTATAATGAACTTACGGCCCATGCAGATATAAATATTGGAGGAACAAAACTGGCTTCCTTTACAGGACTCACCGTTTCCTCTTTTGGCGACCTCAGGCAGGGGGCCAATTACTATTCCCGTTTTCCAAACTGGGGCAAACGAAGTTTTTATGTAACGCAGGTCAATGGTACCGACAGTATGATTGCAAACCCTGATCCGCAAAAACAAAAATTTACAGGCTACAAGCAATATGACCTCATTCAGAAATTTTTATTTAAAGCAGGAAAGTTTGAACATGTTTTTAATTTTCAATACTCAACCAGTTCTGATATTCCACGCTACGACCGGCTTACAGAAACAAATAGCAATGGCACAGCCCGCAGCGCCCAATGGTATTACGGCCCTCAAAAAAGATTGATGGCTGCCTGGCAAATGAGCCTGCCGGCAACTGCTGTTTTCGACAAAGCGCAGCTTACCACAGCTTACCAGGCCATTGAAGAAAGCAGGCATAACCGCAATTACCGCAGTTCTAATTTAAACCACCGCACAGAAAAAGTGAAAGTGGCCACATTGAATGCCGATTTTTTTAAAAGGGCCGGCAAGCAAGAATTCAATTACGGGGCAGAGATCACCTATAATAAAATCAACTCTTCTGCCAACAGGGAAAACATCAGTACAGGCGCCCTATCGGCACTCGACACCCGGTATCCCGATGGTGGAAGCAATACACAATCTTATGCCGTTTATGCCGCATTAACGCATAAATTTTCTGAAAAACTGAACCTGAATACCGGTTTGCGCTTTACACAAAACAAGTTGTTTTCAAAATTTAACGATACCATTTTTTTCCCTTTTCCTTTCAGAGAAGTGGAACAGCGGTCGGGCGCCGTTTCTGGTAACCTGGGCATTGTTTACAGGACGGGAGCAGACTGGAAATTTTCTGCCATGTTCTCCTCGGGTTTTCGTACCCCAAATGTAGATGATATGAGCAAGGTGTTTGAAAGCAATAATGGTACGTTGATCATTCCCAATCCAAACCTTGGCGCAGAAAAAACAAAAAATGCCGAATTAAGTATTTCAAAAAAAATAAATGGAAAAATCCTGCTCAGCGGCACCGGCTGGTATACAAAATACACCGATGTACTTACCTCTTCTTTTTCCACTTATAACGGGGCCGATTCGGTGCTTTATAATGGCAGCATGAGCAGGGTTACAACTTTGGTAAACAAAAACAAAGCGTATATCTGGGGGTTGAGCGCTTCTTTGCATGCACAATTGGGAAAACATTTCAGCCTGTTCAGTACGATCAACTATACTAAAGGAAGGATCCGGGAAGAGCCCAATGATTACCCGCTCGATCATATTGCGCCCCTGTTTGGAAAAACAGGTCTTACATTGAAATATGGAAAATGGAATGCAGAAATTTTTACTTTGTATAACGGAACAAAAGATTCGCTGAACTATAACCTTCGGGGAGAAGATAACCAACTGTACAGTGCAGACCCCATTCGGGGCTATACGCCTGCATGGTTTACATTAAATACAAGGATCTCTTATGAATGTAACAGGTTTTTAACCGTTCAGCTGGCCGCCGAAAACCTGTTTGATAAATACTACCGGGTGTATGCCTCTGGCCTGAGTGCACCGGGGCGCAATATTTCGGCAACTTTAAGAGGTAGATTTTAAATATTAAATCATTGATTATCAATAAAAAAGACCGGAATGTTAAATTCCGGTCTTTTTTATTGAGATGCAGCAGTTTGTACCGTATTTATGTCTAATTTTAAAGGTAAAACCAGCCAATTTATGACCGAGGAGCAAATGCTTACGGGAAGTATAACAAACAATGCCGCTGCACAGGAGGCCCTGTACAACCGTTTCAGCCCCCGGATGCTTGGCGTATGCTATCGTTTTGCCAAAAACAGGGAGGATGCTGAAGATATGCTGCAGGAAGGATTTATTAAAGTTTTTACGCAGTTGCATCAATACCGTGGAGAGGGCGCACTGGAAGGCTGGATACGCCGTATTGTTGTTCACACCTGTATCAACGTTCTCAAAAAAAATAAGAAGTTCAATGAAAGCGTGGATATCATCCATGCAAACGGCATTCTTGTAAAAGATGATATGATCCCATCCATCATGCAGGCAAAGCAGGTGGTGGAATGCATCAGGATATTACCGCTGGGTTACCGTACAGTTTTAAACCTGTACGCGATAGAGGGATTTTCGCACAAAGAAATAGGAGATCTGCTCGATATAGAAGAAAGCACCAGCAGGAGCCAGTATACAAGGGCCAGGGCCATGCTGGAAGAAATTTTAGTGAAGAAAAATATTATATACAAACATCCTGCAAAGCTGAAAGAGTCGGCCGCAAGATGAGCTTACCAATGATTACCAACTAAAGCTTTTATGTGAAGATGGAAAACAATTTTTATAACCACGATTTTGAACAGTTTTTAAGGGAGAGTACTGCAGATTTCAAAATGTACCCTTCAAGAAAAGTGTGGTTCTGCATTTATAATGACCTGCATCCCTCCAGGAAATGGCCATCACTGGCAGTAACATTATTACTTGTATTTTCAATTCTGTTCATTGGCATTTCTAATAACAATTCAATCAACCACAGCAGGAACAACAGCAGCAAAAGTTTTCTCGCAACAAATGATGCACAGGAAAAAAGTGCAGGCAAGCCACAAGCCCCGGCCATTAAAAACCCGGGCGCTTCATTAAAAAGCGGAATGGCCTCATTGCCTACTATACAGCACACAGAAGCAGTGGCAGGCGTTTTCACGAAAGACGTCAATAATACAGAACCGGCAGAAAATTTCATTACAACTGTTACTAATGGCGCCGCTGAACAATTGAGCGAAAAGGCCGCCTCTAAAGGAATTACTGTTATTTCTGCCGGCAGTGATCAGCCTGGTACAGAAGCTGCTGCCAAAAAGCAAGAGTTGATTGCTGCAGCTGAAGCAAAAGCAAAAAACAGCTTTAATTTAAAGCAGGCAGTAGAAGAAAAGAAATGGATAGAAAACTATGCATTTTATAATAAACCTGCTCAAAAAAGATGGAAATCAAGGTCGGCTATCCAGTTTTATATAACACCATCATTTGGTTTCAGGTCGCTTGAAGACCTGAGCAAGCAAAATATAAACAGCAGGAGTATTTTAGCAACCAGCAATGTTTCGCAAAACATCAATGATTATGTAAACCAAACTTCTGCATTAAACCTGGAAGTGGGTACCATGATGCTTTACAGCCTTTCTAAAAGACTAAGGGTAAAAGCAGGTGTGCAGTTTAATTACAGCAGCTATACAAGCATGGCCGAAGCCCTCACCCATTCAGCACAAACTTCTATTTTGCTGAATGAAGAATATGGCATAAACGAAATGCCAGTAAATTCAATGTACAAGAATAGTTTTAACCCGGATAACTTCACAAAACTCAACAACAAATCACTGCAGTTTTCGATGCCGCTCGGTGCCGATTTTAAAGTTGCCGGCAATAAAAGACTTAAATTTTATACAGGGGCCAGCATTCAGCCCACGCTTATCACCGGGGGCAATGCCTATGTACTTTCTGCAGATAAAAAATATTACGTAGATGTTCCTGCAGCCATGCGCCGTTTTAACCTGAATGGCTCCTTAGAAAGTGTTTTGAGTTATACCACGGCCAACGGCGCTTCTGTAATAGTAGGCCCGCAGTTCAGGTACCAGTTCCTTTCTACTTACAACAAGGAGTTTAATTATTTTGAAAAAAGATATAACCTAGGTGTAAAAGTTGGTTTCACAACCGGATTCTGATCCTGCTTAATGCGAAGTTAATCCTCGTTCAATTAAAAGGAGAGTTGATGTTTTACTGCTATTTTTGCAGAAAACCATTATATGAGATCAACGGTATTTTTTGCCTTATGTTTTTACCTGTACACGCCCGGATGCAGTTCTCCAGAACAGCAGGATGCGGGCAATCCACCTGTACCGGCATCAGCTGAAATAGCCCGGGACAGCAGTGTTACAAATTTTTTTCCGGTTACTACTTTCCTCAAAGGACAAATTGCAGAAATAAAATCGGGAGGCGTAAACCCGCTTAAAAAAACAAAAAAGGGACTGCGGTCAGATTCAGCCTGGATGAAAATGGAGGAGCTTGATGCAGAACTGGCGGAATTTTTACATCCTCTTATCGACACAGCCAACCTGGTAAGCTCATTTGAACAAAAATCTTTTTTAGACCAAACAGTAAATGCTTTTACTTTCACTTATGATCCAAAAGCAACCCTTCCCGACAGCATGGAATTACGTCACTGGGATGTTTATGTAAATCCCGAGACCAATAAGGTGACCCGTATTTATATCATAAAGAAAAAAGCAGGCAACCGGCAACTGCAGCTTACCTGGCAAAACGGGCAAAAAGCAAAGATCGTGAGCATAAGTATTGATGCCGGCGGAAAGCCCGTTGTTGAACACGAAACCAGCATCACCTGGAATTTTGATAACTGATGACAGCAAAAGAATATTCAGCCATTGCCCGGGGCATTCCCACAGAACCCGGCATTTATAAGTATTACGACGCGGAAGCAAAACTTATTTATGTTGGAAAGGCCAAGAACCTGCGCAAAAGGGTCAGCAGTTATTTTACAAAAACAAAAACAAATTATAAAACCATTGAGTTGGTGAGCCGTATCCAAAAGATCGAGTTCACTATTGTAAACAGCGAGCAGGACGCCTTCCTGCTTGAAAATTCGCTTATAAAAGAATATCAGCCCGTATTTAATATCGACCTGAAAGATGATAAGACCTACCCCTTCATTGTAGTGAAAAATGAATCTTTCCCAAGGGTTTTCTTCACCCGGAAAAAAATAAAGGATGGCTCCCGGTATTTTGGACCGTACACATCTGTTGGTAAAGTAAGAGAGTTGCTCGACCTGATAAAACATAATATTCCGCTCCGCACCTGCAAGCTGAACCTTTCTTCCAAAAATATCCAGCAGGATAAATTCAAAGTATGCCTGGAGTATCACTTGGGTAATTGCAAGGGGCCCTGTGAAGGTCTTCAGTCGAAAGAAGATTATGATAACGGTATTGAACAGTTAAAGCACCTGTTGAAGGGAAACCTGTCGCCGGTATTCCTGTACCTCAAAGAAAGGGTTAAAGAACATGCGGCAAAAATGGAATTTGAAAAAGCTGCTTTTTACCAGTCAAAGATCGAAGACCTTAAAAAATATCAATCGAGCTCGGCCATCGTTAATTCAAAAACCGGCACCGCAGATGTGTTCAGCATACTGGAAGACGGCGATACGGCCTTTGTAAATTACCTGGCGGTAAGTAATGGAACCATCATTCAAACCAAAACCATTACGCTCACTAAAAAGCTTGATGAACCCACGCAAGATGTGCTCCTCTTTGCAATTGCCCAGCTGAGGCAGGCTTTTGAAACGGATGCCAAAGAAATTATTGTGCCTTTCCCTGTTGAATTTCCGGAACCCAATACACAGGTTACCGTTCCCCGGGCAGGCGATAAGAAAAAACTGCTCGATCTTTCGCTCAAAAATGTTGAATATTTCAGGGAAGAACTCAGGGCAAAAAAAATGCTGAAGCTCGAGGGAAAAACAGAGAAGGAAAAATTTTCTGTGCTTGAGCAGTTACAGGACGACCTGCACTTACAAAACCTGCCTGTACATATTGAGTGTTTCGATAACTCTAATTTTCACGGAAGCTACCCGGTGGCTGCCATGGTATGCTTCAAAAACGGCGGGCCAAGTAAAAAAGATTACCGGCATTATAACATCAAAACGGTGAAGGGTATCAATGATTTTGCGTCGATGGCCGAAGTAGTAAAAAGAAGGTATCAACGCCTGCTGGAAGAAAAAATTCCACTACCCCAACTGGTGATCATTGATGGGGGAAAAGGACAACTTGCTGCAGCCATGCAAAGTATACATGAACTGGGGCTTCATGGAAAGATCACCCTTGTTGGGTTGGCAAAAAACCAGGAAGAGCTCTTTTATGCAGAAGATAAGGAATCGTTGAAACTTCGCTGGAACAGTGAAAGCCTCCGGCTCATCCGGCGCATCAGGGATGAAGTGCATCGTTTTGGTATCAGTTTTCACAGGAGCAAACGCAGCAAGGGCACTTTTGTAAATGAACTGGAAAATATAAAGGGAATAGGAAAACAAACTGCCGACCTCCTGCTGAAAGAATTCAAATCAGTAAAAAAGATCCGGGAGGCCGATCCTGATAAAATTGAGGTGCTTATAGGCCGGTCAAAGGCTGATATCTTAAAAAAAGGATTGACATAAAAAAAGGGCCAGGATAGAAATCCAGCCCCGTTTTAAAATCCAATATCCTATGAAAAACCGATGTAAAAGTAGCGGCGATTTACATATAAAACAATACCCTGTTTTAGGTATTTTAGTAATTTATTGCCGCAGATGCACAGATTTAAGGAAGTATAGAAAATACTGCTATATGAAAGGAAGTTTTTGTTAATGGCTACATTTCATTAAACAGATCTGGAATTATTTGCCCAGCTATGCAAACAAAGGGGATTACAGAAGACCCTCTACCTGGATAAAGGGGAAATCTGCGCATCTGTGGCCAAAAAAACAAAGGCCCCGGAATGATCCGGGGCCTTTAAAAATAGGTAATCTGCTGTTAATAGCTCCACAGATCCTGCTCGTAATTGAATATTTTTTCTTTAATAGTTTCTCCTTCAAGCAGTTGAAGAATGGTATTGTCCTGCAGACCTTTGTAATTTGCAATACGAAGATCATACGGATTATCGAGTGTGCTCTTGATAATACGGCCATAGAACATGCGGCTTTCAAACAATTCTTCCCAGCTCATACGTGCCCCGTAGTTTTTACCATTGTAAATTTCGTATTTAGCAAAAACGGGCCTCATATCGGGATAGTACACCCAGAATAATTCTGTTTCACCGAGATCAACACCCTGTGGGGTAATGATACGTTTCAAAGGTGCAATGCCCAATATTCTCCAAAAAAGACGTGAACTTTCTTTATCGAAAATCACTTCTTCCTTAAGGCGGAATTTATAAACTGAGTCAAGATTTATTTCATTGCGCATCTTTTTAGTACCGGTCTGAGTGCCGTCGGGACCATAAATTGGAACATCAATTTCTTCACCTGCCACAATTTTAGCTACTTCACCCACTGTCATAGGCGTTGTAAACCTGTCGTCGATACTATTGAATACCGTAACGGCGCTATCCTGTATTGCCTGCATAAGGATGGAAAAGAAACGCTGGTTACCATTATTCTCATCAATAGCATAACGGAACGGAAGGTTGATCTTTTCTCTGCCATCAATTTCACGCCATATTTTATGACGGTAAACGGCATCATCGGCACGCAGGTGCTCGTATGGCAAAGGCGTGCGGTCGCGCAGGGCAGTGGTTTCAACTGCCTCATCGGGCCTCAGCGATTTTGCCACTTTTTTAATAGGCAGTGTATCAATTGAAGGCGCCTGTACCATGGCTACCGTATCTGCACTGGCCGTGGTTGGCTGAATATTTGTTTTAGTTTTAGTTTTAGTGGTACGTTTAGTAGATGTACGCTTTTTTGGCGCTTTTTTCTTTTGGGCATATGCCCCATCGGAAAACAGGCTTACCGCTAAAACAAGCATCAATACCTTCAGAAATTGCTTTTTCATAGTAATTATTAAATTAGATTATTAATAAAGGGTGATTGATCTTTCATCAATTGACCTAACACCATCAGGACCCTGCACTTTTATATTTACAAATGTTATAGATGAACCCGGTCCGCATTTAGCCATCAGGGCTTTTATAGGCCCCAGACCGTTTCCGCTAATAGTTGCAGTAGCTACGTTAGAAAAATTAGCGCCGGAAAAATATACGGTAGCACTTACGATATTAAATTTCAGGTCAAAATCGAAGTTCTCCAGTTCTGCACGGCAGAAGTCCTGGTTTTTGAATTCTACAGCAGGAACCCTTGCTTTACCCGTACCAATTTTAAAAACTGGATCGGGAATTTTTTTGATCCTGAACTCAAATGTTGAAGTTTGTTTATCAGCATTTACAGTAATGGTAGCCTTTCCAAGTGAACTCACCCTAACTGTTCTGTTTGACCCCGTACCACTGATGGTGCCACCGCTCATACTAACATTGGTTTTATCCCAACCTGTAGGTGAACCAATAGTTACCGGGTTGTCTACACCAATATAGAACACGTTCATTTTATCGAGCATTACGGCTGCGCCACCTGGTGTACCCACGGTATACTCCACTTCTTTGGTTTCAGTTTTCTCATTACCGTCCTGGTCTTTATACCTAATGGTTACAGGAACTTTGCGTAGACCCGCACCAGATGCATTAAATTTGTAAACACCCTGGCCATCTACTGTTTGAACACCTGCGCCACCAATTGAAATTTGTGGAACAGCAGCAGAACTATATGCTCCAATACCTGCAGTAATAGTTACTTCCTGGCCTGGCATCACGTAATTAGAACTCTGCCCAATCAGTACGCCGGTTTTATCGAATTTCACTTTTACCTCACCAACTTTTGAATGACAGTATGAGATAATTTCATGTTCTGCATTCTTTACATTGTTCTGAAATTTACTAAGCAATGTTAATCCAGCCACTGTTGGTGTCATATGAAAGTAAGCTTCAGTGAATGGTTTTTCTTTTCCATCCTGACCTCTTTGAGGCTCTGTATCTACGGGGAAGTTTTTTTCAAACTGAGCTTTAATTTCAGGATCAATATTTAACATAGCAGCTTTATACGCTTTCAACTTTGCCTCAAGCTCAGGCCCTTTATTACTGCCGCCTGGGCCATTGCCAAACAAACGGGTAGCAGCTTCCAAATTATCTTCAGAAAATTGTTGTACTTGCTTACCGTCTATTGTTACCGTTTTTAAATCAGCTTCTTTTTTAAGTTGCTCTTTTAACTGATTGAGATAAGTATCAAGGTCTGATGAAAGCTTTTTGGCCTGCTCTGCTTTATCATTCCATATTTTTGCTTTTTCGGCAGTAACAGGGTCTGCTACTTTTCCTAAAAGCGATTTGTATAAAACTTCATTTGATGAAGTGATGCTTGAATTTGATGTTCCCAAACTTTTGTCCACCACTTTGAACGCGTTCAGGATTTCAGATGATACGTTGAGTGCCAGCAGTGCGGTAAGCACCAGGTACATCAGGTTGATCATCTTTTGCCGGGGCTCTTTAGGTAAAGCCATAACTATTTAGAATTAAATTTTTTATGAATTTTGTTTGGATCTTTAAAAATACCGGCATTAACGGCCCTGCATAGCGCTGAGCATATTACCATACACTGCATTCAGCTTGGTAAGGTTGCCAGCCAATGCGCCAATTTGCTCTTTAGCCCTTTGTGCATCGTCTACGCTGTTCATCATAGCCTGGCTTGCTTCTGCCATTTTACCATAGAAACTGTTAAGAGCCTTCAGATGGTTATTGCTTTCCTTTAATTCCAGTTCGTAAATAGTATTGAGTGAACCCAGGTTTTTAGTAAGTACCTGAACCTGCTCGTGAAAACCACGTGCGCTTTCAGATGCGTTATTGAAAGATGCCATGGTATTGGCACTGTTTGTAAATGCCGATGCCATAGAGCTGATAGCGCTGGTGGCCTCTTTTGTTTTAGAACCAAATTCGGTAGTAGATTTTACCACATCGCTCACATCAGAAATTCCGCTAACGGTGGTGCCCAATTTTTGAAAACCTTCGCCCAGTTTTTTAAGATTGGTTGGGGTGATATCTGCATCCTGCAGCATTTTGTCCAGGTTGTTCAATGCAGGGTTTCCTGCAGGAACCGCCTTGGCTGCCACTTCAAACTCTTCCTTCACAGGCGAGTAGATCATATATAATATACCATACATTAAGAATATGGCAGCCTCAGTGTAAAGGCCGATTTTCAACCACAAGTCGGCGCTTGGGGTATGAAGAATTTTTTGAAGCGCTCCGTAAATTACTGCTGCCGCCGCTACAGATACGGCTACGTCCATCCATTTGCTAATGTTTGAAGGAATTTTAACTGACATGATCTTTGATTTAAATTTTTATGGGAATTGTTTAGAAATAACTCTCGACTTTTAGGGTAATAATAACCCATTTCATTTTGGTAAAATGGGTTATCATTAAAATTATGTGCTTTAAAATTATACTCTATAGAAGTGTTTGTTTTGCTTATCAGCGCCTAGATTGTGCTGGTGGAAGATCAATTACGCACCTGAAACCGATATAGGATTTAGATGTATCCTGGTATTCATAGTTACGGGTACCGGTTTGGAGGAAATAACCTACATCTTTCCAGCTACCGCCGCGTGTTACTTTACGTTTCATGCGTGGAGGATCAGAATCTTTGGCATTCCAGCGGATGTCGGGGTTTAAATCATGCTGGAAGTTGTAACCACCCTCATAATAAAGAGAAGAGGTCCACTCTGCCACGTTTCCGGCCATATTATAAAGACCGAAATCGTTTGGCCAGTATGCATCGGCCCTTACGGTGTACAATCCACCATCTTCGGGATAATTACCACGACCAGGTTTAAAGTTTGCCAGCAGGCATCCTTTTTTGTTCCTTAAATAAGGACCTCCCCATGGATAAGGAGCCTGTGAACGGCCCCCACGTGCTGCATATTCCCACTGGGCTTCTGTAGGCAGGCGGAAATCAGACTCAGCTGTTCTCTTTTTGCTTTCGAGAAAAGCGTTCAGGTAATGTGTTCTCCATTCGCAGAAAGCAGTGGCCTGCTTCCAGGTTACACCCACAACAGGATAATTTCCGTATGCAGGGTGATTGTAATATTTTTTAGCCATTGGCTCGTTGTAGGAGTAGGCAAAATCCCTGATCCAGCAAAGCGAATCCGGGTAAACCGGTATTTGCTGCTTTACGATGAAAGCACTGCGGGGAACGGTGGCGTCCTTATTTTGTGCCGCAGCTTTGTAATCGAATACTTCAGACTGGTAAACTACTTTTTGGGCATCAATTTCTTTTTTGCCAAATATCCTGTTTTCGGGTGTAACAATGATGGCTTCAATTTTTTCAGTTGTAGCCTTGTCGCCCCATTTAATGGTTTTGGCTTTTGTCCAATCCACGTACTCGTTACCATCCTGGCCCTGTTTTACATAGCCCATCAGCTTTGCAGCTATTGAGTCTCTGACCCAATTGGTAAACTGGCGATATTCGTTGTTGGTGATTTCGGTGGCATCCATCCAGAAACCGCTGATAGAAACCTGCTTATTACGTGCTGTAAAAGCATAGTTTACATCTTCGTCGCTGGGGCCCATGTGGAAGGTTCCTGGTGGAATATACACCATGCCCGGAGGCTTGGCTAAGTTCCAGCGTGATCCCGGAGCTACACCATGTAACTGACCGTCGTTTGGTAACGAACCGGATTTTTTCTTTCCGCTAAGCATTTTACAGCTGCTTACAGAGGTAGCTATAGCAGCTACTGCTAGTGCGTAGAATAAGCGATTCTTCATTGTTTTTAACTTTGAGGGTAATAGCAAATGTAATGATTATTTGAATTCAACTGCCGCACCGATATTGGATTTTAGTCAATTTTATTCTGAAAATAACATTACACAAACATTAATCAAACGCCTAAATTATTCAATTATTGTGAAAATATCTTTGCCATGGTTAAATTTTAGCAATTCTATAGCTTCTTTAGCCGTTTTTACCGGCTTTAAACATTGGTACTGCCGGCATACATATATATAAACATCTTCAGGTGAGCTATTTTTACCGCTCAAAAGGGGCATTTTTTCATCTACGCCCGACTGTACAAGTTTATGGGGTGCGTAAAAACTAAGTAATTCTGCCAGCACAGGTTGAAAAAATTGCCCGGTTATGGCTATTTCGGGTGTTCCAGCCGCTAATCTTTGGGCCATTATAGCCCAATTTGCAAACGAGGAGGGATATTTCTTTACCGCTTCCCAAAGGGCGGCAAGCATAGCAACAGAACGCTTTCGCCATGCTATATTATCAAAAACCATGGAGAGGTAATACAGGTTTTGGGCCATCAATGCATTGGCCGAGGGGCTTGCCCCGTCGTATAACTCTGTTTTGCGCACTATAATGTCTTTTTGGCCCGACTTTGTAAAATAAAAAAAACAGCCATTTTCATCACTATAATTATCAACCAGGAACCCGCAATACTGCCTGGCATTATATAAATATTCCTGGTTGCCTGTTATTTCCTGTAAATGAATACAGGCCTGTATCAGGCATGCATAGTCATCTGCAAAAGCCGGGTAACGGGCTTTTCCTTCCTTATATGTATGACACAGGGAACCATCGGCAGCAATGAACGAATTTTTAATGAATTCAAATAAGCTTACTGCGCTGCTCTTCAATTTATCGTCCTGCAGGGCTGCCCCGGCACGGCAATATGCAGTTATGAGAAGTGCATTCCATCCGAGCAGTATCTTATCATCGGTGGCCGGGCGGATACGCTTATTCCTTTTCGCCAGCAGGCGGCTTCGGCAAATGGAAAGGTTTTGATCCAATTCATACTCATCAAGACCATATTTAGCAGCAATTTCCGAAATCGGCCTGCTGGTATGCAGTATATTTTTACCCTCCCAGTTACCGGCTGCCGTTACATTATAATAGTCGCAAAAAACAGCAGCCTCATTGCCAAGCTCCTCTTCAATTTCAGATTTTTCCCATACATAAAATTTCCCTTCCACCCCTTCACTGTCTGCATCCAGTGCTGCAAAATAACCTCCGAATGCATGTTTCATCTCTGTTTCAAGAAACCCGACCATATGCAGTATGGCTGTTTTATAAATAGCCTTTTTGGTTAACTGGTAAGCATCGGCCAATGTTTGCAGCAAAAGTGCATTATCGTACAGCATCTTCTCAAAATGCGGAACCAGCCAGCGGGCATCTGTGCTGTAACGGGATATGCCGCCCGCCAAATGATCATAGATCCCACCGGAAATCATCTGCTGCAAAGAAAATTCTGCATGAGCCAGTGCTTCCCTGTTATTATGAAAATAGGCATGCTCCAGTAAAAAACTGGTAGAGAAGGTTTGCAGAAATTTGGGTGGCTGACCAAAACCGCCCAGGGCTGTATCTGCATTTGCAAGTATATTTTTTGCAACCAGGTTTATATCATACTGCGTAAAAAGATCATCACCGGTTTCTTTCAGCAGGTTTTGCTTTAACCCTACACTGTTGGCATTTTTAATATGGTTTACCAGGCTCGCAGCCTGTTCCTCCACCTCGCTGCGCCTGTTCTTCCATGCATCGTTGATGGCCAGGAGCACATCGGTCCAGGAACTCCTGTTATACATTTTTACAGGTGGAAAATAAGTGCCGCCATAAAACGGTTTTGCATCGGGAGTAAGAAAAACATTGAGCGGCCAACCCCCGCTTCCGCTGATGGCCTGTACCGCATCCATATAAATATGATCAAGATCGGGCCTTTCTTCCCTGTCTATTTTTATATTGATGAAATGGCTGTTCATAACGGCCGCCGTTTCTTCGTTTTCGAAGCTTTCCCTTTCCATCACATGGCACCAATGGCAGGCTGCATAGCCAATACTTACGAGTATCGGCCGGTCGTTTTCTTTTGCAAGTAAAAGCGCTTCATCGCCCCAGGGATACCAATTTACAGGATTATGGGCATGTTGTAACAGGTATAAGCTTGTTTCATGTATCAATTGATTGGGCATAGATAAATTTAAGTACTTATCCTGATACACAGACAGTGAATACCCTGTTGAAGGCTGATTTTATTTTTTAACGGAGAGTATGTATTTTTCCAGTGCACTTACCATACTGGGGGTTTGAGGCAGGGGAGCTTTTATATCAAGCACCAGGCCAGCATCTTCTGCCGCTTTAAAAGTATTCGCCCCAAAAGCCCCGATAGTAGTTCCGTTTTGCCTGAATGAAGGGAAATTTTCTATTAAGCTTCTTACGCCACCCGGTGTAAAAAAACAGATGATATCATATTTGCGGTTGATCACATCTTTTACATCATTACTGATGATCTTGTACATTACAGGAGTGGCATAGCCGCAATTATGCTCCTTTAACCAGTTTGTGATCTCGCTATCAAAAGTTTCGGAGCAGGGATAAAGAAATTTCTCGTTGTCTTTGTGCTTGTTGATCACATCAAACAAACTTTTGTTGGTTCCGTCGGCACCATAAAAGACCTTACGTTTACGGTAAAGAATGAATTTCTGAAGATAGAGGGCCACCGCTTCCGTTATACAGAAATACTTGGTATCCTGCGAAACGCTAACTTTCATTTCCTCGCAGATGCGGAAGAAATGATCAATTGCATGCCTGCTTGTAAATATTACAGCTGTAAAAGCAGCTATTTCAATCTTTTGTTTGCGGAATTCTTTTGCCGGAACCCCTTCCACCACTATAAAAGGAAAAAAATCCAGCACAAGATTGTACTTAGTGGCAAGCTCAAAATAAGGCGATTTTGCACCTTCTGGCCTGGGTTGGGTAATAAGTATTTTCTTTATCGTCTTAGCTGGCGATTGATTCACTGTTTCCGGTTGTTTAGGCATTCTTCGTGAAAATGGTGGGCAAATTTACTGATTTCCCGTTAAATAAAGCACAACTGATTTGTAAATAAGCATGATGGGCAAAACCTCCAGCGAAAAAACGTATAACAAAAAATGGAATAAATTAAACTTCAACCGGTGCTGCAACAGGCTGTACGATCTTATAAAACGCATAATAACCAGCAGGCCAATGATAATAAAAGAAGAAACAACCGCCACGTCTGTAACTATCTTTTCGGAAAAAGACATGACCACCACTACCGGAAGCAAACAAATACCTATTACCTTATTAATAAGAAAAATATTAAACACATAAGTACCGGCCTCTTCTTTATAATTTGTGATCCACCCCACAAACCCGGTCACTAAAAATTTTATAAAGTATACAAGTGTGAGTATCCCCGCTGCTGCTGCAAACAGTTTCCACCTGTTTGTTTTAGCTGCCAGGCCAAAGTAATGGAGGAGCAGCGAAATGTATAAACCCCCGGTAACAGAAAAGAAGATATTGAAAAATAATGAAGCGAGTTTATTTTGCTGCAACTGGTCTATCAGCTGGCTTTGCCGCAACGAGGTATTAAAGAAAACCCTGAAAAGTGTATTAAAATATTTTGCGAAACTGGTTTTTAATATGCCAAAAAGCAGCAGTAACAATGTAACCACATAAAAAATAACATTGTTGTAGGTTACCGTACGTTTTTTATATACTGCCGCGGCGGGTGTTCCGCTGCTGTTGAGATACCGGTTACTGTCGAGCAGTTTTAAGATAACCGGTTTATATTTAGCAGCCAGGGAAGTAATGGAGTCAACGCGGCGAATGCTGTCTTTAACAGCAGCACTGTCTGACTGGGCACGGGAACCCATGTGCACAGCAAGAAAAAATAAAAGTATACAATACAGCCGCATGCAACCCGGTTTTTTGCAAAATAAACGTAATTGAAGCAAAGCTCTAAAAATAATTGATGTACCCGAAATGGATCTTTGATGCCTGGCGGAGATTAAATTTAACATCGTTTCTTTTCCCCAACGCAAAACTCATATTGAGCAGGCCTGCTTTTGTTTCGTAAGCCATTCCCACTCCAACCCCTGTAAAACGGTTCTTTGTATTAACCTGCTGGTACCTGCTGGTACTGAACCCAATATCTGCAAACCCGAAAAGATAGGAATTAAGCGATATAAGATACCGGTATTCGCCTGTAAAAACAGTATAGGAGCTTGCATAAATACTTTCTTCATCAAAACCCCGCAAAAGCTTATAACCGCCAATTTGAAAAAGTTCGTTCCGGAAAACAGAAGGGCTGTTGTAGAGCCCCGCCCGTATGGCAGTTTTAAACGTGGCTGATTTTCCGAGCGGAAAATAGTGTGCCGCATCCAGCTTTATGCGCCATTGGTAACTGCGCAGCTTTACCGAATCGTAGAGGCTGGCGTAATTAAAGGATGGGTCCTTAATGTTTATAATTGCATTACTTTTTTTGATGTTCTTAATTCCCACCGTGGTGCCCAGGTTCAGTTCATTGCCCTTCCTGGGATTGAACTTATAATTGGTTTTAGAAAACTCGTACTGGATGCCGCCGTTTACTGCGCTTACATCAATATTGGGAGGAAGCGCTTTTTGCAACTTGACCAAATTGGTATCCACACCGCCTTCCAGCAGGCTGCTCCCCTGCCATTGCACAAATAGTTTACCGGTTTGGTTGAGCGAAAGATTAAAGAGCATGCCCGTTTGTGCACTGATCTGTATAAAATTTGAATCTTTCTTAAACAGGTCGAATAAAAAGCTGAAACCAAAGGGCGAATTAAAAATATAAGGTTGCTCATAGCCCAGGTTCAGCCGGGGCGATTTGGGTTGCAATTGCTGCCATTTAAACAGGAGGCCTTCGCCAGTGCCAAACAGGTTTTTTAGATCAAGATTGATATCGGCCGTGAGCTGCATTTTGCCCGACTGACCATTGGAAGGTAATAAGCCCAGCAAAAAATTTACCTGGCTGCTCCGTTTGGGCTCAAGAAATAAATTGAGGATGGAGCCTGCGCCGAGCATGGAAACAGATGAGGGTTGCACCGGATTGATATAGGGCAGTTCGAGCATCTTACGGTCTACCTGTTCGAGCCTTTGTTTGTTGTAAATACTGCCGTTACTGATGCCCAGGTAGTTTTGCAGAAATTTTTTCTTCAGTTTTATATTTCCAAAAATCCGGATGCTGTCAATGTGGTATAATATTCCTTTATCGGATTTTAAGAGGGCGGTAATATTATTTTGCTGCAAGAAAATGCTGTCGAGATATACCGCAGCAAAGGGGTACCCATTTTGCTCATAATAAGAAAGCAGGCGCTGCTGCAGTTGCTGAAACTGTGCAATGCTGAAATTTTTTCCGGCAAAACTCCCGGGGTTAAAGCCCGCCGCATCCAATGCCGGTTCATCAATATTTACAACAGATAACTGCATCCAGTTGTATTTTTCGCCGCTGTAAAGATTGATATGGGTGGCACTGTCGGCATACCACACACTGTCTACCGAAGCAAGCGGGTAACCCTTTGCCGCCAGCAATGCCGGTATTTTTGACACATATATTTCGGCATCGGCGGGGCTTTCAAAGAAAGTTTGCAGCTGCCGGGCGGCGGCATCAAAGGAACTATCTTTGCCGTTGTTGTGAATATGAAGCGGGTAGTTGCCACGGTTCTTTTGTGCAAATGCAGTTGCAAAAAGCATCATGGCCAAAAAAAAGAAAAAAATTTTGGTATGCAGGGGATCAAATTTCATTAAACAATAAAATGTAAATCTACAATCTTTGGCGGGTATTTATATTCATATTCCATTTTGCAGGCAGGCCTGCGCTTACTGCAATTTTCATTTCAGCACACTGCAGCAGCAAAACGATGAAATGATGGAATGTATTGCAAGAGAGATCCTGCTGCCCGATGATTTCATTACTGATAGGGAAAAGATCGAAAGCATTTATTTTGGAGGGGGCACCCCCAGCATCATTAAACCGGAGGTGATTGGCCATTTACTGGAGATCATGTATAAAAAATTCAGCGTTGCCCCGCTTGCAGAAATAACGCTTGAAGCAAACCCCGATGACATCAGTGGCCAAACACTTTTGCAATGGAAAAAAATGGGCATCAACCGGCTGAGCGTGGGTATACAAAGTTTTGGTGAAGCCGAACTAAAATGGATGAACCGGGCACATAGTGCAGCAGAATCGCACAGTTGCCTGGATGCTGTTAATGAGGCCGGGTTTGAAAACTATTCGGCAGACCTTATTTACGGATCGCCCCTGCAAAGCAATGAACAGTTACAAAAAAATGCCCGCATCCTTTTTGAAAAAAAAGTACCGCATATCAGCTGTTATGCATTAACGGTGGAACCCAAAACCGCCCTCCATCATCTCATCAGCAAACAAAAAAGCCCCGATGTGGATACGGCAAAACAGGCTGAACAGTTTGAACTTTTATTGAAGGAGATGAAGGCCCATGGCTATGAACAATACGAAATAAGCAATTTTTCACTTCCCGGTTTCCGCAGCAGGCACAACAGCAGTTACTGGCAGCGCAAACCTTATTATGGCTATGGTCCCGCAGCTCATAGTTTTAACGGGCTAAATAAACGCAGGTGGAATGTGGCCAATAATGCTTTGTATATGCGATCGCTGCAGCAAAACATGATCCCTTACGAAGAAGAAACGCTTACGGCCGTTCAGCAGCTCAACGAATACATCATGATCAGCCTGCGCACCTGCGAAGGAATGGAAATAGAAAAAGTAAAAAATGAATTTGGCGCTGCTTATTCAGATGTGATCTTACAAAAAAGCAAAAAATACATTGATCAGCACAAAATGATCTCTGAAAATGGATTTTTGCTATTGACAGATGCAGGAAAATTTTTTGCAGATGGGATTGCGGCGGATTTGTTTTTTTGAAAACAGAAATAAGGCAGAGCTGATTGTTTCACCACGGATAGCAAGGATTAAATCAACTCCTTCTCAATCATTTTAAACCCTTCACCGGCCGGCAGGCCATTCCATAAAATATTATAAATGGTACCGGCAATGAGCATGGGCGCTTCCACGGTTTGATTAATATGGTACATGCAGCGGCTGGCATTATACCCTTCGGCCACCATGCTCATTTCGAGCTGTGCCGCTTTTACAGAATAGCCTTTACCGATCATATTGCCAAAAGTACGGTTACGGCTGAAGAGAGAATAACAGGTCACCAGCAGGTCGCCCAGGTAAACAGAAGCCGCATAATTGTTCCGCAACTCTTCCTGGCTTTTTACTTCTATATAACCCACTTCGGCATTGATGATGCCCGCCTTACGCAGGAAGCCCGCCATTTCGTCGGCACTGTTGGCAATAAGTACGCTTAAAAAATTATCGCCATAATCGAGGCCATGCGCCAATCCTGCACCCACGGCATAAATATTTTTAAGTATGGCTGCATACTGCACGCCGTAAATATCCTTATTGATCACGGTATTTATGTAGGCTGTTTTAAAATAGGATGCGATCGTTTTGGTAGCAGCAATATCTGTTCCGCTGAAAGTGAGGTAAGAAAGTTTTTCGGCCGCCACTTCTTCGGCATGGCAGGGACCCAATACCGCAAAATAATTTTCAACAGGGAACCCGAACTGTTCTTTTAAATAATCATTGAGCAGTTGATTATTTTGCGGAAGTATCCCTTTTATGGCGGAGATGATCTTTTTACCTTCGAAAATATTTTTGGGCAGTGCTTCCAATACTTCTATGGCATAAGCCGATGGAATGGCCACCAATACCACATCTGATTGTTTTACGAGTTCAGCTGCATTGGTAGTTAACTGCAACTGTTCCATATTGAACCTGGCCGAAGTAAGGTATTGCGGATTATGCCTCCGTTGTATGAACTGGTCGATTGCTGTTTGGCTGCGGTTCCACCAATAGATGGTTTGTCCATTATCTGTTAAGACCTTGGCCAATGCTGTGCCCCAACTGCCGCTGCCGAGTATGCCGAATTTCATTGCTTTTGAGTTTTGAGATGTGAGGAATGAGCTGTAAGCTTTGAGCCATGAGCTTTGAGCTGTGAGCTTTTGGCGAGGGGATGAGGTGGAATAGCTGAAGCAAAGGCTCATAGCTCACCGCTTTTATAGCCCCAACTTCTCCACCGCCAACTGTGCTGCCAACTGGCTGGCATCTTTTTTATTATATCCCTTGGCCTGTGCCACCAGTTCGCCGTCTACCGTTGCACCAATGGTGAAGAGGCGCCGGCCGTTCTCAAATTTTTCGTCGAGTGTTTCAAACTCAAGTGCCTTGCCGTTTTTATTGGCCCAGCCGTATAACCTGTTCTTGATATTGATCTCCACCACTTCCAGGTCATCGGTAAACATATGCGGCAGTATAATCTGTTTTTCGACCCACTGCTGTGTTTTTTTATAACCCATATCGAGGTAAACCGCTCCTATCAATGCTTCGAGCGTATTACCGAATATCTGCGATATTTTAAGTGCGTTATCGAACTTGTTGTAAAAGGTGATCTTTTTGAGGCCCATTTTCAATGCAATTTCATTGAGTTTGGCCCGGTTCACCATCTTGCTGCGCATTTCTGTAAGAAACCCTTCTCCTTTGTATGGATACCTTCTGAAAAGATAGTGTGCTATAAGGGAGCTGAGTACGGCATCACCCAAAAATTCGAGGCGTTCATTATTTTCATCTGCGCCTTCCCTGATGGAACGATGGCTGAGTGCGGTGCGGTATAGGGATACATTGCCGGGGCTGAAACCGAGGACATTGGTGAGCTGCTTTTTAAATTCTTTCTTTGGCTCAGTATCGAAAAACGTTTTAAAGAAATCTAAGGTCTTAATGAGAATATGTTTAAGTCGAAATTAGCACTTTTGTTCTAAAAAAGAAAAGTTTCTGCGTTAAACTGCTGAAGGTTTTAACAGGAAGTTTCACTGCAGCAATTGTGAGCTTTGTATTTGTTATTTGTATTTTTTAATAATAACAGATGCGTTGTGGCCACCAAAACCGAAGGTATTGCTTAAGGCTGCATTCACCGTACGGGACTGCGCTTTGTTGAAGGTAAAATTAAGTTTGGGATCCAGTTCGGGATCATCTGTAAAATGATTGATGGTTGGTGGAACTGTATCTTTTGTAACTGCCATGATGCAGGCAAGCGTTTCGAGCGCACCGGCCGCACCCAGGCAATGCCCTGTCATGCTTTTGGTGGAACTGATATTAAGGTTGTAGGCATGTTCGCCAAACACACTCAGGATGGCTTTTGTTTCGGCTATATCGCCCAGCGGTGTGGAAGTACCGTGTACATTGATGTAATCAATATCCTCCGGTTTCATTCCTGCATCGGCCAGGGCAGCTGCCATTACATTTTTGGCTCCCAAACCCTCGGGATGCGGCGCTGTAATATGATGTGCATCGGCAGTGGCGCCGCCGCCGGCAATTTCGCAGTAAATTTTTGCTCCGCGGGCAAGGGCATGATCCAGGCTTTCGAGTATGATGGCGCCTGAACCTTCTCCCATTACAAAACCATCTCTTTCTTTATCAAAGGGACGACTGGCGGTTTTAGGATCATCATTCCTTTCGCTGAGGGCTTTCATGGCGTTAAAGCCACCCACACCTGCAGCGCTTATAACGGCTTCGCTCCCACCGGTAACAATCGCATCGGCCTTACCGAGGCGTATATTATCGAATGCGTCAATGATGGCGTTTGTGCTGCTGGCACATGCGCTCACAACGGCAAAGTTTGGTCCACGAAAACCATGACGCATGGATATTTGCCCGGCGGCAATATCCAGTATCATTTTAGGAATGAAAAATGGGTTAAAGCGGGGGGTTCCGTCTCCTAAGGCAAAATTGGTAACTTCTTCCTGGAAGGTGATAAGGCCGCCGATACCGCTGGCAAAAATCACACCCACACGGTCGGGATTGGTGTTCTCTGCCGTAATACCTGAATCTTTCACGGCTTCGTCGCTTGCGATGAGTGCAAACTGGCAATAACGGTCCAATTTACGGGCCTCCTTCCTGTCGAGATAAGCGGTGGGGTCAAAGTCTTTAACTTCACAGGCAAACCGGGTCTTAAATTTCGTAACGTCGAACTGCTTGATAAAATCACAGCCGCTCACTCCATCTTCCAGCCCTTTCCAGTATTCCCGGACAGTTTTTCCCAAAGGAGTAAGGGCGCCTAAGCCCGTAACGACCACTCTTTTTAAAGCCATACAGTTTGCCTGTGTAAATTAAAGGTTTGAATTACTTAGCGTTTTCTTCCAAATAAGAAACAGCCTGACCAACAGTAGTGATGGTTTCGGCTTGTTCATCAGGAATAGAAATATTAAACTCTTTTTCAAATTCCATGATCAGCTCTACGGTGTCCAAGCTGTCGGCGCCTAAGTCGTTGGTAAATGAAGCTTCATTGGTTACTTCGGCTTCATCCACTCCTAATTTGTCAACAATAATTTTCTTTACTCTTGTTGCAATGTCTGACATGATAGTAAAATTTAGTTTGTACTGGTTGCAAAAATATAGCTTTTGGCTAAAATGCAAAGAAATGCTAAACAAGCTATAAAAAGCACATTTGCAGGCATTTTTTTTAACCCGCAGCTGTATTCGGAAAATACGAGGCCTTCAAAAAATAAGTAAAATGGAGTTTTATGTCCGAAAAAATTGTAATTTGGAATGTCTACCGCTTGCAACACTACCAAAATTTACTTTGAATGGGATTAAAACTGATTGAACACGGGAGCAAGGAGTATAAGCAGATGATCGACCTGCGCTACACAATATTGCGTCAGCCGCTGGGCCTTAATTTTAGTGAAGAAGAACTTTTAAAAGAAAAAGACAATATACTGATAGCCGCTTTTGATGAAGACAAGATATTGGGTTGCTGTATGTTGGTAAAACACGACCGGAATACGCTGCAGCTAAGGCAAATGGCCGTAAACAATAACCTGCAGGGAAAGGGGATCGGCGCTTCCATTATGTCGTTTGCAGAAACCATTTCGAGGGATAAAGGCTATAATAAGATCGTAATGAACGCCCGCAACAATGCCATTGGGTTTTACGAAAAGTTTGGGTATAAGGTCAAAAGCGATGAATTTATCCAGTACAACACGCCGCACCATGTTATGGAAAAGCTCCTGATCTGATCTTACAAGATCATACCTGCGGTTTTATTTTCTCTTTCAGCAAATTCCTTGCTTCATGCAACTGATCTCCCTCAAATGCCTCTTTAGGCACCAGGAAGAATGACCTGCTGTTAAAATAAAGGTGAAAGAAATGTGGTGTTTCCATGCAATAGCTGAAATCTTTCCATGGCCAGCTGCGGTTGCTGCCCGATTCATTTTCGATCATAAACGCATCATTGCCCAGCGTGGCCTTAAACCTGTCTTTAAAAGTGCGCTCCTTTTTATAGATGAGCAATGGCAGCAGGTACCAGAATACGACCATAAGAATGAACCAGAGCAGGGAGCTCAGTAAAAATGCCAGTGGATTTATTTTTTTAAGGTAGAATAAGGCCGCTGAAGCAATGGCAAACACATTCACCATTATCATCATCACTTTAATTTCCCTGCGGCTGATAAAATGATACCGAAGTGCCTGTATCACTTTGGCTTTATGGTAAGTAAAATAAGCAGTTGTCATCGGCTGCAAGATAAAGAATTTGAAAACTTCCGGCAGGCCTGAAACAAAAAGGCTTCAGCGTTAGCCAAAGCCTTTTGCGCCATTACTCCTGTTCTCCATTGAACTTTCCTACGGCGGCATTACCCGCATCAGGTGATTTGGGTATCATCTCAGGTTAGTTAAAACCACCCCAAAGCAACGGCCTGTATGCTAAAGCAACTTTAAAAACTATGCCAAACCTTTTAAATGTGTAAAACTAAAATGATTTAAAGCGATCAAAACACTGTTTAGTCAGCCATTCCCTGTCATCGGGATGGGCAATTTCAATAAGCGCCCTGGCACGCTGCCTGAAATTTTTTCCATAGAGGTAGGCCACACCATATTCGGTAATGATATAGTGTACATGGCCGCGGGTGGTTACCACACCGGCACCCTGTTTAAGCATGGGCACAATGCGTGGCAGCCCTTTTTTGGTTCTGGAAGTTAAAGCTATGATGGGTTTGCCCCCCTCGCTGAGTGCTGCGCCCCGCATAAAATCCATCTGGCCTCCTATACCGCTGAACTGGGTGGTACCAATACTGTCGGCACAAACCTGGCCGGTGATATCCACTTCAATGGCGCTGTTGATGGCGATCACTTTTGGGTTGCGGCGGATCACATGCGGGTCATTTACATAATCAATATCAAGAAAAGCAAAAGCGGGGTTATTGTTCACATAATTATACAGCCTGTTGGTACCCACGGCAAAACCGGTAACCGTTTTATAAGGGTGAATGCGCTTTTTAGTATTGTTGATCACATCTTTTTCAAAAAGGTCTACAATGCCATCGCTGCACATCTCGGTATGCACACCCAGGTTTTTGTGATTGTACAATGATTTAAAAACCGCATCGGGAATGGTTCCGATACCCATCTGGAGCGTACTGCCATCTTCTATCAGTTCTGCCACAAATTTTCCGATGGTAATTTCTTCGGGGCCCGTTTTGGCGCCATAATCCACCTGCGGAAGCATTTCTTCGTGCATAACGATATGGGTAAACCGGCTGGTATGCACAGCACCATCGCCATGCGTGCGTGGCATCTGGGGATTTACCTGTGCGATCACATGTTTGGCCATGGCCACGGCGCTGCGGGCAATATCTACCGATACACCCAGTGAGCAATAGCCATGCTCATCTGGTGGCGAAACCTGTATAAGGGCCACATCCAGTTTTAATATCTCTTTCTTGAAGAGATCGGGTATATCGCTTAAAAAAACCGGTATAAAATCGGCATTGCCTTCTGCCACGGCATGCCTGATAGATTCTGAAACAAACATAGAATTGATATGAAAGCTGTCTTTGTATTCGGCCTTATCCAGTTCTATATCGCCCTGCACGGTTATAAAAACGAGTTCTACGCTTTGTAAACGGTCTTTTTGCTTTGCCAGCTCACGCAGCAGGTGAAGAGGGGTGCAGGCACTTCCATGAACAAATACCCGGTTATGGCTTTGCACAACACTGAGCGCTTCCTCTGCACTAACATATTTAACTTCCTGGTACATTTTCCTTTTTCTTTAATGAGGCTGCAAGTAACTGAATAGCGGGCAAACAAAAAATGAGTTGTATCAGTTTTATTACAAATCCTTCTCAAAAATATACTTACAGCACTTACATTTCTTATTTTTACAAAAAACTCCCATTGAAAAAGATTTTCCTGCTTTTTATCCTTGTGGTATTTCTTACAAATGTATTCGCCCAGCTTAAAAGCCCCGAAGCTTTTCTGGGCTATGCTATTGGAAGCCGGTACACCCCGCATTACCAGCTGGTTAACTATTTTAAGCATGTGGCAGATGCCGTGCCGGCAATGGTAAATCTTCAGCAATATGGCGAAACCAATGAACACCGCCCGCTCTACCTGGCATTTATTTCATCTGAAAAAAACATGGGCGAGCTGGAAAATATCCGTAAAAACAATTTACGCCTGGCCAACCTGGCCTTAGACAGAATGGCGCCCTCAGAAAATGCCCCTGCCCTTGTTTGGCTCAGTTATAATGTTCACGGCAACGAAACATCTTCTTCTGAAGCAGCTATGCTCACACTGTATGCTTTAGCAGACCCCCAAAATGCACAAACAAAAACCTGGCTGCAAAATACCGTTGTCATCATAGATCCCTGCCTCAATCCCGATGGACGGGACCGCTATGTGAACTGGTTCAATACAACCGTTGGAAAAAATTACAACCCGGCGTTACAGGCACGTGAACATGATGAGCCCTGGCCCGGCGGACGCACCAATCATTATAATTTTGACCTTAACCGCGACTGGGCCTGGCAAACACAGGTGGAAAGTAGTCAGCGCATTGCACAATACCTGCAATGGATGCCGCAGGTGCACGTAGATTTTCATGAACAGGGTGTTAACCAGCCCTATTATTTTGCACCGGCAGCACAGCCCTATCATGAAGTGATCACAAAATTTCAGCGTGATTTCCAGGTACAGATCGGCAAAAACCATGCATACTATTTTGATAAAAATGGCTGGTTGTTTTTTACAAAAGAGATCTTTGACCTCCTGTATCCCTCGTATGGCGATACTTACCCGATCTATAGCGGTTCTATTGGCATGACCTATGAGCAGGCAGGTGGCCCGCGTGGCGGCCTGGGCGCCGTTACAGATGAAGGGGATACACTCACCCTTTTCGACCGTGCCACACATCATCATACAACGGGCCTGAGTACGATCGAGGTTTCATCGAACAACGCAGGACAGCTCGTTAAAGAGTTCCGGAAATTTTTTAATGATGCCGCTGCTGGTAATATTGGCCAGTACAAATCTTATATCATTAAATACAATGAAAATGACGAACAGCGTTTGCGCTCATTGATGAACCTGCTCGATAAAAACGGCATCAGGTACGGAAGCGGAAGCGGAAGCGCCAGTGGTTTAAATTACCATACAAAAAAAATCGAAAGTTTTTCTATTAACTCCAACGATATTGTTATTAGCGCTGCACAACCGCGTGCTGCCATGGTAAAAGTTTTATTTGAACCCGATGTTAAACTGGTTGATTCTGCCACTTACGATATTACGGCCTGGGCCATGCCTTACGTATATGGCCTGCAGGCTTATGCCAGTACAGCACGTGTTAACACAGCTGCAGGAGCTACCGGCAATTTTACAAATAACAGCGCAGGCGAATCTTACGGTTATGTAATAAAATGGCAGGGAACGGCTTCCGCAGCAGCAGCAGCTCAACTGATGCAAAAAGACATTAAACTGCGTTATGCCGAAGCAGCATTTGAAGCAAACGGTCAGCGTTTTGGCGCAGGCTCCATTATTATTCTGAAAGGTTCCAACGAAAAAAAATGGGGCAGTTTATGGAATACAGTAGCTGAAATTTGTAATAACAATAAAGTAAAAATGTATCCTGTAAACAGCGGTATGGTGGATAAAGGTTATGATTTTGGCAGCGCTTACGTGCACCCTTTAAAAGCGCCCAGGGTTGTACTGATGACCGGGCCGGGTATAAGCAGCTATGCCGCCGGGGAGATCTGGAATTTTTTCGACAATGAACTAAAATATACCATAAGCCTTGTAAACGCCGAAGATTTTGGAAGCCTGCATTTGAACGATATTGATGTACTGATCATGCCCGATGGCCGCTATAAATTCCTGGGCGATAAAGACGATGCCAAAAAACTGGAAGACTGGATCAGGAACGGTGGCCGGGTGGTGGCATTAGAAAGCGCCGTGGCACAATTAAGCAAGCAGGATTGGAGCAGCGTTAAATCAAAAAACAATGCCGAAGATGATGGAACAAAGAAGGATCCTTATGCATCACTTCAGTCGTTTGATAAACGGGAAAGAGATGCGCTGAGCCATGTTACACCCGGCGCCATTTTTAAAGTTGATGTGGACAATACCCACCCGCTGATGTTTGGCTATCCACCATATTATTATACACTTAAGATGGACAGCCATGTGTATGAGTTCATAAAAGAAGGTGGCTGGAATGCCGGTGTAATCAAAAAAGAAAACCAGCTGGCGGGTTATGTAGGCTCCAGGCTCAATCCAAAATTGAAAGACGGCCTATTGTTTGGCGTGCAGGAGCTGGGTGGCGGCACCGTTACTTATCTTACAGATAATGTGATGTTCCGCAATTTTTGGGAAAATGGAAAACTGATGCTTTGTAATGCGGTTTTTTTGGTGGGGCAGTAAGAAAGAATTGCTAGTCAACGGACGTTTATATCAAATTCCGTTATGGTAAATATTTGCATATGGAGAATCTCAAGAATATATTAAAAGATTACGGCACCTTAATTGGCCCAATGATTGTTTTTATTCTTGGGATTATTGCTATTTATATAAAGTATTATACCGACAGACAATTAGAAAGTTGGAAAGCAAGAAAGAAAATGAAAAAGTTAAAACAATTAATATTTGAATCAAAACCGCCAGCTAAGCATTACCCCCGCAGAAGTGCTGGAGACGGATTTATTCATGCAGACCAAGCTCGAAATCTTACTAATCTATCAACGTGTTGTGCTATTGAGTTTTTAAATTTTATTGAAATTCTTTTAAATTTTTACTTTGTTCTTTTTTGCTTGCCCAAAAAAGAACCCAAAAAAGGCACCCGAAATCCCTGCCTGCATGACGCAGTC
>JBATOU010000058.1:0-5912 GCA_049291115.1 Ferruginibacter sp.
TTTATTGCAGTATTGTTCAAATGACTCCCATAAAAAATGTACTGCATACAACATGGGGCTTGGCAATAGGCTGGCGGACGGAATAACAATCAGCATCAGCAATAAATCAGCTTCAGTCCGGGCTTGACCGGTTCTATTGAACATTTGTTGTAATTTCATCATCCGTTCAATAATCGGCTGCGGTGGCCGGGCGGACGAATAAGAAACCCAGCCCATCGCCAAGCCCTGTACGTTGGCAGCAATATGACAATCATGCGTAACATAACAATTGTATTTTTCATTTTAATAATTGCAGAGAGCTGCAAGACCTATTCATATTTCAATAGTTCAAACGACTTATCAAATGAATATTGTCAAATTTTTTTTGTTGATGGGACAGAAATTGATGGAAGACTAACGATACAATTCGAGTCTGGTCATGATGTTGACAAGTATCTGAAAATTCAGACCGGCAGTAATGGGGAAAAGAAAATTCTTGTTACAGATATACAGTATTACAAGCGGAAGAATGAGTATTATTTTCCAAAGGAGATAAATCTTGAAGCGTATGAAATTCCAAACAGAGACAAAATATATACACCCAATGTTAATAATCTTTTGTTCATGAAAAGATTGACAAAAGAAAATGCAAAAATTCAACTATTCCAATTGTTCAAATCAAAAATCAATTCTTCGGACGGCTTTGAGCAATATGAATATTATATTTCTTTTAATAATGAGAATAGATTTGTAGCATGGAGTATTCGTGGAAACAAATTTTTTCCAAAGTTTGAAGAAAAGATGAGTAAGATCGTCTCAGACTGTCCATCATTAGCAGAAAAGATTACACAAAAGATGAATGGATATGCGGTTAGACAAATGTCTGTTGATGCCAAAAAAAATGAAGTAATAAAAAAAATTGTTGACGAATATAATAGCTGCAGGTGACAAGCGAATACTGCTGCCAACATGGGGCTTGCTGCTACTGCTGGCGGACGGAACAACAATCAGCATTTGAACTACTATCAGCTAATATCGGGCTTGACCGGTTCTAATGAGCATTTTTTTGTAAATTCATCATCAATTTATAAATCGGCTTCAGTTGCCGGGCTGGACAAGCATAAAATTCCAGCACAGCAGCAAGCCCTGTACGTTAGCGGTAATTTTTAATCAACATCACACTATATGACCAAACCAGATCAATACAGTTATTTTTTCGAACTTCCATTATATACAAAGATCAAGCTTGAGGACACTGAGGTCGATTATCTTCTAAGTATTATAAATTGTTCGGAAAAAATTGATGCTTATAATCCTGCTTTGAAAGAAAACACAACTTATTCGTTTTCTGCGATACCGAGAATAGATGCCTATTCAAGCATCAGGTACTATACTGGAATTTACAGAAATACAATTAAGTGTGTAAGAACTGGAGAAGAATTTTATGCTTTCTCATATTTTGATGCCAATACTAGTACTTTACAAAAAGTCGGACAATATTTATCAATTGCCGATTTTCATATTAGTCAAATCAAACAATATGGAAGTGTTTTACAGACTGAACAACTAAAAGAACTTACAAGGGCAATTGGACTTGCAGCGAATGGCGTTGGCATTGGCTCGTTTGTTTATTTAAGACGAGTTTTTGAAACTTTACTTGAAGAGGCTCACCAAAAAGCTATAAAAGATGATGGGTGGCAAGAAGAAACATTTACTACTGCCAGAGTTTCAGAAAAGATTGAACTACTACAAAACCATTTACCTAAGTTTCTTGTCGAAAATAAAGTACTCTATGGGATATTAAGTAAGGGAATTCACAGCTTAACAGAAGATGAATGCTTAGCATATTTTGAAACAGTCAAAGTAGGTATAGAACTCATTTTAGATGAAAAATTAGAAGCTTTTGAAAAATTAAAAAAAGTTGAAGAGGCTAAAAGAAAAATTTCTATCTTAAATTCAAAGCTAAAATAAAACTACCGCTAACATTGGGTTTGCTGCAAGGCTGGCAGGTCGTTGGAGCAATGGTCATTTTATCGCTGTTGTGCTTCATCTGGGCTGGACGTACATCGCTGGGCTTTTGTTTGTTAACCTGTACTTTTATATCTTTAATCGGCAGCGGTTCCGGGCTGGACGAGCAATGAATTCCAGCCCTGCAGCAAGCCCTGCACGTTAGCGGCAACTCTTGACGACAGCAAAAATAATTTAACAACAACACGACAGTATGAGTTTTACAATAGACCTTTTTATGTGGGGATACCAAAGACACATTCAAATATCCTTAAAAGTTTCTGCTGAAAGTTTATTTAATGAAATAGACAAACGACTTAAACCAAAAGTATTTTTACTTGGAATACTAACAGACGACAGAACCGACAGACACCCAATCTGTATTGAACCAGAAGATTGTGGTTATTCTGTAAATGCCTTTAAAGACGTAAAAAGTTTAGCACAACAACTTGAAAAGGTAAATGAGGAAAGAAATATATTTCATTCACACCCCGAAGCCCAAAAAAATCACGAGAAAAGAATTTCAACTAATGCCCTAAGAGAAGCTATAGACAAAATTCTAAAAAAAGAAGATTTGTATGGGGACACTGAAAAATTCATTTCATATCCAACATACATTGAAGGATTTCTTGTCTTTGTAATTCTTGAACTTGACAAAAAAACTTTAAACAGCTACTATTCTTTGACAAAAGAAAAATTCAACGACCGTTACAAAATTAGTCGTTCATTTATAGAAAGTGCAATTGACACCTATTTGAAGGAAAGTGCAATTGCTCTTAAAGACCCCAACAAAGGAATTGGTGCTATTGAAAGACCTGCGGACGAACTTTTAAGAGAATCAGGAAAACAGTTTATGTATTCTATCTCTCAAGCAGGCGAAAATTTTTATGGACTTCACGGACTATATGATGCTTGTAATACAATTTCATCTTTAAAATACGAAGGTGCAGACGGACTTGGAAAAATGATTATTGCAAAGAAAGACCATCCAAATATTCGTTTGACATTACAACTCAAAGAGCCTATAGAAGTTAATGATTACAGAAAAGTTAGAAAATTTTTAGAATTATCCAATGATAACGCTGTAATCATTTCCGACTCTGCACTAATTTATGGCTTAGGCGAACAAACAGGAAAATACAATCCAAAAAGTGAATCTCTTTTTGTAATTAATTTTATTAGTCACTTTAAGTGGGAAGTTTTGCACGATAATAATCCTATGATGATTGTTGAATATCGACAACCTAATTTACCAAAAGACAGAATTGATAGAACTAAGTTTTACTCTGACTTAAAAAGAATCTTCAAAGACATCGACAAAAATCAGTTAGACAATCTTTGGGAAATTACAATAGAAGCTACAAAACAAAAACACGGGACAATGCTTGTAATCTCTGACAATGCGAAAGCAGAGGCCGAAAGATTAGGTAAACAAAGTTTCTCACTTAATCCGTTAAAATTGACAGTTGGTATTGTTCAGCAAATCACTTCAATTGACGGCTCAGTTCTTATAGACAAAGACGGAATTTGCCACGCTATTGGGGTTATTCTTGACGGTTTAGCAACTGACAAAGGCGATTCTTCAAGAGGTGCAAGATATAATTCTGCCATTCGTTACTACGAACATTTTGGAACAAAACACCCAACAGTTTTGATAATTATTTCCGAAGACGGAATGATAAACCTTATCCCAAATTTAAGACCACAAGTAAAACATTCCGACATTTTAGAAGCAATCAAAAACTTTGAAGAAATGAGCAAAGCAGAAAAAGTTGAAAGAAAGTATTTCAATCAAGCAATGACTTACTTTCAAAATATTGCATTTTATTTGACGGCTGATGAATGTGATAAAATTAATTCACTTCGTAAGCAAATTGAAGAAGCGGACAAGAACATTGAAAGCGTAAGAATTGTTTACAACGACATAAGACCAAATAAAGAAATGAATGACAGTTACTATACTGAATAGAATTAGAGTATGCCGCTAACATTGGTATTGCCAATAGTGGGGCTTGACATTTGATCAATCAGCAGCGGTAATTCTGCTGTGCTGTGGTTCGGGGCTCGACGAATAAAGCCCAACTTTAATTCTTAATATTTAACTTTATCAAAAAGCTAGGCAGCGGTTCCGGCAGACGGAATTCTATTTCCCCACCATCGGCAATACCTGCTCGTTATAGGCAACTAGCTTTACTCGGTTACAATTATCATGACAGAAAATTTTGAAATTCCTGATTTTTCAGGAGACGATTTTGCAGATGACAAGGAAATTCAGCAAATAAGAGCAGCAGAAAAAGCCTATCTGAATATGGTAAATGAGGCTCTGGAACTAATAAAAAGGAATCTGAATGTAATTGACTCATCCCACATAAACTTAAAAGGCTTTCATATGTTTAAGAGTCTTTACCCAATACTGAGACAATCAATGAAATCAGTCAATTCAAACAAGAAGCTCAGGATTTCATTAGCATCATATTCTTCTTCCTTCCCGACTGCGAAATCAGCAAATTCTGGCACTGATCAATACCTTTTTGGGCATTTAGAAACAAAAAACAAATATCCTAGAGCCTATTTTCATCGGGAGACAATAAAGGAAAAAATTGAAAATATTTTCTTAAGGAGAGACGTTGATTTTAAAAACAGTAGAGCATTTTCTAGAAAATTTCAAGCATTGACAGAAGACAAAGATCAATTATTAAATCTTTTACAATTTAAAGACTTAGACATACTCACTAATTTCCCAGAAATGGAGTTTGAATTTTGCAACAATACCATGCTTTTTAGAACCTCGAGAAAAGCGATTTCAGTGGAAGAGGCTAGTATTTTTTGTGAATTATCAAAAGCAATGGAAAAATTGTTTGGATAAATTAACCGCTGCCTATAACATGGGGCTTTGCGCAAGTGTGGCTTGAAAAACAAACTTCAGCAGCGGCAAAAAGCCAAACTTTGGTTCAGGGCTTGACCAGTCAAATTCAGCTTTTGCGCATAAATTCATCATCACAAATAAAATCAGCAGCGGTTACGGGCAGACGGAATACTAATTCCACACAAGCGCAAAGCCCTGTACGTTGCATGCAAGCCCCGACAGGAAAGTCCTCAAGAATTGACAGACGCTGTTTGCTGCCCCTTCAGCTTCGGTTCCTAGACAAACTGTGTGGAGCATATTGACAATCGGTTTTTCAATCAGCATTTGTTTTGGCGGGACAGCAAACATCGTCTAATAGATTACCGGGAATTCGCCGGCCGGACTAAACATACAAGCGTGACGGCCTCACTCGGGACAATTTTTAAAATCGGTTATGCTTTTTGGGTTGGACAATTTGCTTAAGCCAGCTCTCCTACCCTGACGCTCAACTTTGTTCTTTTTTAGAAAATAGTTTTCGCTTTGACAAATATGACCGGCTCAAAGATTCGTGGTCATTAGCGGCATCCCGCTAAAGATCAACAAGGCCGGACACAATTCTTAATGGAAATTTGGGAATGCAGTTTTTTACAGTTTCAAAAACAGTTTTCGGTGGACAATGGAATTTATATTTTTCAAATTTGCATTCGGAAAGCTGCAACAACATTCGCTTTTTGTTTTGGCTAGACATTAAAATTAAAATTCTGCCTGCGCTGCCCGTGAAGACGGGCCTGCATGCAACATGGGGTTTGGCTACAGGCTGGCAGACGGAATAACCATCAGCATAAGCAATAAATCAGCTTCAGTCCGGGCTTGACCGGTTCTATTGAACTTTTGTTGTAATTTCATCATCCGTTCGTTAATCGGTTTCGGTGGCCGGGCGGACGAATATAAAACCCAGCCCATCGCCAAGCCCTGTACGTTGTAACGCTATTGCTTGGACGCCCCTAAAATCGCCGTCCTTTTTTGCTGCCAGGCGGCTGGGTTTATAAAATGGTGGACACTTTCATAGCCAGATATTTTG
>JBATOU010000059.1:0-2195 GCA_049291115.1 Ferruginibacter sp.
CTTGTCACCTATGACGAGGACACCATCAGCGACGGCGGCCGCGCCTGCACCCCGCCCCTGCGGATGATCGCCGTCGCCGCCGTGATCACGAACCCCTGGTACGGGCGCGGCTATGTCGAGGATCTGCAACCCGAAATCCGCCGCATGGGCCCCGCTTTGGGCAAACTCCTGACCGACCGCCTGATCCGCCTCGCCGGGTCGGGCGACGCCATCGAGGCCTATGGCAAGGCCGCCCTCTGCGGCACCGCCTGCGAGCTGGAACATTGCTCGGCGCTGATCCACACGCTGCGCTTCGGCAACTTCTTCCGCGAGGCGGTGGGAGCGAAGACCTACCTCGGCTTCACCAACTCTCGCGGCCCCGCCAACACGCAGCTACAAATCCCCCTGATGGACAAGCACGACGCCGGCCGCCGCTCGCATTACCTGACCATCCAGTTCTCGGTCCCCGACGCCCCCGGACCTGACGAACTGGTCATCGCCCTCGGCGCTTCGCTGGGGGGCCGCCCGCACCACCGCATCGGCGACCGCTACCAGGACCTGAGGGACATGGGCGGCGAGGTCGACAACCCGGCGGGCGTCTAGGCACCCGACCGCCCTCCTGCGGACCACTTTCACAAAGCGCCTTGTAATTGCGGGCGGATTGGCCTATGTGCGTCGGGCGAAGCTTCATCTTTCGACCTGCTGTTTCCTTACGGCTTCAGTTGCGACTCTGACGACACTAAGCCGGGCCATCGCACAAAGCGGATGGCGATCTAGACAAGGAGACATCACGATGGCCAATGGCACAGTGAAATGGTTCAACGCCACCAAGGGTTTCGGTTTCATCGCTCCGGCGCAGGGCTCGAAGGACGTGTTCGTCCACATCAGCGCGCTGGAACGTGCCGGCATCCGCCAGCTGAATGACGGCCAAGCCGTCACCTACGACGTGGAAAGCGACCGCAACGGCCGCGAATCCGCCGTGAACCTGGCTCTGGCGTAAGCCTGCAGGTCCGATCGGACCGGAATTGAAAGGCGGAGGGACATCAAGTCCCCCCGCCTTTTTCATTTGCGGGCGGCCCAATACGCTGCAGCGCCAGACACCCGCCCGGCACCGCGCCCGGCTTGTCATTCCCGCTACCCGGAGCTTTCAGAACTCCAGCGCCCCCTGCGCGGCCCCGTCAACTTCCCGCGCCGCGCGTTTGTGGCTGGCCTGCACCAGCGGCACCCGAACCGCCCGGTCGCGCAACTCCATAGCCTGTTCGATGGTGACGATCTGGATGCGCGGAACCGACAGGTCCGTCCCCGGCAGCGTATACTGCCCCGCCCCCGCCGCCTCGGTGATCATCGGGCGCGAGGGTTCGGTGAGCGTCAGGAACACGCTGATGGCGGCCCCCTCGCGTTCAATCACCCCGCGCAGGTCGCCGTTCCTGGATGCGCCTAAAGAAGTTTAAGTTGACGCGCTCCAACGATGTGTTCGACGACTCGCACTACTTTGATTTCCTTAGAAAGACCCGACGACGTGAGGCTCTGTTCCTCACGAAGTAGACAACGGAGAGTGTCGTTAGCTGACAGCGTAGTTTTGCCTTCAAGGACGTCGTTTAGGAATGCTATGTCTTCAATGTCAGCAGTAAATGGCCGCTCTCCGCCATCAGTAAACCGCCACTTGTAGCCGTCTCGAAAATGCGAAGTAACAATCTTTAGCAACACTTCTCGCTCTACTGTCTCCAGGAGTGGAACTTCATCCGTAGGCTCTGGCACTTTGAACGCGGCACGATCTCTCGGCGTTAAGACCACTTCGGCTGCTGATCCTTTTTCGCCTAACCGCAGCGCAGAGACTCCCAAAATCCCTAGCGCCCTGTCACTGAAATTCTCTAACGCTTCGCGTGTAGGAAGGTCTTCGAGAAGAGTAACCGTCCTATTATCCACGAGAATTGTCGTATGATTCACAGTTATTGATGTTTTCCCACTTTCGTCTTTTTCAACCTTCTCGGGCTTCTTTCCCCTCAGAAATTGCACTGCAGCAAAAAGTCCTACGACGACACTTCCTCCTTTCAAAAGAAGGTCGAGCAAATTGTTCGCAGCAACTACGCGATCAGGGTTGTCGGCCACAGCGTCAAGCATGTCTTTAAGCGCACCTATCATCGACACGTCAATGCTAAGCAAAGCTTCAAAACTGCCGACATTCGTTGCGCGCAGTTTCAAACGTGCCTCCGCAC
>JBATOU010000060.1:0-8086 GCA_049291115.1 Ferruginibacter sp.
GGTTGCCGTACTCGATGTCAGTGAACGAAGGCTGCTCAGATCGCATGCCCCGATTATTTCCGGCCCGGGCCCCGCAGTCACGACGCCGCACGGTCCCGCCGCGGCGAGAAAATCAGTGATTCCCTAGGCCGCAGCATCTGTCGCTCGGCGACCTTGCACAACCACACCGCGTCCAAGACGTCGGTCTTCGGACGCCCGGGCAGGTGCCGAACGTCTTTGGCGTTAACCAGCCACGGTTGCAGGCCGTGGGCCTCGAACAGGTAGAACGGTGGACGCCAGTAGTCACTGGTGGCTTCCATCACGACCCGCTCGATACCCAGCTCGACCAGGTGATTGGCCAGATCACTCAACGACCCGACCATCGTCGAGTGCGTGGAGACCTCTTGCACCCTCCTGCTCTTGCCTTCCGGCGCGGGGAGCCGCACACAGCACACGACTTCGGCCTTCCCGATGTCCAGGGCCGCGACACGTTCGATGATCTGCTCATCGTCTTCAGTTGCTGCGAACACCTCGTTCCTCCTTCAGCTCGCCCTTCGACATGAAGCGCGACCGCCCGGGGGAACCACCAGGGATAACAGCGAATCTAGTCCTCGCGCTCACACCCGCCCACCAGTTGGTGACCGGGATCGGCAGCATTGAAGGGCCCATCACGTGGTTCCCCCACCCGGCTAGACGACGGCCTCACGGGACCATAGGAACAACGGCGTCACCGGGCGGCCACACCACCATTTTCAGCCCGGAACGGGCGCCCCACCAGGGGCACTTTGGCTAGTCGGCCAATTCACCAAGCGTCACGCCGAACGCATCCTCGATGAAGGCGATACTGCGTGGTTGGCCATCCAACGATGCACGAATCAGTTGCGTGGTGAACAGCCCGGCGCTCGGTTGCCACTTTGCGTCCTCCCGCGGAACCGCGCTGACCCATCGCACTCCCAGAACGATTTCGGTCAGAGCCGGATCGCCCGCATCCTGGTCGATGTTCGGCTGGACGAGGTCAAAGTCCTTCAAGAGGCGTCCATGATGCCTGTAGTCGAGGTACCGCACCGCGCGTGCCGTCACCCTGCCGACGCCCACGTAGCCCTTGCCCTTCAGGTAAGCAACAACGACGTCACCTTCCGTGAGAGGGCGGAGCTGAGCACTCCACTTTGGGTGCCCCCCAGCGGCGAGAAACCCCAACCGCAGGCAGTCGTCCCAGTTGCGCGTGGGGCCTTCGCCGACGTTGACCAGGTAGATGCCGTTCTGGAAGTCGAAGCCGGGGATCTCCTTATGGAGGGCGTTGTGCGGTCGGAACAGCGAGACGAAACGTCCCGAGGCGATATTGGTGAGGTTCCGGCCCAGCTTCCAGATTAGGGTCGTTTCGATGAGCAGGGCCTCCTGCTCGGTCAGCCCGGCCGCGATGGTGCGGACAATCGGCTCCAAACCCTCCCGCTTGATCGCATTGATCCGGGACACCTTCTCCGAGTCCGTCGTGTCGGAGAGGTGTGCAACGCGCCGGGCTCCCTTGCCCTTGCCGTAGTAGAACTCCTCGTAGTTGCGTGGATCGATGTACACGTACACATAGAAGTCCCGAAGACCCGCCGTCATGCTGGTGATGCTACGGGTGAGGCCAAGCGTGCGAGCTTGCCCGCAGGAACCGCTGGCGTCAGCCGAGACGCCTGCCCTCGAGTCTCAGCGGCGTCGACGTGCTTGGGGGACAGGCCAGGCTCCCCGCGCCAACCGCGTCATACCGCCGCTTGCCGCTGTGAGCAGGACCTTGACCAAGGAGCGCGCCTCTAGGCGCTTGCCTCCGGCAAGTCTGGGGATCGCGCGAGAGTTGGGGCCAGGCTGTCGTGGATCTAGATGTCCTAGGGACGGCTATTCCCAGGGCACATCCTGAACGATTTCCCAACCACTATCGCGTGCGTAGTGAAGTCCGGGGCCAGGGGAATCAGGCCAGACCCACAGGTCCGTCAGGTCGTCGGGTGGCTGAAATACCGGAAGGGTGTACGGTGCGGCTCCGGTGTTCTCCGTGGAATCGAGGGCGATGGCGATGGCGAGCCCGGCCTCGGAGGCGCTGTCTAGCTGTAGGTAAAGGTGCCGACTGTCTCCTCCGGCGCGCCGCAGTTTCTCTACGTGCTCGAGGACTCCCGGCTCCATGAACGCCGCCTCCAGCCAAGTGTCGACGCCGTCGCCCTGGACGCCGCTGGCCGCGGTGCTGCCTCCGGTCAGACGGACTGTGCCGGCCGGGCCGCTGGCGTGCCGGTACCTAGCCGCTTCGATGCCTAACGCGACCATGGCTTCTGCGGCCTCCGGTGGGCAGTTCCCGAGAGTGTTGAGTTGCCCCGTGTCTTTTGCTGCCTGGAGGACTGTGTCGAGCTCAGGAGCCTGGGGCAGGCTGCGCGTGTCGACGTTTCCGCGAAGGTGCAGCGTCCACTCACCTGACGTGGACACTGGGAACGACGGCCGCTTGCTGACGGCCGCCCGCTGCATCTTCCGGCGCTTGTCCGGCCGCGAGGTCACTTCCAAGTGACCGGATGCGCCGGGGCCGATGAGCTTGTAGTCGGGAAGTCCGGATGTCCCAGGGACATCCATCGGCTCGAGGGTCCCCATGCGCGGTTCAAGGCGTCGGCGCGCAAGCTGCTCTTCGGGCTTTTCCCGGCCACTGCCACTCATGACTCGATTCTGCCGCGCGGGCGACGGCCAGCGAGCGGCTTCCGACTGACTCTCGTGGTACTCGTGCTTCCCTCAGCCCCAGGCCCGCTGGCCGGACTATGCGTCCGGGCACTGTGAGCCACTTGTCGCTCGCGCGCAGCGTGACTCCCAACGCCGTTCTCGTCGAATCGAGGCATTTCACTCACCGTGTGGACCTGCGGCCAGTACGCACCAGCGATTCGTTCCGCAACGGAACCCTGCCGCGCTCAGAAGCTCCTAGCCTTGTGACGTGAGCTCGACACAGCACGGCGACGAAGTGAGCGGAGACAACCGACGTCTCCATCCCCCGGCGAGGCAAACCCACCGCGTTTTCCTCCTCGGGGCGGGGTTCTCAAAGGCAGCGGGACTTCCCCTTGCGACCGAGTTGCTCGACATGGTGCTCGCAGTTGCCAGGTCGCGCTGGAGAGTTGACGGACCGAGCCACCTAGAACGTGACCTCGAGCGCTACGAGAACTACCTCGTCGATACTGACCCCAGCAGAGCCTTCGACCTAGAAGAGTTCGGTGCGTGGCTCGATTGGGAGCACACACTGCGACTCCGCGGCTCAAACACGTGGTCGGATGAGGGCAATCAGTCGACGCTGCAGCTCCGCTGGGCCATCGGTCATGTGCTTCATCACGCTATGCCGGTAGTCCTACCAGACGTCTACATGGAGTTCGCGCGACGGTTGACCACCTCCGATGTGCTCTTGACGCTGAACTATGACCTTCTGATGGAACGCGCACTGGATGAGGTCAGGATGCCATTCCGGCGCTTCCCATCCCGATACTCCGAGGTCTACGAGACATACGCGACAGTCGACGTCGAGCACCCGCCCGAGATACTGCTCTCAAAGCTCCACGGGTCTGTGGACTGGACGCATCTGCCCGTTCATCCGCGCGCAACGATTCAAGTCAGCCCGTTGGTGGAAGGAGTTCGCCCCGACGACGACCCGCTCTTGGGTGTCGGGGTCATAGCCGCGGATGAGCTCGACTCGTATTACGACGATTCGAACGCTTGGTGGCGTAGTCCGCCAACCCTGATGCCGCCCTCGACGGCCAAGCCGCTAGCTCGTTCGAGCCTGGTTCCACTTTGGGAGGGGATGCTTCCAATGTCGTACATGCGCGGAAGTTTCGCCGCAATCGGGTGTTCCCTCCCAACCGGCGACCCATATGTCCGTCGCGTGGCTCATCACATCGCCACAGAGATCGGCGCGAGCATGGACAAGGGTTCTGAACTGCCTTGGCCCCAAACTCGGTTGAAGGTCGTCGATTTACGTACGAGCCGAGTCGCTATCCACCAATTGCGCGAGCGCTACCGCTTCATGCCTGAGGACCACACGGACTTCGTTCTCGATGGTTTCAGTCTCGAGACCTTGGATCAGATACTTCCGCCCTAGCGGAAGGACCATGGCTCAGTGGGGCATCGCCCATGTCGGCAGCGCTTCCCCCCAGACCGCGAGCTCGTCCGCAGGGGCCCCTTGCGTCACTCCGCCGCAAGGTCGTCAAGCTGAGTGGGTCGAAGGCGCGTTGGTGTCTTGCGTGGGGGCGGGCCGCCAGGCCCGTGCGATGCCCGCCATTCGCCTTCGGGCGGAGCGCAGTTGCGTCCGCGGCTCGCCGACCTTGTCCAAGTTCAACGGGGGACGCAACTGGCGGATCACTTCCGTCTCGATGACGTCCAAACTCCCTTCACCGATCCGGCTCCACGTCGCCAGGGCGAGCCGACGGCGCATCCACTCGCTCAGCTTCGCCTCGCTCGCCGGGTCCAGAGCGAAGTTGGCGCTCCCATCCGGCTTGGCGGTGTTGCGCGGGACGGGGACCAGCCCTAGTTCACGATCCAGCAGGGCGGCCACGCTGCGCCTCACCGTGGACGACCCGGTCTTCCCTGCAGCGAAATGGGTGCGGACATCGCGTCCGTTGAGGCTTCTCTCCGCCTTGCCCACATACAGCGGCTGATCAGGGAAGTTCGGGCGAAGGCCAAGCGAGGACCACGCTGCTTCGTCGCCGTAGAAGGCGTAGAGCCCGGGCTCGTCTGGCACCAGCTCGGCTGCGGCGTCGTAGACGTGCCGGGAACCCGTCAGCGCTTCGAGGGCTGCGGCAGTGGCCGCCTCGATGGTCATCCTTCATCATGTCGCACGAAACTCAGGAACCTCACCCAGGCAACCCAGCCCGCATCCTTACCTGGACCAGTGCGCGGCCAAGATGGTACCCGTGGCGGCGCCTCGCGGCGTAGCCGCGTTGTTCGGGGGTCCTGGCGCAGAGGCGTCGGATATACCTTTCTCATGGCCGCTGCCGACGCCACCCTCTCTTGGCATGATCCGTCTTGGCGGATCAGCTCCGATAACCCGCTGCAGGCGGGACTTCGTCTTCAGCAGGCGTGGTGGCGTCAAGCGCGGTGCAGAATTCGTGAGGCGGGCCCGCTGCACCCACCGCCCAAGCCCGGGAAGCCCGAGCGGCTTCACAGCCCCCTCGTGGTCTCAATGCTGCCGGAGGCGCACGTCGGCTTCGCACCCAACCTGATGTGGCCGGAAGCAGTGGGTGCCTACGAAGCAGCGAAGCGAGCGCTCAACGCTGGCGCAGGGATCATTTACGAGGATCGCCTACGCCGGAATCTCTTGTCCTCACAACCCCTGTGCTTCAACCTTTTCGGCTACCTCAGCGAGGTAGACACGAACGCACTCCTTCCCTGGGTCCGCCTGTACGCATCTCAAGCAACCTCGGTTTCCCGAATCTTGTTGGAGTACTCACCCTCCGTTGCAGAACTGGGTGTGGCGCCCCTTGGGGGGTCGGCCTTCGACGCCTTCGTTGAGTACACGCTGCCAGGGGACTCCAAGGGGTTCATCGGCGTCGAAACCAAGTACCACGAGGATCTCGCCAAGGGCCTCAGGATTCCGCGAGAGGGGAGCGCTGCCCGTGACAAGTACACGCAAGAGACCCGGCGCCGACCCTGGCTGCCAGATGCTGAATCCAAGCTGATCGCGCACCGGAAGAACTTGCAGTTCTGGTACAACCAACTTCTGGCCCAACGGACCTTCGAGCTAGTCACGGACAGCTCGGGACGCCGGACGTACGCAGAGTTCACGGAGGTCGTCGTCGCGTGCCGGCAAGATCAGAGTGCCAAGGCCGTCGTCGGCACCGTTGCAGCCCAGTTGGCCTCGGGCCATGAAGGCACGCTGCGCTTCTGCGCCCTCGATGACGTCCTCGACACTGTGTCTGGCCACGACGACTGGAAGCGCGACTTCCGTGAGCGTTACACGGACTTCACGCCCATTCAGAAGTACGTCGCCGCGAACTCTCCGCTCTCAGCCGCCTAGGTGCGTCACATCGGCCGCCTGTCGACCGCCCGGATCGCGGCAATTCCGGACGCGGCCGTCGAGGCGGTAAGCCTCACGCAGGCTGAACGAAGGACCCCAGACGTGGCCCGAGACCCAGAGAGCTAGTATCGGTATATGACGATGACAACGACCATAAGCGATTCGGCGGTACCGTCTGCGGGTGTGCCTGACCTGACAGCGGCAGCGTGCCTGTTTCGTGGATTCGGTGATCCGGCTCGCTTGACCCTGCTTCGCCATCTTGCTCTCGGCGAGCACCGGGTCAAGGACCTAACCGACCACCTCGGACTGGCGCAGTCCACCGTTTCGGCGCATCTTGCGTGCTTGCGTGACTGCGGTTTGGTTGCATCCCGGCCCGAAGGGCGCGCCTCCGTGTTCAGCCTCGCCCACCCCGAGTTGGTCCTTGATCTCCTCGCGGCAGCCGAGCGACTGTTGGCGCTGACCGGTGACGCCGTCACCCTCTGCCCCACTTATGGGACCTCATCACCTAAAGGGCTCTCGTGACCAACCCCGCGACCTCCCCCGACCTGTCCGACGCTCGCACCGAGGCCCTGACCCGGCGCGGGCTGCGCTTGGCCCAGTTCACGGTGGCGTACAACGTGATCGAGGGCATCGTCGCAGTGACCGCCGGGCTCCTGGCCGGTCTGGTATCGCTGGTCGGCTTTGGACTCGACAGCGGCATCGAGTCAGCCGCAGCGGTCCTGGTCGGGCTGCGCCTGGCAGCTCGGCTCCGGCACGGCGAGGCCGACGAAGACAAGGAGCGGCGCACGCTTCGAGCCGTCGCTGTGACCTTCTTCGTGCTGGCCGCGTACGTCGTCATCGTGGGAACACGCGACCTGCTCAGCGGCGAGACTCCGGACACCTCCGTCGTTGGGCTCGTCCTGCTCGCCGCCTCGGTCATCGTCATGCCGATCCTGGCGCACGAGAAGCGCCGGGTGGCGCAGGCCCTCGGCGGGGACCGTCTGATCCTCGCCGACGCCGCCGAGACCAAGATCTGCGTACTGCTCAGCATCTCGACGCTCGTCGGTCTCGGGCTGTTCGCCATTACGGGAGCCGCATGGCTCGACCCCCTGGCCGGTTTCGTCATCGCCGCCTTCGCCATCCATGAGGGCCGTGAAGCGTGGGAAGGCGAACTCGTCGAGGACGACGACGACGACTGATCACAGGGGCCCTGCGTACTGCAGACAAAGGACACGCACGCTCATCGGCAGTTGAGGACGGATCACCCACATATCCCCGATGACCGGTCGACCGTCGGCAGTTCCGCAAGGATCGACCTGCGTCTCAGAGCCTGTGGGACATCGCGGCGGAGAGTTCGAGATGCCCGGGCTGAGGACGCCTGGCGCGCTCAAGGCGGGGTGAATCAGGTGCGCGGGCAGCGCCTGCGTGACCGGGACGGGCTGGCCTTGATCGTCAACGGCCAGTAGGTCACCTGCCCACACCCTTCCGGGGCCATACTCCTGGCGCAGTGGCGGCCCCGGCGCACCCGCATGCGCTCCTCCTCCGGTGGCCAGACCCAGAAGACGCGCAACGCCTTTCTATGCCGCTGAGTCGGGGCGGCCCCGCGGTCGGGCTTGGTCGCTCTGACCGCCTGTCACCGGGCGCTCCCGTAGCGGCACTCCCGGGCGGCAGGGAGGGTCGCCAGGCACCACCGCCGTACCGCCCGGGGTGTCGACGGGAGGCGGCCGACCCAGCTCTGGGGCCCAGGTCAATGCCTCGGCTCAAACTTTCGGGGGGATGCCTCTGATCTGCGCAAACGCGGCACTTTCTCGGCATACCCCCCTCGTCCCCCCGTCACGGGGGGGACGAGTACGGGGATGCCGGGTTGCGACCTTCCTCGCGTGACATCACGCAGGAAGGAGATGGTGATGAGCGTCGCCTCGCAGCTGGGGTTGAGCAACCCCGATCTGGACCTGCTGGGTCAGGCACGGGAACAGTGGGCAGGCTGGTGCGCCCAGCACCCGGCCCTGGCGGTCGTGGACGACCTCGCCGACCTGCCGGCGTGGCTACCGGACGCGGAAGCGGGCACTGCCGACGAGGTCCTGCATACCCTGGCGCGGCTGGCCAGCCCCCGCGGCGGGGACG
>JBATOU010000061.1:0-47926 GCA_049291115.1 Ferruginibacter sp.
TTCTTAACTTCTGCACTCATAACGTACCGCAGCTAACCACAAAAATAAATTCTCTATAACAACACCTAAAAAAAATCTTATGTATAAAAAAGCCGCCTCATTTATTTATGAGACGGCTTCTTTAAAAGATCTGTATCCGGTTATTGTATCAATATCCTTCCGGTTTTAATACGCTTACCGTTCCTGTCAGCAAGTTCTACCGTGTAGATGCCCCTGCTCAGGTTTACAATATCTACAGGCATATTGGTATATGGCCCTGTGATGGTATAAAGTTTTGTATAGACCCTGGCGCCCTTGTTGTCGAAAACATTGAGGGTGCGTGCTCCTGTAGTATTGCTGTAGTACCTTACATTGAAAGGTCCGTTGCTTGGGCTTGGGTAAACATACAATATATCGCTTACAGAATCCCTGATGCTAATGCCGGCCGATGTGGCAGAACATCCGTTCACATCTTCCACCATTACGCTGTAAGTACCAAGGCCATCTACTGTTACAGGAAGGGTGGATGCATTTGCCCCGCTAACAGGTACCCCGTTGAGGTACCAGGTATAAGCAGATGCAGTTGTGGTGGAGCTCACACCCAGGGTAGTTGTTAAGCCCGGGAACAGCGCTGAATAGGCACCACTGTTGAGCGTTAATGCAGGGTTTGGATGAACTGTAAGAGTTCCTGCACCCGAGAGCAGGGAAGATGAACATGGGGCAACCGACATGGAATCCCTGTACCTGTATCCATTCATGGAAGTGCTGGCCCCAGTGATGCTGAGCGTACTGGTAGTGGCACCACTGTAAACGCCCGTGTTCGAAAGATTTGTCCAGGAAGCGCCTCCATTTGTACTCACCTGCCACCTGTGTGCGATATTATTTCCGCTGGTGGGGGCCGTGGCTGTAAAGCTCACATTTCCATTATCACAAATAGCCTGGCTGCTCACCGAAGAAGTGCCGGTTATTGGGTTATTGATCGTTACCGGTATCCTGAGTGTATCAGAAACGCAGGTAGGAGTGGTTACCACTAATGAGTAAGTTGTAGTTGCAGATGGGTTAGCATATACGGTGTTAATGGCCGTTCCGGTATAAGCAACCGTTGCAGCAGGGTCTGTGTAAAGACCTGTTACAGGGGTAAAAATACCAGTAGATGCAGCACCCGCAAGATAGTTGAGTGTAATAGACCAACTGGTCAGCGTTCCTACATCTAAATTGCCTCCGTCATAGATACCCAGCGTCCAGTTTCCGTTAGCGGGGCTGCTATACAATCCTGCAAACGTAGTTACAGTTGGGATAAAGCCTGTAGGCCCCGATGGTGGAGCTGCGGTAGCTGCAGCGCCATCAGCCCTGAAGGTTCCTGTATAAGAGCCGGATCCGGTACTTAAAGCAGCTGTACCTGCAGAACTGATAACTGTATTGATAAGCCCGGTGGTAACACCTGCACCACCTGTACCGGTGAGGTAATAATCAAGGTTAAATATACTACCGTCTGGAGCCCTTAAGGCCAGTACAAGATCGCCGGCCCATGTATGCGGTATATTCACACTCACGCTGATGCCATTAATTTGGGCTCCGGCAGGAACTCCGCTTACCGCAATGGAGTTGGTAGCACCTGCAGGGTTATTGTCGGGAATAGCCAATGTTAAAGCACCTGAGTTAAAGGTTTGGCTCGACTGGGACGGAGCATCAATATTGGTTATCGATAATGGAACAATGGTGCCAATACAAACATTAGGTGCGGGTGTATTTACGGTAGCAAGTAAAGGCGTTACGGTTAAAGTAGCCGTAGATGAAAAGTCGGTAGCCCTGCAACCACCTGAATAAATCACCCTGTACTGGTATCCATTCATAGACGAAGGCACACTTGTAAGATTCAGTGTAGCAGTTGTGGCGCCACTGTAAACACCACCATTCGTAACGTTTTGCCAGATGGCCGTAGGACTTGTTCTGAATTCCCACTGGTAAAGAGGAGCGGTGCCAGTTGCAGTAACACTAAATGAAGTGTTTGCACCACACATAACGGACCGGTTAGCAGGCTGGGCGGTTAAATTAACAACCACGCATGGAACAATATTGATATTGTAATCTTCTGTTTCACCAAAAGTATAAGTAGTGCAGGCATTTGCCCCGGTTTGTGCAGTACTGAACCTTACCCTTACCCTCATGCGGGTGGTACCGGTTAATGCAGTTGCAGGAATACTGATGCTGCCGTTTACAACAGTACCATTACCTGTTCCGATAAAAGTAAATTCACTCGCCTCAAAATTACCATTCTGGTTATAATCGATCCATGCTGCAACTTGCTCTGTACCGCCGGGGCCAACTCTTACTGCAATAGGCAGGGTGGAGCCAGCTTCGATAGTTGGGGCCGTTACAGTTGTTGTATAGTTGCTGTAGCCGCTTGCACCACCGCACGCAGAAGTATTGTTGATAGTGGCAAAAGTTACGTTGGCAATATAATCATCAAGGCTGCAGTCAGAGTTACCGGGCACACAATAACAGGTTGCCGACATAGGCACCTGTAAAGCGGTTGAAAATTGGGTATTACCGCTGCAGGTTACGCCCAGCCTGTACCAGGTGGCTGCGGCCTGCCTTAATGATAAACTGCTTGTTTGAGCCGCACCGCCGGGAATATCCGTCCAGGTGGTTCCATTCGGAGATGACTGCCACCTGTAAGTAAGGCCGGTTCCACTTCCTGGGGTTGCCGCTGTTAAGGTAAACAGGGTTTCGGGGCACACGCTTGCATGTGTTGAGTTGGTGGCTCCGGGTGCGCCGCCTGAGCAGGAGGCACCTGTTGCCGTATAGTCAATTTGGAATTGCAGATCCTGTGGATTAACGCCATCAAGGGCAGCGGCCCAGGTATTACCTGCTATTGTATGTTGCAAAGCATTGTTACCCGGTTGAGTGGTGGTGCCTGTAAAAGTGCTGGGTGGTGTAAAGTTTCCGAGGGCACCTGAACCCAGTTGAAATTCCACCCAATAATTGCCTGCGGCAAGCGTGGTGTTAACTGTTGCCTCCACTTTCCATATCTGCCGGGTGGTACCAGCTGTAGCATTAAATATGCGGTACATGGAAGCAGTGCTGGATGCTAAAAACCTGTTGGTGGTAAGGTCGCCAAAAATGGGAGCCGGGTTACCAACAGATGGGTTTGTGTTAAATATCCTTACCCTTACATCGGTGAAGGGTGATGTGGCGCCGGCATAACCGGTGGAATAACCATAGAATGTAAATTTGGTTACGTTCCATGTTTGCCCGGCAGTAACAACAAAATTATCTGCAAGGCCAAAACCTGCAGCAATATTGCCGCCGAGGCCGGCAGTTCCGTTGCCTGTTTGAACTTCGCTCCAGTTAAATCCTGCAGGAGCTGCAGTGCCGTTTGAAGTGGTGGGGCCGGTGGTGAGGTTACCGTTAACATACGGTTGTGCGGAAACCTTCAGCAGGAATAATGAAAGCAGGAATGCGATACTGCATTTTGCTAAAACAGACTTTCGAATGTTTAAGTAGCATTGTTTCATGTGTCTCTTAATTTGATTTAGGAATTAGTTGTAACGATAACATGGTAGTTATGGTGCTGTAAAAGTAAATAAAAAAAGTAGCTGATTTTTTTTTCAGCTACTTTTTTTTAGAATGGGTATTAAAAACAATTTTATTGTATCAGCACCCTTCCGGTTTTAATACGCTTACCGTTCCTGTCAGCAAGTTCTACCGTGTAGATGCCCCTGCTCAGGTTCGTTATTTCTACAGGCATATTGGTATATGGCCCTGTGATCGTATAAAGTTTTGTATAGATCCTTGCACCTTTGTTGTCGAAAACATTGAGGGTGCGTGCTCCTGTAGTGTTGCTGTAGTACCTTACATTGAACGGCCCATTGCTTGGGCTTGGGTAAACATACAATACATCGCTTACAGAATCTTTAACAACGATACTGTTGGAAGTACCAGTACAACCGTTAATGTCTTCTGCCACAACATAGTAAGTTCCCAGTTGATCTACATTTAATGGCAATGTATTACCGGTAGCAGATAAAGGAATACCGCCTGCATACCATGTATAAGCCGATGCAGCATTAGGAGATACAGCAGCTGACAGTGTGGTGGTTAAACCAGGGAATAAAGCCGTGTATGGATTTGCGCTGAGCACAACAACCGGCGTTGGGTTAACCGTTAAAACACCCACAGAAGAAACAATATTGGTGCTGCAGGCTGTTACATAAAGTGAATCCCTGTACCTGTAGCCATTCATAGAAGCCGGGGCACCGGTAATGGTCAGTGAGCTTGTAGTGGCTCCGCTGTAAACGCCTGTGTTTGTAACCGCAGACCAGCTGGCACCGCCATTTGTGCTTACCTGCCATGCATGTGCCACACCCACTACGTTTGCGGGTACAGTTGCAGAGAAGGTTGCATTTCCACCCACGCAGGTAGCCTGGTTGGTTACTGCAGATGTGCCCGAGAGCGGGTTGTGAACCGCTACAGGAATACGCAATGTATCTGATACGCAGGTAACGGTGGTTACCACCAGTGAATACGTGGTACTGGCCGCAGGCATTGCATAAACCGTATTGATGGATGTGCCGGTATATGGAACAGTTGCTGCCGGATCTGTATACAATCCTGTTGTAGGGGTGAACACACCGTTTGCAGGTGCACCATATTCAATGGTCAATGTCCAGCTGTTAATAGTCCCTATATCCTGTGCACCATAGTCGCCGGCCACTAAACGCCATGTGCCGTTTATAGTAGACTGGAGGTTAGACCAGTCGGTACCGGCAAGCTGCTCAAAACCTACGGGGCCGTAGCCATTGATCCTGTCGGCCCTGAACACACCCGTACGTGGTGCAGCAGCACCGCTTAAAGCCGTGGTGCCAATTGAGCTAACAGCAGTACCGGTAAAGTTGGCCGTGCCATTGCTTCCTGTTCCACCATTTAATGCACCCACCAGGTTTAGTGATGTGCCGTTTGGTGCTACCAGGTTAATGTCAAGGTCGCCCACCCAGGTATGTGTAATATTAAATGTAGCCCTGATCTCTGAGATCACTGCATTGGCAGGTATGCCGCTTGCCACTATCGGGCTTTGTGCAGCAGCACCTGTACCATCGGGAATGTTTACAGCGCCGGTAGAATTAAATGATACGGTTATAGGAGCGGGTACATTGGTAACAGAGATGGCAGTAGGTGTTGTTGAACTGCTGCACCTTACAATGGATCCGGCCGGGTTGATAGTTGCCAGCATTGGAGTAACCGTAAGGGTTCCCACACTCGAAAAATCGGTAGCACGGCAACCGCCTGAATAAACCACCCTGTACTGGTACCCGTTCATTGAAATTGGCACAAATGCAAGGTTCAGTGTGGCTGTTGTAGCGCCACTGTAAACACCACCATTGGCCACATTCTGCCATAGAGCGGTGGCGCTTGTTCTGAACTGCCATTGATATACCGGGGCAGTACCTGTAGCTGTTACAGCAAAACTTGTATTACCGCCACATGCCACCGACCTGTTTGAAGGTTGTGAGGTAAGGTTCATCACCACGCAGGGAGTAATGTTTACCTGGTAGTCTTCTGTTTCTCCAAAACCATAGGTTGTACATGCCTGGCCCGAAGTAAGTGCAGTAGCAAATCTTACTCTTACCCTCATGCGTGTTGCGCCCAATTGTGCTGTGGCCGGAACCGGGATGGTGCCGTTAATGGTGCCGCCGGTTGCGTTTGAGCCCAAATGAGTAAATTCGTTTGCTTCAAAAACAGCATTCTTATTGTAATCGATCCAAACAGATACCTGTTCTGTCCAGGTGGTGGGTACCCTTACTGTAATAGGCATATTTGACCCCGCTTCCACGTTGGCAGGGGCTACAGAAGCGAAATAATCTCCGTAACCGTTTGCCGAACAGGTTGTGGTATTGTTGATCGTTCCAAATGTAACATTGGTTATTACGTCGTCATCTGTACAATCGCTGGCCCCGGGTATGCAATAACATGCTAAAGGAGGATTCATCGTTACAGTTACGGGGGTGCTGTTTCCAACAGATGCACCGCAGGTGCCCTGCAGCCTGTATTGAGAAGTAACGGTTTGGTTGCGTACCAATGTTGTACCTGTTGCACCTGCGATGTTTGTCCAGGTGGTACCACCGTCTGTACTAACCTGCCATTGGTAGGTTGTATTGGCGAGGCCAAGATTTTGGGTAGACAAAGTGAAGTTGATGCCCGGGCAAATATTTGCCGCAGTTGAAAGTGTATTTCCCAGTGCAGGAGCGCCTGAACAGGGTGTTGAATAAAACACGTCATCCAGGCCTACATAATTTGAGTTGTTGCCTACAGGCCCGCCATCTTCAACAAAATGCCTGAAAGCAAACCTGCCGGTAGTGGGAGCTGCCACACCGGAAATGGTGATCGTAAATTGGGTCCATGTTTCAGGATACGAAGTTCCGTAGGTAGGGTTGATGTCCTGTAAAACCACGGTAAAATCGCCAACGGAAGTATTGGTTGCGCCCACGTTGGTGCTGGCACCGGCCGTACTCATGCGAACCTGCAGCCTGTCGGGGAAAGCGTTACCCCCGGTTGGAACACGGGTATAAAAAGTAAGCACATTACCATTGGCAATGGCCACTTCCGGGGTAAAAAGCCAGTTGCTGATGGTATTGGCCCCGGTTACCGACTGGAAATTGGCAAAAGCATAAGCCGTGGGTGCTCCGCTGTTTGCGGTAAACACGGTTGCATTTCCCTGGCCCCAGTTAGGATTTGTTCCGGGAGGGGTGCCAAGGTTTTGCCTGGTCCATCCTGTTGGAAGGACCGTATTAAATCCTTCATCGATAAGAATTTGCGAAAAAGAAGATACAGACACAAATAACAAAAGCATTGCTATGAAAAGCAATTTTTTAGTTTTGGTCTGCAATCTTACAAAAGTAGATTTCGATTGCATAGAAATGTTTTTTGTGAGAGATTAAGTAAATCAATAAAAAGCCTGAATCGTAAAGTTATGTTAATTTACTATTCAATTTCTTTTTTTTACAATTTCTTTTACCGCTATATTTAAGCATTAAATTGGGTTTAAATAGCTGTTATTGCATGAAACCGTTGCTTGACCATATTTTGGGGTCCCGTGTTGTAAAAGGGCTTGTGTACAGTGTTGTGGGTATTTTTACTTACCCCGGGCTGGCATTGGTAAACCGGTTGCAGATAAACGGCATGGAAAACCTGCAGCACTTGCCCCGCCGCAATGTGCTTTTTGTGAGTAACCACCAGACCTACTTTGCAGATGTTATAACTTTTATTCATATTTTTTGTGCGGCAAGCTGGCGGAAAAGAAACAGGCTTGGGCTGCCCTTTTACCTGCTTTGGCCTTTTACCCGCATAAAATATGTAGCTGCAGAAGAAACCATGAAAACAAACTGGCTTACCAAACTCTTCAGTTTGGCAGGTGCCATTACGGTTAAACGTACCTGGCGTTCCGACGGGCAGGAAGTGAGGCGTGGGCTGGATCCTTCAGATACCAGGAAAATAACTTCTGCACTGGATAAAAATTGGGTCATCACATTTCCGCAGGGTACCACAAAGCCTTTTGCACCGGGTCGTAAGGGTACCGCTTTTATTATCAAGCAAAACAAGCCCATCGTGGTGCCCGTTGTAATAAACGGGTACTGGCGGGCCTTCAATAAAAAGGGATTAAAATTCAAGAAAAAGGGTTCCAGGCTATCGGTAACCTTTAAAGAGCCAATGGAACTGGATTATGAAGACACTGCCGAAAATATCCTCGAAAAAGTGATGAATGCCATTGAACAGAGTAAGGAGTTCATGATGAAAAGCAAACATCACCTGCTGAGCAGGATAGATAAGTGATTTTACTTTACAAAAAGTGCCTTCAGTTCTTCTGCTTCATCGGGTTTCATTTTTCCGCCAAGTATGAGGCGGAGCTGCCTTCTTCTTAATGCTCCGTCAAATAATTTCTGTTCCTCTTCTGTTTCGGCTATCAGTTTGTTTACCGGCCTGGGTTTGCCATTTGGGTCAAGGGCCACAAAAGTATAATAAGCTTCATTGCTTTTATAGCGGTATTGCTGAATGGCATCTTCGCCCCATACATACATATGCACTTCCATACTGCTGGTAAATGCACGGGTTACTTTAGCCTCAATATGCACAACATTTCCTAATTTTATGGGCGTTTCAAACGAAATATTATCCACGGATGCCGTAACCACGGGAGCCCCGCAGTGTTTCATGGCGGCAAGCGCTGCAGCAATATCCATCCAGTACATCAGGCGGCCGCCCATCAGGTTTCCAAATGTGTTTGTATCATTTGGCAGTACCAGTTCTGTCATCACCACGATCGATTCGGAGGCTTTTTTATCCATCTTTAAGTTTTTGCAAATATAGTTCCCAAATATCATTATGTTTTATTGAGAGTAAAACGTTTTTTATTTCTGCCTTATTTTTTTTGTAACTAATTTTGCATTATCAATTTCGATTTCATTTCTTATTGCCATTTTTATGCTCTCCTTCGATAATACAGAATTCGCATACGAATACAAGACAGATGCAGAATTAAAAAAAGCACATTTTCTATTTTGGGCCATGGGGCATCCGGCCTGGTTAAAGATCGGCCTTGCACTAACACCCGGTGCCATTAAATGGAATATTCCTTTTACAAAACCAATTTTGCGCAACACTATCTTCAGCCAGTTTGTTGGTGGCGAAACACTTGAACAAACTGCTGCCGTTGCCAATAAACTCGGCAAATATCATGTGCAGGTCATACTCGACTATGGCGTGGAAGGCGGCGATGACGGCGACGAAGCGTACGACCATGCCACCGGTGAATTCATAAAAGTGATCAACTACGCTTCTACGCAAAAGAATATTCCTTTTATGAGTATTAAAGTAACGGGTATTTCAAGGTTTACTTTACTGGAAAAACTGGATGATGCCATGCACGCAGCAGAAGGAACGCTGATGAAACGGTATTATAAAGCAGTGGATGGTTTGCCCGAAGCAGAGCGGGAAGAGTGGAAGCGCATTGTGGAAAGACTGATAAAGATCTGCGAAACCGCCAATGAAAAAAACGTGGGTGTGCTCATCGACGCAGAAGAAACCTGGATACAGGATCCGGTTGATGCCATCACCATTATGATGATGGATATGTTCAATAAAACAAAACCACTTGTTTACAATACCCTGCAACTTTACCGTCACGACAGGCTGCAGTTTTTAAAAGACAGTTATGAAGCAGCACTGGAAAGAAAATTCATTTTAGGAAGCAAGCTGGTCAGGGGGGCCTATATGGAAAAAGAACGGTTGCGTGCGGTTGAAAAAGGATACCCATCACCCATTCAGCCCGACAAAGAATCATGCGACAGGGATTATAATGACGCTGTTAAATTCTGCATAGAGCATATAGATATCATTGCGCTCATTGTGGCCTCGCATAATGAATACAGCAATATGTACACCACCAAACTGCTTGACGAAAAAGGATTGCCGCACCATCATCCTCATGTACATTTTTCGCAGCTTTACGGCATGAGCGATAATATAACTTTCAACCTGGCGCACAGTAATTTCAGTGTAAGCAAATATCTGCCTTTTGGCCCCATAAAAGATGTAATACCCTACCTGATGCGCCGTGCACAGGAAAATAGTTCTGTGTCGGGCCAAACCGGCCGCGAACTCAGTACCATTAAGAAGGAAATGGAACGCCGTAAAATGAAGGCATGATCACTGAAGTTTTATGACCTTTTTTTCTGCCAGCGCAAAAACCGTATCGCCTTTTAACGGACGAATGGGGTGTGTGCCGGTAAATCCGCCAAATGCAGGAAGTACAGCATATTTCTTTCCAAAATAAAAACAGGGTAAATTCAGGCTTTGTTTTCCTGCGCCTTTCATTATAACGGATGGATGTATATGCCCGCTGATGATATATTTTTCATTTACACTGCCGGAATCAACAACATCATGTGTAAAGCAAAAATCTTTTATCTCCAGTCTTCCTTTATGCACATTGATCCCCGCTGATGTATACCAGTCTTCAAGAATATCATGATTGCCCAGTACGAGTTCAATGGTTAAGGAAGGGATATCATTTCTCCACCGTGCAAAAAAATCATGTTCTTTATTTGAATGGCTGTGAAAAAGATCGCCGGCTATAACAACCTTTTGCGGACTGTAAAACTGTATTAAAGAAAACAGGCGCTGCATATCTTCTTTAAAAACGTTTTGCGGAACGGGGATGCCGTTCTTTCTGAAATGCCCGCTCTTGCCCAGGTGCAGGTCCGACAGGATCAAAGCTTTTTCTTCTTCCCAATAAAGACATTTTTGCGATGAAACCACAAAGTTGTTTCCTGAAATACTATGCTGCAGCATGGATGACATCTCGATGTTTGGGATACTCCTGTTTTAGTGAAGTGCGTTCAATATTAACAAAAACTATCCACAAAAATGCCTGCAGGTGGCGGTTTTGATGTTTTGCCGTAAATTTGCATCAATAAAATAATATGTATGAAAAAAATCTTTGTTTTGTCTTTAACCCTTTTTATTGGTTCTGTTCTGTTTGCCCAAAATAAAACTGCCAGTAGTCTTGAGTATAAAACCGCTGCAGGTATTAAAATATGGGATGGTGTTGGCCTTTCGCTTAAAACCTTTATACAGGAAAAGGCGGCGCTGGAGTTCATTGGATTTTTCAATTCAGACGGTGTAAGAATTACCGGTTTATATGAGTTTCACGGAGATCTTAATTCGGAAGGCAACCTCAAATGGTATGTCGGCCCGGGTGCACACGTTGGTTTGTATAAGGGAAACAATACCTTGTTTGGTGTGGATGGCGTTTTAGGGCTTGACTATAAGTTTAATGAACTTCCGCTGAATATAGCGCTCGACTGGCAGCCTTCTTTTGAGTTTTCAAAAGGGTATGGTTTTGCCGGAGGCTGGGGAGGCCTGGGAGTACGTTATACTTTTTAAATTTTACTAAATTTTTGAAACGGGGCAGCTGCCCCGTTTTTATTTTACAACCTGCCCGCCTGTTTTAACGTAGTTGCCGATTTTTTTAAACTTTCACTTAACTTTGCGCCATTATGACAATTGAAGCAATTAAAGATATGAGAGACCGTATCCTGGTTTTGAGGAGGTTTCTTTGACGTCGCTAACAGACAAGCCAAAATAGAAAACGATAAACAGCTCTCACTTTCTCCGGGCTTTTGGGACGATAATGCCCGGGCCACATCTATTCTTAAAGAAATAAAGGAAAACGAGTATTGGGTAAATATGTTCGGCGCTGTTAACGGGGCCGTGGAAGATTTTGCCGTATTGTTCGATTTCTGGAAAGAAGGCGAAGCAACAGAAGAAGAAGCAAAAGAGGCCTATGGTAAAGCCATTACGGCCATAGAAGACGCCGAATTTAAAAGCACGCTCAACGACCCTTCCGATTCATTGCCTGCCATGTTGCAGATAAACAGTGGCGCGGGTGGTACCGAAAGCCAGGATTGGGCCGAAATGCTCGCCCGAATGTTTCGTATGTATGGCGAAAAACAGGGCTGGACCGTTACAGAAATGGATTGGCAATGGGGCGATGGGGCCGGCATAAAAACCTGCACCTACAAATTTGAAGGACCTTTTGCCTATGGATTTTTAAAAAGTGAAACTGGCGTGCACCGCCTCGTGCGCATTTCTCCGTTCGACAGTAATGCACGCAGGCATACCTCTTTTGTATCGGTAAACGTTTACCCCTTGGTAGACGATACGATCACCATTGAAGTTAACCCCGCCGACGTAAAAATGGAAACCAGCCGGAGCGGCGGTGCAGGCGGGCAAAACGTAAATAAGGTTGAAACAAAAGTACAGCTCACGCATATTCCCACAGGTATTGTAGTGGTTTGCCAGCAGGACCGCAGCCAGCTTGGCAACAGGGAACTGGCCATGCAGATGCTCAAAAGCCGCCTCTACGATATGGAACTTCAGAAGCGGAATGAGCTGAGGGATGCAGCCAACAGCAAAAAGAAAAAAATTGAATGGGGCAGCCAGATACGCAGTTATGTATTTCACCCGTATAAGATGATAAAAGATCACCGCACCGATTTTGAAACAGGAAATGTGCAGCCGGTGATGGATGGAGAACTGGATGGGTTTATAAAGGCGTATTTGATGAGTGAGAAGGAGGATGAATCTTAATTCAAATGCCTGCTTATTTGTACCGGCGGCTTAAAATAAAGTAACTTTGTGTAGCAACATTTTCAAATTCTAACATATGCAATACGGCGATTTTTATTACCCCATACCAACCAATGAACCCGTGCTTCAGTATGCACCCGGTTCTGCTGAAAAAAAACGCCTTAAAGAGGTGTTGAAAGAATTAAAATCTTCCAGGATCGATGTTCCAATGTACATTGGCTCCGAAGAAGTACGCACCGGCAACACGCACGATATCCGCCCCCCGCATGAGCTTAAACATGTACTGGGTAAATTTCATTCGGGTGAGGCAAAGCATGTGACCAGGGCCATTAATGCAGCTCTTAAAGCAAAAGACAAATGGGCTGCCATGAGCTGGGAAAACCGGGCGAATATTTTTTTGAAAGCCGCCGATCTTATTGCCACAAAATACCGGCCGTATATGAACGCCACCACTATGCTGGGGCAAAGTAAAAATGCTTTCCAGGCAGAAATAGACAGTGCCTGTGAGCTGATAGATTTTTTACGTTTTAATGTTCATTACCTGAGCGAAATATACCGACAGCAGCCCATCAGCAGCCCGGGTGTAAATAACCGTCTTGAGTACCGTCCGCTCGAAGGATTTGTATTTGCCCTTACACCATTCAACTTTACTGCCATTGGGGGCAACCTCCCGGCCAGCCCGGCCATGTGCGGCAATGTGGTTGTTTGGAAATGCGCCAATACACAGGTGTACAGTGCTCAAATGTTTATGCGCATCTTAAAAGAAGCAGGGTTGCCCGATGGTGTTATCAATTTGGTTTTTATCGACGGCCCTACCATTGGGGAAGTGGTGTTCAATCATCCCGATTTTGCGGGACTCCATTTTACAGGCAGCACGGGTGTGTTTAACCGCATGTGGGAAACCATTGGTAAGAACATGGGCGTTTATAAAAGCTATCCACGCATTGTGGGTGAAACAGGTGGTAAAGATTTTGTTATTGCACATAAAAGTGCCGGCGTGGATGCGGTGGTAACAGCGCTTGCCCGTGGTGCTTTTGAATACCAGGGGCAAAAATGCTCGGCTGCCTCACGTGCGTATATTCCTTCTAACCTTGCTGCTGCGGTTAAGAAAAAACTGGTGGAAGAAATTAAAACCATGAAGATGGGAACCGTGGAGGATTTTACGAATTTCATCAATGCGGTGATAGATGAAAAAAGTTTCGACAAGCTGGAAGGATTTATAAAAGATGCCCGTAAAAGAAACAGCGGTGCTAAAATATGGGTGGGTGGCCATTGCGATAAAACAAACGGCTATTTCATAGAGCCCACTGTTATTGAGGCTGCCGATCCAAAGTATGTGACCATGTGCGAAGAACTTTTTGGCCCGGTACTTACCGTTTATATCTATGATGAAAACAAATACGAAGAAACACTGAAGCTGGTGGATACCACATCTGCTTATGCATTAACGGGAGCCGTGATTGCTACCGACCGTTATGCCATTGAGCTGGCAGTGAGCAGGCTGCGGAACAGCGCCGGAAATTTTTACATTAACGACAAACCTACAGGTGCCGTGGTGGGGCAGCAGCCATTTGGTGGTGCCCGCGCCAGCGGAACAAATGATAAAGCCGGTTCTGCATTGAACCTGTACCGCTGGCTGAGTGCCAGAACCATTAAGGAAACTTTTGTTTCGCCAACGGATTACCGGTATGCTTTTTTGGGCGAAAAATAAAATGATCCATTTATTAAAGAAACATATATCCCGATGAATTTTTTTCAGCAGGGCAGGGCAGGTATTAATTTTAAATTCAATTTCCTGTTTAGATCATTTGGTAAGCGCCCATTTAAGCTGCTTGATGTGGGTGCAGGAAATAATTCTGCATCCAGGATCATTTCTGTATTTCCCCAATGTGAATATTATGGACTTGACCTTGACAGGAATTACAATAATTCAGATGCAGATTTTAAATTAATGAAAGGGTTTTATGAGCTGGACCTAACAAAACTAAATTATGATAGTATACCCGATAATTTCTTTGATGGTATCTGGATGGCACATGTGATCGAACATTTGCACAACGGAGATCATGTGGTGCCTGCCCTGGTTAAAAAAATGGCTCCCGGAGGTTATTTTTATATCGAATTTCCCGGAAAAAAAAGTACAACACTTCCTTCTATGTACGGCACCTTGAATTTTAAGGATGACCCAACGCATGTGCGGCTTTATTCCTGGCAGGAACTCAAAATTATTTTTGAACAAAACGGCTGTGAAGTATTGAAGTGTGGCATACGGAGAAACTGGTTTTATATAGCCGCAATTCCGCTGAGGATATGTATTTCAATGATTAAAAATAAAGGCAGGGTGGAAGGGAATGTATTTTGGGACCTGATGGGTTTTGCCGAATACTTGTGGGTAAGAAAGAAATGATCCGGGGCGCTGCCCAGCAAAGGCGGTGCAATGAATGCCGGATTTATTTTGCCTGTTTAAAACTTGTGAACAACCTGCGGGTTACCTCCTGGAATTACCAGTATTAAATATGCCGCTTGCCATGTATATTTTATAAACCAAAGATTATGACTACAAAAAAAGTACAATTTACATTGCCTGCAGAAATAGTGGCGGGCGCAGAACGCGGAATCCTTGTGGGCGAATTTAATGACTGGAATGTGGAGGAAGGCATCTGGCTCGAAAAAGCCGAAGATGGTTCTCTCCGTACCGAACTAGTGTTGACAGGAGGAAAAACATATCAATACCGTTATTTATTGAGCGATGGCCGCTGGGTAAACGATCACAGGGAAAAAACCTGGCCCGATGCATATGGTGTTACTGTAGAAAATTGCCTGGTAGCTGTTCCGGCTGCAACCGCTGAAGTAATTACTGCAGCAACAAAGACTGTAAAAGTTAAAAAAGCCACAACCGCCAAAAAGGTAAAAACGGTGGCCAAAAAAGAACCGGCAAAAGCTGATGACCTCACAAAAATTGAAGGTATTGGCAAACATATTTCGGCCCTTCTTAAAAAAGAAGGGATCATCACGTTTAATGCGCTGGGTAAAACAGCTGCAAAAAAATTGAAAACAATACTGGAGGCTGCAGGCCCTAAATACAATGTACACAATCCTGCAAGCTGGCCAAAGCAGGCGAAACTTGCAGCAGCTGAAAAATGGTCAGAGCTGGAGGCATTACAGGCTTCTTTGAAAGGCGGTAAATAAAAAATTATAAATAGATGATCAAAACTCCCTTGCCCGGGAGTTTTTTTATTGGCCAATATCAGGTAATTTAGCTGTTATAAAATTTCTTCGTTGAAAATTATTCTTGATAAAGAGCAGTTTCATTTTGCCATTGGCCGGTTGGCGTATCATTTGGTTGAAGACCACAGTTCACTTGCTGAGGTGGTATTCATAGGCCTGCAGCCAAGAGGAACGGCCGTAAGCGACAGGATCATAGCATCCATCAGGTCCATACTGCCAAATGAAAAGATAAATTATGGTGTACTTGATATTACTTTTTACCGGGATGATGTACGTGATGAACTTCATAAACCTGCAAAAACAGATATCCCATTTTCTATAGAAAATAAAAAAGTGGTACTGATAGACGATGTGCTCCATACCGGCCGTACCATCCGGGCAGCTCTGGATGCACTGAACGATTTCGGGCGCCCTGCAGAGGTGAAACTCTGTGTATTGGTTAACCGTCGCTTTAGCCGCCAGCTGCCCATACAGCCCGATTATTGCGGCATTGCAATTGATACAGTTCAGTCGCAGAAAGTAAAGCTAAACCGGGATACAAACGAGGTGGAGTTATACTGATTATTGATTTACTTTATTATTGATTATTTATGTTTTGCAAGAAAAAATTCCTTAAAACTCCTGTAAATGGCCAATATCCCGGTAAATGATCAATGATCAGCAATCAATAATTCATTATTTGCCTGTTCCCATTTAATTTCCCCATTGCCTATTCATTTTTTTCCTTTAGCTTTGATTTTTAATGCAACTCTCCACTAAACATCTTTTAGGCATTAAAGAGCTTTCACAACAGGACATATCCCTTATTTTATCAACCGCGGCAAGTTTTAAAGAAGTATTGCAGAGGCCTATCAAAAAAGTGCCTTCCCTGCGTGATGTAACCATTGTAAACCTTTTTTACGAAAGCAGCACCAGGACACGTATTTCATTTGAACTGGCAGAAAAACGATTAAGTGCAGATACCATCAATTTTACGGCCTCCGGATCCTCTGTTTCAAAAGGAGAAACCCTGCTCGACACGGTAAATAATATCCTTAGTATGAAGGTGGATATGGTGGTTATGCGGCATAGTGCCAGCGGCGCCCCGCATTTTTTGGCAAAACAGCTCCCGGGCACTGCCATTGTAAATGCCGGCGATGGCATCAATGAACATCCAACCCAGGCCCTGCTCGATGCATTCAGTATAACTGAACAACTTGGTACGCTTACAGGAAAAAAGATCCTGCTTGTTGGCGATATCATGCACAGCCGGGTGGCACTCAGCAATATTTACCTGCTTAAAAAAATGGGGGCAGAAGTAATGGTTGCAGGGCCACCAACACTTATTCCAAAATATATAACCCAGGCCCTGGATGTAAAGGTTGAGTATGATCTTAAAAAAGCATTGCAATGGTGCGATGTGGCCAATGTGCTGCGCATCCAGCTTGAACGCCAGAACCAGGTATTGTTCTCTTCTTTGCGGGAATATAACCTTGCTTATGGCCTTACAAGCAAACTGCTTAATGAAGTCAATAAAGACATTGTGATCATGCATCCCGGCCCTATCAACAGGGGGGTGGAACTGGACAGTGATGTGGCTGACAGTAAACAGTCCATCATTTTGCAGCAGGTAGAAAACGGGGTGGCAGTTAGGATGGCAGTACTGTACCTCCTGGCCGGAAACAAGGGCCTGCCGGCAAATTGATAATTTTTTAACTAATAATGGATAATGTTTTAGATTTGGTAACTCTAACCAGGTAAAACGGTTTTAATGATGTGGTCAATTATCAATTATTCAATTACCCCTTATCTATTTTAATATGAAGGTTTGCCTTTTTCCCGGAACATTCGATCCTGTAACACTCGGCCACAAAGATATTATTGACCGGGCACTCCCGTTGTTTGATAAGGTAGTGGTTGGTATTGGCCGCAATGTGAACAAACAACCGATGTTCAGCGAAGAGCAACGGCTGCAGTGGCTGAAAGATATTTATAAAGACAATCCAAAAGTTGATGCGATGGTGTACGACGGGCTGACTATTCAATGCTGCAAAAATGTAGGAGCCAACTATATCCTCCGGGGTATCCGTTACGTAAATGATTTTGAATATGAAAAGGCCATTGCCGACATGAACCGCACCCTTGCAGAAAATATCGAAACCATTTTTCTTACCTGCCTTCCCCAGTATACATCCGTAGCTTCCACACTTGTAAGGGATGTGTTAAAGAACGGGGGAGATGTATCTGGTTTTTTGCCCGATGTGGTGAACAGGTCTCTAAAGAAGCGGTAGTATTTAATTGAATATATCTACTGGTAAACGAATATTGTTTCGTTGTTGACATAAATGCCCATTTTAATTTTCAACTTTCAACTTTGGAACCGATCTGGTTTAATAAGAATTTACAGTTTTCCGATCTGGGATCGCCTGCAGTAGATACAATGGGCCATCACCTGGGTATGCAATGGACAGGCATTGGGCACAATTACCTCGAAATGAAAATGCCTGTTGATGCACGTACACATCAGCCTTATGGATTGCTGCACGGCGGGGCCAGTTGCGCATTGGCAGAAACAGTTGGCAGTGTGGCTTCTTTTTTGGTAATTGATAACAGCCAGTTTCTTTGCGTGGGGCTTGAAATTAATGCAAATCATATCCGCAGTATTCGCAGCGGATGGGTTATTGCCAGGGCAGAACCACTCCACCTGGGCAGCAGTACCCATGTATGGGATATCAAAATTAAAAATGAAGAGGGCAAATTGATTTGTGTGAGCCGTTTAACCGTAGCCATTCTTAAAAAAACTGCCTAGATCATTATTAAAAACAGCAGTTCCATTGCATACATCATTACCAAACGCCTTATTATCATCGCTGCAAAACTGCACAGGTTTTTCTAACGATAATTTTATACGGGTACATGAAAACCCCGAGCAATTAACTTCTGTACGCATTAACCCGGCCAAATGTACGGCGGCTCAACTGCCATTTGCCCGGCAGCAAGCAGTTCCCTGGTGCATGCATGGTTTCTATTTAAATGATCGGCCTTCGTTTACAATTGATCCTTTGTTTCATGCAGGCGCTTATTATGTGCAGGAAGCCAGCAGCATGTTTTTGGAACAGGCACTCAGGCAAACCTGCTCTTTAAAAGAAAAACTTACAATACTTGATCTTTGTGCTGCCCCGGGTGGTAAGTCAACCCTGCTGCAATCCCTGGTCTCTGCAGAAAGTTTATTGGTAAGCAATGAAGTGATAAAAACCCGGGTGAACGTGCTGGCAGAAAATTTGACCAAATGGGGAGCCGCCAATGCAGTGGTAACAAACAATGATCCAAAAGACTTCCGGAAACTTGCAGGCTTTTTTGATGTAATAGTGGTGGATGCACCCTGCAGCGGCAGCGGCCTGTTCCGTAAAGATGCAGCGGCAATAAAAGAATGGAGTTTGGAAAATGTAACGCTTTGCAGCCAGCGCCAGCAAAGAATATTGAGCGATGTATTGCCTGCATTAAAAGAAGGAGGCATTCTCATCTATTCAACATGCTCCTACTCGCAGGAAGAAGATGAGGCCATTGCCGACTGGCTGGTTGCCCAGCAGGAAATGGAATCAGTTTCATTGCATACAGCAAAAGAGTGGGGAATTGTAACATCGCAATCTTCAACGCATAAGGCCTGCGGATACCGGTTTTATCCCGATCAATTAAAAGGAGAGGGTTTTTACATGGCTGTTTTCAGGAAGAAGCAGGCGGTGGATTATACTGAACCTGCTGTTAAGTATAAACTATTGCCCGCGGGCAGGCAGGAGGTTGAAATTGTAAGACCTTATGTTTCTGACGCCGATGCCCATGTTTTCATTAAATTTAAAGACGATATACTGGCATTCCCTGCTGCTCAGTTTGAAAACCTGCAACTGCTTCAATCGGCGCTTTATATCAAAAAAGCCGGTGTAATGCTGGGAGTGGTTATAAGGAACGAACTGGTTCCGCATCACGAGTTGGCCGTGAGCAATATTGTTTCAAACAAATATCCCTTCACCGAGCTCGGCAAGGAAGCTGCCCTTGATTTTTTACGAAAGTCGCCCATTGAATCAAGCTCCTCCCGTATGGGTTGGAGTATTGTGCGTTATGCGGGATTACCACTGGGGTTTATTAAAATTCTTCCAAACCGCATCAATAATTATTATCCAAAAGAATGGCGGATTCTTAACAAGTAATAGGCCGATTAATGAACATATTTCCGCATATTTGCAGCTGAAAAATGGCAATATGAAGAAATTGTTTTTTCTGTTACTTTTATTTCCGGCTTTTGCCTTTGCGCAGGAAGGAAAAACCTACATAACACATACAGTAGCTCCAAAAGAAACGCTCTATTCACTGGGGAGGCAGTTCAACATACATCCAAAAGAAATAGCGGCATACAATAACCTCGATTTTAACCAGGGCCTTACCATTGGCCAGGTGATCAAGATACCCGCAAAAGGAACTCCGGCCCCAAATATTCCGCCACCTGTTCTTGTAAAAGAGGAAGTAAAGCCTGTGGCGGAGAAAAAAGCGACGCCCGTTGTTTCGGGTAAAGGCGAACCGCTGTATCACAAAGTTCAAAAGAAAGAAACACTTTATTCCATCAGTGTGCAGCATGGAAAAGTTCCCATTGCCGATATCAAGAAATGGAATAATCTTGGTTCAGATGGGGTAAAAGAAGGGACGAACCTTATTGTAGGGTATAAACAAACTGCAGAAACCAAACCAGAACCTGTAGCTGAGGTTAAAAAAGCAGAACCACCTGTTGTAAAAGAAAAAGCAGTTGAAGAAGTGGTAAAAGCAAAGGAAGATACCAGAGCAGCAGTGCCGGTTGTAAAAGAAGAGAAGCCTGTTGTAAAGCTGGATCCTCCTGTTGTGAAGGAAACACCTGTTCCGGCATCAAAAAATCCGGGAGGTGGGTTTTTTAAATCAAAGTACAACAGCTCAGATAAACGGGCAGAAGAAACCGGAACAGGAAGTGTATTTAAAAGCACCAGTGGATGGGAAGATGGAAAATATTATTGCCTGCACAATAATGCCACAGCAGGATCAATTATAAAGATCACCAACCATGCCACGCAAAAAACGATCTATGCAAAAGTGCTGGATGTAATCCCTGATTTAAAGCAGAACAGTAAGATAGCCGTGCTGGTAAGCAATGCTGCGGCAGATGAACTGGGCGCAGGCGAAAATAATTTTGAATGTACCATTACTTATTAATCAATTAAACACCTAATAGTATGAGGAGAATTTTTCTTTCGGTCTTTATCTGCAGTTTTTCCCTTTTGTCTGTCGCTCAAATTGAGAAGGCCGACAGGGAAACGGCTGCATCCGCATCTTCACCAGGGAAAACATCGGTACCGGCACCTAAAGTGGTGGCACCAAAAACCGGTGATGATTTTATTATAGAAAAACTCAACCCCGCCACTTCTGTAAAAAACCAGGGAAGTACCGGAACCTGCTGGTCTTTTTCCACCACATCTTTGCTCGAAAGCCAGTTGTTGAAATCAGGTGGATCAGCCGCCGACATCAGTGAACTGTACACAGTTAGGAACATGTATATAGAAAAAGGAAGGCAATATTTATTGCGTCAGGGTAAAACGCAGTTTGGAGAAGGTGGGCTTGGACATGATGTGATCAGGTCGGTGGCCACTTATGGTGCCATGCCGGAAGAGGCCTATCCTTTCAGTGCAGATGAGGCAAGAACTGTGCGTCACCAAAAAGCCATCAGGGGATTGAAAAATTACCTGGATACATTACTTGCACATCAGCCCGTTGCTTCAGACTGGCAGAAAGGTTACGAGGCTATTTTAGATAAAATACTTGGCCCCGTTCCCCAGCAATTCACCTATAATGGAAGGAGCTACACGCCCAAAACTTACGCAGCCGAACTGCTTAAATTCAATGCAGATGATTATGTAAATATCACTTCATTTACCCATCATCCCTTTTACAGTTCTTTTGTACTGGAAGTGCCCGATAATTTCAGCAATGGCGCCTACTATAACATTCCGCTGAATGAAATGACCGAACTGGTGAGATCCGCATTAAAGAATGGCTATACTGTTTTGTGGGATGCAGATGTAAGTAATGAAGGTTTTATGCAAAAGCAGGGCCTTGCGTTAAACGTGGCTGTGGCGCCATCAGAAGCAAAAGCAGATCTGCCTGAAGATAAATGGGATGTAAAGAAAAGGCAGGAATTGTTTGAAAACCTCAGCACGCAGGACGATCACCTGATGCATATAACCGGGTTAGAAAAATCTAAGGGTGGTAAAACATTTTTTGTAGTGAAGAATTCCTGGGGCGACGTAGGGCCGCTTAACGGCTACATCAATGTATCAGAATCATATTTTGCCATCAATACGGTAAGCCTGGTGGTTCCCAAGGCAGCAGTAAGTAAAACATTACTCGATAAACTGAAGATAAAATAGCAGGATAAGCATATTTTGAAAAGCTCCTTTTAACAGGGGCTTTTTTTATGCAAAGCGGTACCCTCTGAGGAAGTCTGCAGTATTCATTCTTTTTTTTCCTTCCAGTTGCATATCCAGTACATTAATATAACCGTTGGCACAGGCAAAGCGTAAATAGGTCTTTCCATCTGTTTGGTGCTCTCCTGCAGCAATTACGGGCGCTTCATTATCTTTTTGAACCTTAAAGATCTTTAATTTTTTTCCGTTCAAAAAGGTAAAAGCTGTTGGGTAGGGCGATAGACCACGCACAAGGTTATGCACTTCATCTGCCGTTTTACTGAAATCTATTTTGCAGGTTTCTGTAAAAATTTTTGGTGCATGCCTGGGCGCTGCAACTTGACCGTTGACCGTTAAAGATTGGGGCTGTTCTTTTATAGAGCCATCGGCCATGGCCTTAACCGTTTTAACCAGTAATGCTGCACCAATTTCTTTCATGCGGTCGTGTACTTCTCCTGCCGTTTCATTTTCGCCAATTGAAAAACTTTGCTGCAGTAATATATCCCCGGTATCAATTTCGTGCCGGAGCTTAAAAGTGGTTACACCAGTTTCCTTTTCGCCATTGATAACTGCCCAGTTGATGGGGGCGGCACCGCGGTATTGGGGTAGTAAACTGCCATGAAGATTGATGGTTCCCATTGGGGGCATGTTCCATACAAGTTCGGGCAGCATCCTGAAAGCCACCACTACCTGCAGATCGGCCTTTAGGTTTCTGAGTTCTTCTAAAAAAATAGGATCTTTTAATTTTTCGGGTTGCAGGATATACAAGCCTTTTTCTGCAGCATATTTCTTCACCGCACTTTGCTGCAGTTCCATACCGCGGCCGGCAGGTTTATCGGGAGCTGTTATTACGCCAACAATATTACAGCCGGCCTTTACCAATGCATCCAGGCTGGTCACGGCAAACTCGGGTGTGCCCATAAAAATAATGCTCATATCCTTTACATCCATAGCTGCGAAGTTAACATGCCAGTTTTTATTGAGAAAATAAAAAGGCAGAAGCCATGAGCTTCTGCCTGATATGATCGTTTTAAAAAATACTATGGGAAAATGCCCAGTTCTGCATAGCTGATGCCCACTTTGTTAATGGCACTTACATAAGCAGCTGTACGCATGTCGGGAATTCCGGGATTGCCTTTCCATATCTCCATGATCTCACGTGTGGCATTGATCATGGTTTCTTCGAGGCCGCTGTATACCAGGTCTTCTTCATCGGCCCCCATTACAATAGAGCCACGTTCTTTTGACGGGATCTGTTTTCCTGTTAAGCCTTCTACCTGCTGGATGATCTTTTCGTTCATATTTTCTGTAAAACGTTTTTCCATCCTTCCGTAACGCACATGGCTAAGGTTTTTTAGCCATTCGAAATAACTTACCGTAACACCACCAGCGTTCAGGTACATATCTGGTATGCAAAGGATCCCTTTTTGAGCAAATACATCATCTGCTTCCGGCGTACATGGTCCATTGGCGGCTTCTGCAATGATCTTTGCTTTTACTCTTTGTGCATTATCACCGTTGATCACGTTTTCCAAAGCTGCAGGCACCAGTATGTCGCATTCCAGTTCCAGCGCATCAGTATTTTTTGCAAGATTGGTAGCGCCGGGGAAGTTAAGAATGGAACCTGTTTTTTTGCGGTGCTGAAAAACCTCTTCTTCATTTAATCCATCTGCTTTGTAAATAGCGCCTTCATATTCTGCCAGGCCTACGATGACGGCCCCGCCTTCACGAAAGAATTTAGCGCTGTGATATCCCACGTTTCCAAGGCCCTGCACCACCACTGTTTTGCCGGCAATTCCTACGGGAAGGCCCAGCTTATCCATGGATTCCTTCATGTTGCAAACCTCCCTTGTACCGTAAAATACGCCAAGGCCGGTAGCTTCCCTGCGGCCACGAACACCACCCTGGGTAATTGGCTTACCGGTTACACAACCTGCTGCATCTATTTCGCCGGGTTTTAATGAGGCATAGGTATCCACGATCCAGCTCATTTCCCGTTCACCGGTTCCATAATCGGGAGCCGGTACATCTATACCGGGCCCGATGAAATTTTTCTTTACCAGTTCTGCAGTATAGCGGCGGGTTATTTTTTCCAGTTCGTATGCAGAATATTTACGCGGACTTATTTTGATACCACCCTTGGCACCACCAAAAGGTACATTTACAATAGCACATTTGTAGGTCATGAGCGAGGCCAGTGCCATTACTTCATCCTGGTTTACTTCACTGCTGAAACGGATACCACCCTTACAAGGTGTTTTATGCTGGCTGTGCTGGATGCGGTAAGCTTCAATTACCTCTATAGACCCATCGTCTCTTTTAATAGGGAAACGCATACTGTAAATGCTGTTACACGCTTTAATCTGTTCAAGAATGCCCTTATCCCACTTTGTGAATTTGGCAGCCTTGTCAAAACTTTTTTCCACACTTTGAAAAAAGCTGTACGCTTGATTTGAAGACATATGTTTTTGTTTTTATTATTAAAAAAGGGCATAAAGCCCTGCAAGCAATGCAAATTATCTGTTCTCTTTTTCGATACGGCTTATTTTACGGTCAATGCTGAAAACATAAATAAACAAACCGGTAAGTATGGTAAGGCAAACTGCCACCACCACATATATCTTTCCGTTGCTGCGCATGCTGTCAGCCATTTCAGGCTTATCCTGCGCCATGGCGGCCATGCCGGATAATAATACTGCAATCAGCAAGCAGGTTTTTAAAACGCATTTTTTCATAAAAAAATTATTCATGCAGCAATGTTTTATCTCTTAATAATTCGTACCTGATCTTGAGTGTACTGATCCATACGCCCAGCAGGGTCCAGCCAATTACAGCCGGGTAAAAAACCATTCTTAAACGGCTGTCGATATCCTTAAAATTAAGTGCAGGGTTGCCACTGTCGCTCCCGGGCGCACCGGGATGCAGGCTGCCCACCAGCCGGGGGATGATCCAGATGCTCGGAAAAAGCATGGCAAACGCAAATATATTGTACACTGCACTTACACGGGCCCGCTTATCCATATCGGTAAAAGACCCGCGGAGTACAAAATAAGCTCCGTAAATAAGTACGGCAATGGCAGCCCCTATCAGTTTGGGTTCCTTCAAAATAGAACCAAGGCTCTGGCTTTGGTCGGTAACCCAGGTATAATTGGCCCAAATGGCCCCGGTGCCATAACCCAAAATGCCAAACAGGGTACCCACAGCCGCATAGTTTCGTGCATACACATCGTGCCGGTAATTGTTATTGCCCAGGTATTTGATGCTGTAAACGGCACTTACGATAAACAGGATCATCATAGCAAACCACATGCATACATGAAAATAAAGGTTTCGGATTGTTTCATTAAGGATGTGAAGGCGGGGTACATCCATCAAAAAACCGCCCACAATGGTATAAACCAGTAAGATGAAGGATAATATTTTCCACCAATTTTTGTGCATGGTGCCAATTTTGATCAGAGCCGCAAAGTTATGGGAACTGGCCTGTAAAAACCTCCATTTCTGCATAAGATTTTTGCACGGGGCCCGTTATTTATTTCTGCTGTCAAATAAACATACATTTGCAAAATGAACCACGGAAAATTTGTAATATCCCTCGATTTTGAACTCATGTGGGGCGTCATAGAAAGCCGCAGTATTGAGGGATATGGGGAAAATATCCTCGGCGTGCACAAAGTAATTCCGCGTTTGCTTGATATTTTCAATAAATACGGTATAAAAGGAACATTTTCCACCGTGGGGTTCCTGTTTTTTGAAAACAAGAAAACGCTGCTGGAATATGCCCCCAAAAATATTCCTGCTTACAAATACGAAAAATTATCTCCCTACAATGGGTATATGAACAAAGTGGGACAAAATACCGCAGAAGATCCCTGGCATTTTGCAGCCCATCTGGTAAAGCAAATATTGGAACAGCCACAGCATGAATTGGGCACCCATACATTTAGCCATTATTTTTGTCTCGAAGAAGGCCAAACCATTGAACAGTTTCGGGAAGATCTGAAGGCAGCTCAAAAAGCGGCTTCACTTTACAATGTCACACTCAGCTCGCTCATATTTCCCAGGAACCAGTTTGATGCAAGCTATCTTGAAGTGTGTAAGGAAGAAGGTATAGTATGTTACCGGGGCAACCCCGACTCCTGGCTATACAAAGAACGCAGCAATCAACAGGAAAGCAATTGGAGACGGGCATTACGGCTTGCTGATGCCTATGTAAATATTTCTGGACATCATTGCCATACCGATGACAAGATCATTAAGGAGCAATTCCCAATAAATCTTCCCGGCAGCAGGTTTTTAAGGCCCTATAACCATAGATGGAAAATGTTTGAATGGTTAAGGTTGCAAAGAATAAAAAAAGCGATGACACACGCTGCAAAAACAAATACCCTGTTTCATCTTTGGTGGCACCCGCATAATTTTGGCGTGAACCAGGAGGAGAATTTTGCTTTCCTTGAAGAGATACTTAAGCATTATCAATGCCTGCATACAAAATACGGGTTTCGATCTTATACCATGACAGGCCTGGCCCAAAAACTGATGAATGGATAACCGACCGATATTAATACTTGCCGCTCCCCACGATACCAGCAATATCGTTTACAACAGTATCAGCAGCCATTTTACTGTTGCAAAGGTTGTGATGGAAGGGAGGGAAGATAAAGTGAAATTTATTAAGCGAAGGATCAGGAGGCTGGGATTAATAACGGTAGCCGGGCAAATATTGTTTCAGTTTAGCATTGGAAAAATACTGCCCTGGCTTTCAAAAAAAAGGATCTCGCAGATCATCCGCGAAAATAATTTAAACCTTTCTTCTATTCCGGCAAACAAAATACTGCAGGTCGATTCTGTAAACGACGAAAGGGTTTTATCCATCATTAAAGAGATCAATCCAGCGCTTATTATTGTAAACGGCACCCGTATCATTTCAAATAAAATATTAAAAAATATTTCCTGCAACATCATCAATACACATGCGGGCATTACCCCAAAATACCGCGGCGTGCATGGCGCTTACTGGGCCATGGTGAACGGGGATGCCGCTCACAATGGTGTTACGGTACATTATGTAAATGCCGGGATAGATACCGGTGATATTATTTATCAATCGCTGATAAAACCTGCGGCCAATGATAATTTCAGCACATATCCTTATTTGCAGATCGCAGAAGGGATTAAAATTCTGCACAAGGCAGTGGAAGATATACTGAACAGCAGGGGTGAACTGCTACCGAACCCCACGGCCGAAAGCAACCTCTATTACCATCCCACCATTTGGCAATATATTTATTACCGGCTTACAGGAAGGGCAAAATAGGGGATTAAAAATACTTCCACCTTGTCGACGCTTGCTCTTTCAGATTTTTTTAGATACTGTTCCTGTAACAATATTTACCATCCTTTTGGTTTAATATTTTTCAAACGTATAAGCCGGCGTGTTGTATTATTGAAATGGCTTTGGTCAGCATGCGCCCTTAGTGTACTTTGCGAAACACCTGGTTTCTTTGAGGTAAATAAACTAACCGCAAAGAAATACAGAACTTAACGTAAAAACCTGCAAAGCAACCGGTGCCCCCACCAGTCTCCTTTAATTTTTTACCCTGAACTGTCTTTCAACTAAAAGGCATCTCAAAAATAATTAAACGAATCATTTCACGCAGGGGATAAAAATTTAAGGCGAAAAGAAGCGGTTTGCGTCTTTGCCCCTTTGTGCCTTTGCATGAAAACTGCAGTTTTGAGATAGGCTCTAATATTTTCGCATTGGCGGTTTGGTTTTCAGCTTACCAAAAAAACGGGGGAGGGTTCATCAATAAATGATGAGAGATTTATTAAGCTCCCCGGTTTTTTAGTAAATTCATTCCCCAACTGGTAGGCCTTTTCGAGATAGCTTTTAAGTGTTTTATTATCGGCCATATTTACCGCATGAAAATATTCATGCTGTACTTTTTTAATGCCGGGATACAGCAGTGAAAATTCGTCAATTAGTTTAGCCATCGCCTGTTTTAACCCGGTTTGGTATGCTGCTTCATTAAAGATGGTTGTACTGATGACCAGGGCCTTTTCATGCCTAAGCAGGGGTATACGGCCTCCGATATCGCCGTGCCAACCCTCCGTATTTAATGAAAAGGCAAAGCCAAGTGTAAATACCCTTTCTATCCATCCTTTGAGCATTGCAGGAAACCCAACAAACCATACGGGCGAAATAAATACAAGCGCATCTGCATTGGCAACTTTCTGTTGCTGCATGCGTATATCTTTTGGCCCTTTGCGGCGAAGCATGTTTATGATCTCAATAGGGCTCTTATTCCTGAACATAAACCTAGAAATGATCCTGTTCAGCAGGTTTGTATTTGGGCTTAAAACCTGTTCTTTTACAACTTTCTCCACCATACCCGGTGCATGTTCATCGGGGAGCCAGTTTACAAAGTCTTTCTGTTTTAAAACCGGGTCGAACCCGATGGCATAGAGATCGATCACCTCGTTTGTATGTCCTGCATCCATCAATCCCCTGCTGAATTCCTCCAGTAACGCATGGCAAAAAGATTTGGGATTGGGGTGTGCATATACTGTTAAAACTTTCATTGCTGTTGTTTTAATAATAGAAATAATTCAATGTTGCTGTTTCTCCCGGGTTGACTTTATTGCGATTGCCCGCTTTTTAATTTCTCATATTCTTTCTCTACTGAGTTGCCGGCCTTATAAACACCCAGGTAATTAAAAATGACCCCGGTGCCCCAGCCAATGGTAGGCCAAACAGGCCACGGATAAGTGTGAACCCCTGCGGTAAACAACCAGATCAACCAGAGTAATGAGTTTATAATGATATATACGGTAAGATGTGTTTTAAAGTCCACTCTTGCTTTTGCCTGCTGCCATAATTGGACATTTTTTTCTTCTTCCATAAAAATGATTTTCAGGTGAAACTGATGAGCAAAGCTATGATGCAGGCAATGCCGGCAGAATGATGCCGGTTAGTAGCAGGAGTGATTGCCATCAAGTTGGTTTAAAACGGATTGTATTTTAGCAAAGAAGGAAGCATTTTTTTAACCAGGGCTTCCCCACAAAAAAAAAGCAGCACTTTCATGCTGCTCCAATAACGTTAAACATCGAACTGTTGAATACTCACACACTCCTGTTCGCATCAAAATTTTCCAGCTCCTTACTTACTGCATTTAAAAAAGTGCTGCCTAGTGCGCCGTCAATAATACGGTGGTCGTAGCTGAGGCTGATGTACATCATGTGCCGGATGGCAATACTGTCGCCCTGTGCTGTTTCAATAACCATGGGCCTTTTCTTTATAGCACCCACCGCCATAATGGCCACCTGCGGCTGGTTAATGATGGGGGTTCCCATAATGCTGCCGAAACTTCCCACATTGGTTAGGGTAAATGTGCCACCGGCCGTATCATCTGGCTTTAATTTTCCATTACGGGCGGTATTGGCCAGGCCATTTACCTGTTTGGTAAGGCCTACCAGGTTCAACTGGTCGGCGTTGCGTATAACCGGTACAATAAGGTTTCCGCTTGGCAGGGCCGTGGCCATGCCGATATTGATATCTTTTTTTACAATGATCTTATCGCCATCCACCGAACTATTAAGCCAGGGATATTTTTTTAAACATTTTACCACGGCTTCAATGAAAAGCGGCGTAAAAGTTATTTTTTCACCCTCACGCTTTTCAAAATCTTTTTTCACTTTATCTCTCCATAAAACAAGACTTGTTACATCGCATTCGGCAAAACTGGTTACGTGTGCGCTGGTATGCTTGCTGTCTACCATGTGTTTGGCGATCATTTTGCGCATACGGTCCATTTCTATGATCTCCACATTTCCCTGGTATACGGTTGGTAAATTATCGGGGCTTTGTGCTGCAGGTTGCTGAACAATGTTTACCTGCTGCTGAACCGTTGCGGCAGTTTGCACAGGTGCAAAACCCGGTTTTTTACTTGCCACATAGGCCAGTATATCTTTTTTGCTTACCCGCCCGTCTTGCCCGGTGCCCGCAATGCTTTCCAGCTCGGCCATACCAATGCCTTCGCTTTGGGCAATATTTAATACTAAGGGGGAATAAAAACGCGGGCCGGCACTGTTGCTTACTGGGGGGGCTGACTGCGCTGGCTGAAAAGGAATTTCTTCCACCACTTTAGCATCTTCGTATTGAGGAGTGGCAGGTGCAGGTGCCTGGGCTGCGGTGTTTTGTGCAGCACCGGTGCGTATACGTGCAATAACAGTACCAATTGGCACTACATCATTTTCTTTAAAAAGTATTTCTTCGATGGTTCCGGCAGCAGTAGAGGGCACTTCGCTGTCTACCTTGTCGGTAGCAATATCGAGCAAGGTTTCGTCCATGGCTACGGTATCACCGGGCCTTTTGTGCCACTTTAAAATAGTGGCCTCCATAATGCTTTCTCCAAGTTTGGGCATAACCAGATCTACTGAACTCATATAGCGGCAAATGTTTAAGTGATGGGCAAAAGTAAGTAAAAACCGGCATGTTTTAAGCTTCTCTTTGATAACCCGAACGGTTCTTTTCCGGGCATATTTTCTTACAGTTCAGCAAAGAATTATTCAATAATCAGTTTGCGCAGCAGGTTGAGTGCGTTTACTGAGGTTAATTGAATATTGCGCAGCCTTCCAAAACGAAAATGAAGTTTTTGTGTTACCATTCTTTCTTTATTGGCGGCCGCAATCCATACCGTGCCCACGGGCTTTTCTGCGCTGCCGCCCCCGGGGCCCATTATTCCCGAAACGGCAAGTGCATAATCTGTTTTTAATGCATCCAGTGCACCAGCCGCCATTTCGCTTACCGTTTCTTCACTTACCGCACCGTATTGTTGTAACGTGGTTTCCTTAACCTTCAGGAGTGTTTCTTTTACTTCGTTGCTGTAACTCACCACACTTCCCTTAAAATAGGCAGAGGAGCCGGGCATGGAGGTGATCAGTTGGGCAATATACCCGCCTGTGCAGCTTTCGGCTGTTCCCAGCGTTTTATTTTGTTTCAATAAAAGCTTGCCAACAATTTTTTCCATGGGCTCATCTTCATCCGTTAACAGGTAATCTTTCACTTCTTTTTTGAGTAACGAAAATTGTTCATGCATAGCTGCATCCAGTTTTTCTTTATCGGTTCCCGATGATGTAAGGCGTAACCTTACCATTCCAAAGTTTGGGAGATAGGCCAGTTTTATGTTTGCTGGTAAGGCTGTTTCAAACGGCTGTATCATATCCGACAGGTTCGATTCGCCAATACCGAAGGTGACCAGGGTACGGTGTACAATATACGAATTACCAAACCTTTTTTGCAGTAAGGGGATCACGTCCTGCTCCATCATGCCCTGCATCTCGTGCGGCACACCTGGCATGCTTACAAAAATCGTATTGTTTTTTTCAAAGATCATTCCGGGTGCAGTACCAAGTTTATTTTGTATCACCGTGCAGCAATCGGGCACTTCGGCCTGTTTAATGTTTACAGGCGTTACGGGCCTTTTAAAAATTTGTTCAAACAAACGTTTCACATTTTCTAATGCCGCATCGTTGGGAACCATTTTGCCCCCAAAATATTCGCATAGCAGGGGTTTGGTGATGTCGTCGGCGGTTGGCCCCAGCCCGCCCGTAATAAGAATGGCGTCTGCCTGTTCTTGTTCCTGCTCCAGGGCATTGATAATGGAATTTTTATTATCGCCAACGGCCACCCGGCGCAGCACGGCCAGGCCGGCCGCATTCAGTTGCTGGGCCATCCATGCACTGTTAGTATCTATAACCTGCCCTATCAGAAGTTCGTCGCCAATGGTAATGATGGAAATGTTCGGCATAGCTTGTATTGAAAATAAAATTCAAATTTAATTCCTTTAGTTTTGATGGGGAAATATGATTTCTTTACCAGGCTGCCGGTAAAACTGGCTTAATTAAATTCCTAAAAAATCAACAGGTTTTTATGAAACTTTTATTTATCTCCTTTTTTATTTTTTTACTTTTTACTGCTGCTGGTCAAACCACCCGGGAAGATTTATCAGCTGCGTTTACCAAACTGCAGGCCGATAAACAATTTGCCCATGCAGCCCTCAGCATATATGTACTCGAAACAAAAACCGGGAAAATTATTTTCGAAAAAAATGCGCAGCTTGGCATGGCGCCTGCGAGTTGCCAGAAGATTATAACCAGCGCCACCGCATTTGAATTGCTGGGTAAAGATTTCCGGTTTAAAACAGTACTTGGTTACGATGGAAGCATCAGTAATGGAGTACTCAACGGAAATCTCATTATAACCGGCTACGGCGATCCTTCATTGGGAAGTGACCGCTGGCCCCAAACCAAACCCGGCAAACTGAACGATGCCGTTTTATCGGCATTGCAAAAAGCAGGCATCAATAAAGTAAACGGAACTGTATTGGTAGATGATCTCCGCTTTGGCCTGCAACCGATGCCCGATGGCTGGATATGGCAGGATATGGGAAATTATTTCGGCGCGGGGGCGCGGGGGTTTAACTGGAACGAGAACCAATATGATGTTTTTCTTAAATCGGGCGCAACAGTTGGTTCTGCCACTGCTGTTGCAGAAACAAGGCCGACGGGTTTTCAGGCGCAACTTATTAACCTGGTAACAGCTGCCGAAAAGGGTAGTGGCGATAATGCTTATTTATATGCCGCACCTTACAGTGAAAATATTTTTTCAATGGGAACCATTCCTGCCGGTGAAAACAGTTTCCGTATTTCTGGGGCCATGCCCGACGCCGGAAATATATTTGCAATGGAGTTAGCACAATTTCTTGTTTCAAAGAACAGGATGAATGTGTCTTCAGCAAAGAGCTTTTCTAAACTCTTGATGAGTAAACAACCATTGCCAAAAACGGTTACATCCTTCGATACGATTGCTTCCCCGCCGCTTGATTCAGTGAACTACTGGTTTTTAAAAAAGAGCGTGAACCTTTTTGGAGAAGCATTTGTACGGGCCATTTCATTCGAAAAAGGGAAGGCCGGCAATATAGATGCTGGAATAAGCCTCATCCGGGATTTTTGGAGTGGTCGGGGCGTGGAAGGGTCTGCCCTTAAAATAATTGACGGCAGCGGGTTATCTCCGGCCAACCGGCTTACAGCACATTCGCTGGTAACTGTTTTACAATTTACAAAAACTAAAAACTGGTTTGGTTCTTTTTATAATGCCCTGCCCGAAATGAACGGAATGAAAATGAAGGATGGATACATTAACGGTGTCAGAAGTTACACGGGATATGTAAAAAGTAAAAATGGGGTGGAATACAGCTTTGCTTTTATTGTAAATAATTTCGATGGCAGTGCAGGTACTGTGCGGGAAAAAATGTGGCGGGTGCTGGATCTGTTGAAAAAATAAAAGATGTAAAGCTGCTTTTTCAATTTTCAATTTTCTCGATCGTTGCCCCGATCTGCCTTTCCAGTATCGCATCTTTTAAAGGCTCAAGGTCTTCGTAATTACCTTTTTTAACGGCACATTTTCCTTTGAAATGGATGAGTATTGTGCATTGTTCTGCCTGCTCCGGGCTATGGCCGCAAACCTGCATGAGGGTCTCTATCACCCAGTCAAACGTATTCACCTCGTCGTTCCAAACGATCAAGGAATACACCGGGGCGTCCAGTGTAAGTACTGATTCCTCCTGTTCGGGTGATGTAAATGGGTTGTATGAAAAATGTTTATTTATTGCCTGAACTTTCGGCAAAAATATAAATTTCTCAAAAAAGAGTGGTGGTATTAGCTACTTTTTTAACAGTTTCGACTTAAAAACGCTGGCACATATCTCTTTAAAGGCCACGGCAGCTTCTTTCAATTCCTTGCTCATACTGCGCTTTGGGAAAAAATCGTCGGCCCATTCCGGCTTCCATCCACCGGAAAAATATTTTCTGATTTCGGGATCCTGCGGCTCCACTTCGTAGTCGAAATTACTTTCCCATTCAATGCGAACGGTCATCATGTTTGGATGGGTGCGTTCTGTCATTTTGAAACCGATACTGTTTTTTGGGAGGTATTCCTGCACAAGCTCGCCCAGGTAATACCCGTTCGATACAAAACCGAGTTGCTTCTTGTCAACCAGGTAAAGCCTGTTGCGGTGCTCATGTATGATCCATTTGTGCGATTCCCTGGGTGCGAGCACTTCGCCAATAAGCGAGGGGGTTTCCAGGTAACCTCTTTTGCCGACCCTGAAAATTTCGCTCAGGAACTGCACGGGGTCTTCTACATGCTCCAGTACGTGGCAGCAGATCACATAATCAAATTCATGGTCTTTAAAAGGAAGTTTTTCGCCATCGGCATTTATAAATTGCTGGTTGGCCAGCACTTTTATATCCCCGCTTCGGTGGTAATTGGTGTCGGTGTACTTATCTACCACCACGTTTGCACGCGGATGCGGATTGTGCCCGCCGCCTACATCCAGCACACGATCGCTGCTTTTTATATCAAGATGGAACCTGCTTTTTGGGTTTCTTATTTTCATTTAATGCTAAATATTGCCAGTTGATTATTTGATACTTCTGAAAAAAAATCACTTTCAGTTGTGTTATGCCGGCAAAAATAAACCATTTGGGCATCAATGTCAAGTGGCAGTTCTGCGTACCAGGAAATAAGCCGCTTAATTCACAATAAGTTTAGCGGTGTTCGACAGTTTGATCTTACCTGCGTAGAGGCTTATAAAATATGTGCCCGTAAGCATTCCGCTGGTTTCCAGTGTAATTTTGTTTTGTCCTTTATTGAGCGTAATTTTTTTATTACTTACGGTACGCCCGCCGGCATCCTTGATGTAAACAGATGCGTTGGCGTATTTGGCTGAAGCTATAAATGTAACGTTCGTATTAGATGACTGGTTTACAGGGTTCGGGTAAACCGTCAGCCTGTCTGCTTCCCGCCCGCAATTTATTTCGGCCGACATAACTGTGCTGTAAAATATATTTCCGCCGCTGGTAATTGCCTTAATACGGTATATGTTCGTTCCGGCTTGCGCATGAATATCATTAAATGTTGTGACAGATGAAACAGTGCTGCCAATTTCAAAAAAATTCATTCCTGCATCGTTACTGCGTTCAATTATAAATTTTTCCACGCTTGTATTGCTCGTTTCGCATTTCCATTTCAGCAGCACATTGCATGCCTGTACTTTGCTGCTTTGTGATGTAAACCTCAGGGGCAGCAGCACATTGTTGCAGGAGTATGGATATTCGGCCCTGCTGCAGGAACAGTCGAATGTGGCCACCACAATAATGGGGCAATATTCTGTACCCGCCAGTTGGTTGGGAATATTAAAGGTGGAAGTTTGTACGGCATCGGTGTTTACAGGCAGTGTTTGTGAGCCGATGAGGATATCACCTGCATCATATGTGCCGTTGGCATTGTCTTTATAAGCTGTAATGGTCACATTTTGCGGAACATATACACTGTTGGTATGCTGCAGCGTAATGGCGCCCGATAAATGGGTGAAAGTTGTATTCAATGCACCTATGAAATACATAATATCATAAGATGGTTTGTTTACTGTGATAGTGGTTGCTTCATGCACCGTTACAATTTCCTGGGTGGAGCAGGTAACGCCGTTAAACTGGCATACAGCACTAAAGGTGGAGGTGGCATTTTCTTTCAAGGGCGAGCTGGTGCCGCACAAAAGCGATGGAACATCGGCGGCCGGCACATAAAGTGTGGCATTAAAAACAATACTGTCGCCTACTGCCAGGTTGTTGCCTGTTACAAAATTATAAATACCTCCCACGGTTGTTGTATATACAGCGGCAGTAGGGTTATGTGTGTACACAATGCTGCCCGTATTCAACCTCCACGGAGCTGGCGGTTCTATATTGAAACCATCCAGTACAGTTGTAGGGCTTGGGCCAAGATTTACGATTTTAAAATGGTAAGAAGTGGTTACCATACCGGCACCACATACAGTAACCGGGGCAATAGTGGATCCCATACTGTAAACATTACTTTGCGTGGGCGCACCGGCTATCCTGATCTTTTTTGATTGCTGGGTGGTGCCCACAATAGCCGAGCCGCAGGGGTTGGTACCCAGGGGCGTAAACCTGATGTCCTGGCCGCTTACAAAATTGCAGGAATTGGTTTGAAGCCCCAGTTTGATTTTAAATGAATCGGTGCTTGGCAGTAATGAAATACTTGTATTGGGAATAGTAATGGTAAGTGTATTGCCCGCAATTGAAATATTTGCATCATTCATTACGGTATAGGCTCCTGTGGAAGCAGCCAGCTGGTAAGATCCGGGAATATAGGCCACGCCACCACTTGCTGGTAACTGGGCTGTAACCCTCAGTTGCCTGGCATTACCCAGGGCCGGGTTGATGACCTTTACTTCATAATCGAGCCTTGAACACAATTGATATGTACCTGGTACGGGCTCATTAAGAATGGTTAGCTGCAGGTTGGCCGGTTGGGGAATAACATAGAGTTTCAGGGCATCGCTGCATACTGCATTTAAAACATTGGTTGGATAACCGGTGCAGTTCCAGCCGTAGCCAATGCTCAGGCTGTCTTTTGTACAGCTGGTATAGGTAGCGGTTATTTTATAAAACCTGTTTTCGAGACTGTTAAAAGTTCCAAGCCTGTAAATGGTTCCCACCGGCACTATACTTCCTGTAACGGTGCCACCAGGTCCGCTAAGTGTTTCCACTGATGTGATGGTAACGCCACTAACGGCATTTTTTGATATCCAGGCCAAACTGGCCTGCGATGTTTTAGAAGTATTGGTGAGCTGAATTTCCCAATCCACCGTATTTGTATTTACAGTTTTTGTTTCAGAAGGGGAGGTAAGTAAGAGTGATGGTTTATCATAGGTGAGTACCACTGGTCCGCCTGCTGTATGCCTGAAACTGCCGTTGAAGCCGGGTGCATTTTTTTGTACAAACTCTAACTGTGCATTTGTAGTTGTGGCGCTTGTACAGGTAGGCCGTAGGAAAATCCGTACCCTTACATAATTACCTTCATCGCTGATAGGCCAGGTTCCTCCATTAATGCTGTATAATTTTTTTACATCAAAAAGAAGAGTTGGCTGACCGGGGTTTTCAGGTACTAAAGGAACTGTTAGGTAAGCTGTTGACGCAGTGCCTGCCGTTCTTGCCTGCTGGGCTGTGGCATTAATAAAAGTATAGCCTGCCGGGAGGCTATAATAAAGCGTATCAAACATATTTACAGGCCTGTATTCAAACCCAAAATCATTGCCGCCATCGTAATGGTTACAGCATGCACCAACGCTTAAGTAATTATATACTTCCGAGAAAACATTGTTGCACCCCGAAACCTCAAGTTCCGGATCAACCCAGTATGCCGAATAAACAGATACATACCTGAATTTTCCATTGACCGTATTGCAGAAGAATTTATCTGCAGCTGCTGAAGGGTTTGCTACCCGGCTTATATAGAACTCGTTGGTAAGTTTTATGAGTTTACTGAACCCATCCCAGGTGCTAAGTCCGCCGGTTACCCTGTAGTATGTTTTAATAATAAAAGAGTCATTGTTAGAGAACCTGTTGTAGGAACCCGGAAAACTGCAAAGCTGGTCAATGCTGAAGTTCAGCCTCGAAATGCTTCCGGTAAAAACGGGCAGTAAATTGCCACAGGTACCTATGGAAACACCATTATTATATACTTGCACAGACGAACGGAGCGGGGTGAAATCAGATGCCCTTTCTGAAAAACCTGCATCCAGGTATCCGTACCTGAATGGAGAACCCGAACTGCCAACAGCTGCTATTGCCCTGTAGGTGATTTCAATGGTATCGCCATGAAAAACATAATCGGTTTTAATTTTAGAAAAATCCAGTGAGCCGCTGGCATCTGCGGTGCCATTATTGTCATTATCGGGCAGGCCGTAATTTGTTCTTCTGCTCGATACATCAAGTACGGTAATTCCACCGTCGGGGCATGGAGTGGGGCACCAGGTATCTACAGGTGTGCTGAGACAAACATATTGGATAGTACAAGTGCTGCACCCGGCCTGTTGCAGGCTTAGCCTGAAAATGGCAGGGGTAGATCCTGCAGGCAGGCTGCAGTTTACACGGAGCTTGTTTATTTTTATCTGAAGCCTGTTTAACTGGTCAATCATTGCAAATGATGTGATCAAAAACCTCGCTGTTATGATTCTTGTTGAAGCATTATAAGTAAAAGTGACTGGAGCAGGGTATGCTGCGCCGGTTCGGGTTGTTAAGATTAGATCACTTAACGAACCGCCGAATTCAACTCTTGATGGTAATTCAAAGACCATCGTTGCAAAGCTGCCAGGAAGATAATTTCCCGTAGAAGCGGTGGCATTCGTTATATCATAATTAAAGCTGTAATCTGTTCCGGGTGTCATAGAGAGCGGGAGGTCTTCTGTAGCCGTACCATATGATGATGTGTTATATCTTAATACCTGCGGGCTCAAAGTTCTTACAGGGCTGCCACATTCATTAAAAAAAGAATAACTTATTTCCACGCCCGGCCATCCCAGGCCGCCTCCGTATAAACAATCAGAAGGGCAACATAGGTATTCATCAAAGTTGAGAAAGAGGGTATCGCCGGCTGCAATATTGGGCAATGTTAAAAAAACACTGTATGGTTTGGTTGTATTAAAACAGGACGCCGCTGTAAAATATTTTGCAGAGTCCGGGCTGATTGTCTGCAGCGTGCCGTTTTGCCCTGTTTTATAAGTGAATGCAGCAGGGTCAAATGCAAGCTGGCCATTTTGATAAGTATCCTGGGGGGGCTCCCACAAGTAGCCATACTGCTTTAAATTGATGCTGGCATTTCTGAGCATTACCGCACCGGTATTAACAAACTTTGCAGTAGAATGTGTTACCGAACCCCGGCAACTGTTGTAGGGAACATTTCCCGCAATTACTTTCAGGTTAGGCTGCAGTGCGTCATTGATGCTGGCACCGGCGGTACTGGTATTATTCACACCGTTGCATTTTACCCCGCCCGGGCCATACCAGCTGTCAAAATTGGTTGACATATTATTGCATGCAACGATCTTTACTGTTTCTGTTACAGTAATTTGTTCGCCAGAATTCAGAAAGCCGTTTGCCGTTGGTGAAATTATTTTATACCTGTATAATGTATCTGATCCATTCAGTGTTTTTGTGCGTACAAGCGTACCCGATGAAACAACGGCACCGGTAACACTGAGGCCGTTTCCGCTGATATCATCTAAATACAAAGTGTCTACTGAGCCAAATCCATCATTACTAATGGTAATGACCCTGCTATAAGTATTGCCCACAATACCTGTAAATGCATTGTTGGTTACGTTTAAAATATTAAGCTGGGCATTTAAAGAATTAAAAGCATTACTGGTGGCGGTACTGCTGCCGATACAACTGCTGAAACTGTAATCCACGTCATTTGTGGCGGTACTGCCAATTACTGCACATCCGGCATATACCCTGTACGAGATCACCGTAGAGTCGGGTGATGCTGGGATATTACCAACAGAAAGTATCGCCGTATTGGCCGATGCACTTATTTGAGAAACGGTTCCTGACCCTCCTGTACGGCTGGCAGAACCCGGAACAAAAACATAGCCGGGAGGAAGTGTTATGGCAAGGCTGCTTGGGCCTGCGCATGCAGCAGCATTGCCCATGATCTTAACTTTAAAAACAGTCTGTTGACCACCAACATTCATTGCTGTTAACGGAGCCCCATAGCCATTTTGTACAACCTGTGAAAATGTTGTTTTACAAAATAGTGTAAAGAGTATTATCGTAAAAAACTTTACAAAAAACTTTGCATTAGGTTGGTATAAATTATTCATTTTTAAGCCTTTAAAATATTTTTGGCGTTAAAATAATCATAGATTAGCGTTGGCGCAGGACAAATACTACAGCATTAATAAAAACCAGCTAACTTAAAACTATTTTTAAGGAAGTTTATTGTATTGTGGATGAATCGTTTGGCGATATTTTTGGCGGCTTCATCGTTTTAAAAGCCTGGAAAATTCCCATATTGAATTATTGTATAGTAATATTTATTAATATAAAGAATGGGTTTTGTTTGTAAATGCAGGTAAAATAAAAACCCCGCTACTAAGTAGCGGGGTTTGTGGGAGTTGACGGGGTCGAACCGCCGACCCTCTGCTTGTAAGGCAGATGCTCTAAACCAACTGAGCTAAACTCCCAAATATGTAAATCCAATTCTTTTCTGTTTGAGCCAACCCTCCCGACTATAGGCCGGGATGCTCTAAACCAACTGAGCTAAACTCCCTTAATTTTTCGGACGGCAAAGATAAGGGTAAAATGTTTTCGACAAAAAATTTTAAGAATAAATATTAATAATTGAAAAAAAACGCATTTTAAGCCGGCCGTCCATGCACACATTTATTTAAGAAATTGAATTAAGGTAAAGGGTCAGGAGGGATTTATTATAAGCGGTAGCCACTCTTCCTGCCTACAACCCTTTCATATTTTTAATTGTCATGCTTTTGTAACACGACGATAGTTTTGCACTCAAAGTATAAAGAACATTTAAATGAGAAAATTATCACTATTAGTGTGCATGCTCGCAACTGCCATGCTAGTGCAGGCACAAAAAATTTCCGGAACTATTAAAAAAGAAGGAGGAGAATCAGCCAGTGCTGCCACCATTGCCCTTGTAGCTGCGGCCGATTCAGCTGTAATTAAATTTGCAGCGATCAAAAACGGCGCTTACCAGTTTAACAATATAGGTGCAGGTAAATACCTTGTTAAAGCAAGTCATGTGGGCTATCAAACAGTATTCATTCCGGTTGATGTGAATACGGCTGAGGTTAGCATTGCAGAAATTAACCTGCAAAAAACTGCTGCCAGCCTTTCGGGCGTAACCGTTTCTTCAAGCAGGCCCATTATTGAGGTAAAGGCAGATAAAACGATACTGAACGTGGAGGGAACCATCAATGCCACCGGCAACGACGGGCTTGAACTGCTCCGTAAATCGCCCGGCGTAATGATCGATAAGGACGATAATATCAGCCTTGCCGGTAAAAATGGTGTGCAGGTTTATGTAGATGGGAAGCCTTCCCCCTTATCCGGTGCCGACCTGGCCAATTATCTCAAAAGCCTGCAGTCTTCCCAAATGGAATCTATTGAGATCATCACAAACCCATCAGCAAAATATGAGGCAGCCGGAAACGCCGGTATCATCAATATAAAACTAAAAAAGAATAAGTCGTTTGGCACCAATGGCTCCATCAATGCCGGGTATGTACAGGGTTTTTATCCAAAATTCAACGGGGGGCTTTCGCTGAACCACCGGAACAAAAAAATAAATGTATTTGGCAATTATAATTATAACAACAGTAAGAACAGGATGGAGATGAACTCGGTAAAATCGCAGTTAGATACCACATTCAGCCAATACAATAAGATGCTCATGAACAATAAGACCAACGGTTTTAAAGTGGGCATGGATTATTTTGCTTCGGCCAAAAGCACAATTGGAGTGGTGGTTAACGGTAATATTGCTGATATGCATTTCACCACGCAGGGGCCCATGTATTTTGAAGAGATATCTACTGGTAATTTGGTTAAAGTGCTGAGGGCCACCAATGATAACAAGATGCCCCGGCATAATGTGAACACTAATCTTAACTACCGGTATGTTCAAAAAGATGGAAAAGAACTTAACCTCGATGCAGATTATGGCTTTTTCAAGATCCGTTCAAACCAGTACCAGCCGAATATTTACTTAAACGGCGACGAAACGCTTGAAACAGGCAGGGTGGTTTACAATATGATAGCACCCACCAATATTGATATTCTTTCTTTTAAAGCCGATTATGAGCAAAATTACAAAGGCGGAAAACTGGGGCTTGGTGGTAAAACAAGTTTTGTAAATACCGATAATGATTTTCAGCGTTATAATGTGTTTGGAACGGTAAAGGATCTTGATACTGCTAAAAGCAACCGTTTTGATTATAAAGAAAACATAAATGCCCTCTATGCCAATTATAACAGGCAGTTTAAAAAAGGCATTATGATCCAGTTTGGGTTAAGAGTGGAAAATACAAACCTCACCGGAACCTCTACCGGAAAAAAATGGGATAAGGATGAGAACGCCTGGAAAAACTATGATTCCAGTTTTACAAGAGGGTATACCGGGCTGTTTCCAAGTGCTTCACTTACGCTTAACAAAAATCCCATGAAGCAATGGACCTTTACCTACAGCAGACGTATCGACAGGCCTGCTTACCAGGACCTGAACCCATTTGAATTCAGGCTGAATGAGTATACTTATATGAAGGGGAATACAAACCTGCGCCCGCAATACACCAACAGCTTTGGCATTACCAACATCTATAAATATAAACTCACCACCACTTTAAACTACAGCCATGTGCAGGATATTTTTGCGCAGGTACCCGATACGGCAGATAAAACAAAGGGCTTCCTGTACAAGAATAACCTCGCTACACAGGATATTTTTGCGCTCAATATCAATTATCCATTCCAGTACAAGTGGTACAGTTTTTTTGCATCACTTAATTCAAATTACTCGCATTACCAGGCCAACCTGGGCGGCGGAAACAGGAATGTTGATCTGAGTGTTTTCGCACTTACTTATTATATGCAAAACAGTTTCAAACTTGGTAAGGGCTGGACGGGGGAACTGTCGGGTCTTTATATTTCGCCCTCAGTATGGCAGGGAATGATAAGGTCGGGAACGATGGGCTTTGTTGACCTTGGCTTGCAAAAGACCGTATTTAAAAACAAAGGCAATGTAAAACTGGTGGCAAGTGATATTTTCCAAACCATGAGATGGAGTGGTAAAACCGATTTTTCCGGTGTACAAAGCCGCTTCTGGGGCGGGGGAGAGATGCCGCAGTTTAAAGTAAATTTCAGTTACCGGTTTGGGAACAGCCAGGTAAGGGCAGCACGCCAGCGCAAGAGTGCTACAGAAGAGGAAATGAAACGTACACAACAAAGCGGCGGCCAAATGGGTGGCCAGTAATATTAAATCTTTACAGGTTCTATGGTTTTGGTTTTTGAAAAAAAGGCCCCGGTAACCCGGGGTTTTTTTATGCTGGTTCTTTAAATGATCCAAAAGAAAACAAGGCAAATGCAATTTCTTATCTTGCAGGTTCATTGAACTATATGTTTTCCCGCATTTTTTTTATCATAAAATACTGGCTGCTCTGGATACTGGTTTTTCAACTGGGGAGGATCGCTTTCCTGTTATTTAACAAGGCAGAAGCGATACCGGCAGGCTTCTCTCAAAATGCAAAGAGTCTTTGGTATGGGCTGCGTATGGATATGAGCATGGCTGCTTATATCAGCATTCCCATACTGTTGTTTTTACTGCTCGGACTGGTTATTCCTTTTTTCAATAAACCGCTTTTGTACAAGCTTTTTACAGCCCTGGTTTTGTTTTTTGTTTTATTGGCATTTGCGGTTGATATCAATGCCTACAGGGCCTGGGGCAACAGGCTCGACGCAGGCATACTCAAATATCTTAAAAACCCAAGGGAAGCTTATGCATCTGTGGCAAACCTGCCTGTATTTTGGATATTGCTGGCCTTCCTGCTTATTTGGTGGGGCAGTTTCATTGTGTTCAAAAGATTTTTGCAGCACCAGTTTGTAAAGTTTGAACATGGTAAATACAGGTGGCAAAATGCATTGCTGCTTTTGTTGCTGATGGGATCATTTATCATTCCGCTCCGTGGAGGTATTCAATTGGCACCCCTCAATCAGAGCAGCGTTTATTTTTCACAAAACAACTTCAGCAACCTGGCCGCAATAAATGCTCCCTGGAATTTTTTATATACGCTCAACCACCATACAAATGAAACAGAAAATCCATTTATATATATGGCGGATGAGAACGCCCGCCGCATTACCGACAGCCTGTACCGGTTAAACCCTGTCAGTGAAAAACCGGAAGTTCTCCTTAATGTAATTGTGATCGTTTGGGAAAGCTTCACCGAAAAAGCCACACATACCAGTAAAAATGGAATAGAAATTACGCCTGGCTTTAACCGGTTAAAAAGCGAAGGGGTCTATTTTTCGGATATGTATGCCAGTGGCGACCGTACAGATAAGGGCATTGTGGCCATACTTAGCGGCTATCCTTCGCAACCCACCACTTCAATAGTAAAACTTCCTGCAAAAGCTGCCGGGCTGCCGGTACTCAGTAAAACCTTTAAGCAGGCCGGTTATACCACTGCATTTTATTATGGCGGCGAACTGGAATTTGCCAACATGAAGGCCTACCTCATGAGCGGGGCCTTTGATAAATATGTTACAGTAAACGACTTTTCGGGTAATGAACTTAATTCTAAATGGGGCGCCCACGATGGGGTGCTGATGCAAAAATTAATGAATGGAATTACTGCGGCAAAACAACCTTTTTTTTATACCTGGCTTACACTAAGCAGCCATGAACCTTTTGAAACTCCGGTAAAAACGGTTATCGCCGGCACCGATGATGAAACAAGATTCCTGAACTCCCTTCATTACACAGACGGGGTTTTGTACGATTTTATACAGCAATGTAAAAAACAACCCTGGTGGAGCAATACTGTTTTACTGATCGTGGCAGATCATGGGCACCGCATGCCTGCCACCGGGAAAAAGATCGATGATTTTAAAATCCCCATGCTTATGCTTGGTGGCGGAGTTAAACCAGCAGTTATTGATAAAACAGGGTCGCAAACAGACCTGGCGGCAACGCTTTTATCCCGCACTGGTATTTTATCCACTGATTTTACCTGGAGCAAAAATTTAACCGACAGCGCCAGCAGACCTGCTGCTTATTTTTGTTTTAATAACGGCTTTGGTTTTGTAAATGGAAGCGGTTATTACATCTTTGATAATGTTGGAAAAATTGTAATAGAAAGATCCGCTGTGGCAGATTCATCGATCCTGAACGCCGGTAAGGCCATCCAGCAACTGAGCTACCAGGATTACCTTGAGCGATAACGGTTTTTATATTTGCCAGCCCCTTTATTCAGTTTTATTTTGAATAATAGATTGATTTTTAAATATATATCCTGTAAACCATCTATCTTCTACAAATTTCTCAATTATACCTTTTTAAATTATCTATTTTTCACTTGAAACCCTTACCTTTGCCGCCCCAAATAGTTCTTTAGAATTCCCGGTGGTTACCGGGATACATTGGGAGCTCTGCCAAAAACAGGGCGTTAATACCAAAAACAAATTAAAATGGCAAAAGAAGTAACGGGCTTTGTCAAACTCCAGTGCAAAGGAGGACAAGCCAACCCGGCGCCGCCAATCGGCCCAGCCCTTGGTTCTAAGGGTATCAACATCATGGAGTTCTGTAAGCAGTTCAATGCAAGAACCCAGGATAAACCAGGCAAAGTATTACCAGTATTGATCACTGTGTATGCCGACAAATCATTCGACTTTATTATTAAAACCCCGCCTGCTGCTGTGCAGTTGATGGAAGCTGCTAAAATTCAAAAAGGCAGTAAAGAACCCAACCGTGCCAAAGTGGGTAAGGTAACCTGGGCCCAGGTGGAAGAGATCGCCAAAGATAAAATGGCCGATCTTAACGCCTTTACCCTCGAAAGCGCCATGAGTATGGTGGCTGGTACCGCCCGCAGTATGGGATTAACCGTAGATGGCCAGGCTCCCTGGGAAAAAAACTAATCGTCAACCTTTAAATATTTTTTTACAATGATTACTAAAAAAAGAAAAGTAGCTAACGCTAAGGTTGACGCAAACAAAGCATACTCGCTTAAAGAAGCATCCTCTTTAGTTAAAGAAGTAAATACAACAAAATTCGACAGTTCTGTAGACCTGCACGTTAAACTCGGCGTAGATCCAAAGAAAGCCGACCAGGCGATCCGCGGAACCGTATCATTGCCACACGGTACCGGTAAAACAAAAAGGGTGCTTGTTCTTTGCACACCCGATAAAGAAGCCGAGGCAAAAAACGCAGGCGCAGATCATGTAGGCCTCGATGAGTTCATCACTAAAATTGAAGGCGGCTGGACAGATATTGATGTTATTGTGGCCACTCCTTCTGTAATGCCTAAAATTGGTAAACTGGGTAAAGTGCTGGGTCCGCGTAACCTGATGCCAAACCCCAAAACCGGAACGGTTACAAACGATGTGGCCGGGGCCATTAACGACCTCAAGGGCGGTAAAATAGCTTTTAAGGTTGATAAAGTGGGTATCATTCACGCATCTGTTGGCCGGGTAAGTTTTGCCCCGGAGAAAATTGCCGAAAACTGCCAGGAGTTTATCAATGCGATCATTAAACTGAAGCCCGCCACCTCAAAAGGTACTTACCTCAAAGGTGTGAGTATGGCCAGTTCTATGAGTCCCGGCATTATGATAGATACCAAATCTGTTTTAAACTAATAATGAATTACCATGAGCTGAGTTTCATGGAAAAAAAATATTAAAATGACAAAACAAGAGAAAAACGACGTGATAGAATTGCTGAAAGGCAAGTTTGCCCAGTACAACAATTTCTACATTACCGATACAGAAAGCCTCTCTGTTGAGCAGGTGAGCAATCTCCGCCGTCATTGCTTTAACAAGCAGGTGGAGATGAAAGTGGCCAAAAACACCCTCATCAAAAAGGCACTCGAAAGCCTGGATGCTGAAAAGTACAGCGGCGTTTATGATTCGCTTCATAAAGTAACAGCCCTGTTGTTCAGCGAAAATCCAAAAGAGCCCGCTATGATCATCAGTGGTTTTCGTAAAGAAAGCAATGGCGAAAGGCCCGTTCTTAAAGCTGCGTTCATTAACGGCGATGTGTTTGTGGGCGATAACCAGCTCAAGGCGCTTACGCAGATCAAGACCAAGAACGAACTCATTGGCGAAGTGATCGGCTTATTGCAATCACCTATCCAGCGTGTTATTGGTGCTTTACAAAATAAAGACAATGCAGCAGCAGCCGAAGCAGCTCCTGCAGTTGAAGCGGCGCCTGTTGCGGAAGCACCCGCTGCAGAAACGGCACCCGCACCGGAAGCACCGGCAACCGATGCACCTGCTGCAGACGCAGGTAGTACCGGCGAAGCCCCTGAAGCAGAGGCTTGATCAAAAACTGGTAGTTCTTAAATAACTATAACGTAAAACAATTTTTTTAAACACGCCCCCGGACTTACACAAGTGGGTATGAAGGGGGGAAAAATTCAACAAAATGGCAGAAATTAAATCATTGGCAGAAAGCCTGGTAAACCTTACCGTTAAAGAAGTACAGGAACTGGCAGAATTCTTAAAATCTGAGTACGGAATTGAACCCGCAGCAGCAGCAGTAGTGGTAAGCGGCGATGGCGGCGGAGCAGCAGCCGTTGAAGAGAAAACATCTTTCAACGTTATCCTGAAAAGCGGCGGCGCCAACAAACTGGCCGTTGTTAAAATTGTAAAAGACCTTACCGGACTTGGCCTCAAAGAAGCTAAAGACCTGGTAGATGGCGCTCCTAAACCAATTAAAGAAGGTGTGGACAAAGCCACTGCAGAAGAACTGAAGGCAAAATTAACAGAAGCTGGTGCTGATGTTGAGATCGCTTAATTGATTCTTTCTGAAAAATAGCTTTAAGGCCGTGGGGAAACCTGCGGCCTTCTTGTTTTATTATATAATGAAGCAGGAATATGTACCTTTGAATATATTTCTTAACTATAAAACTTACACACATGAGCAATGAAATAAAAAAAGAAGAAGAAAGTTTCTTTGATAAGCTGAAAGACAAAGCTGCAGGTGCATGGGACGCTACTAAAGATGCAGCAGAAAAACTGGCCGATAAAGCAGAAGATGTTTGGGAAGATGTATCAGAAAAAGCCGAAGTGGTGATAGATAAAGCCACCGATAAGGCAGAAGAGCTTTGGGACAAAACCAAGGACAAGGCTTCGGAACTCAAAGAAGCTGCAGAAGACAAGGTGGAAGAATGGAAAGGCGAAAAGGGAACTGCCGAAGGCAAGTGATCTTTACTCCCTGCTAACACATATTAAAAAAATAACGTGTTGTGCTATTGAGTTTTTAAATTTTATTGAAATTCTTTTAAATTTTTACTTTGTTCTTTTTTGCTTGCCCAAAAAAGAACAAAAAAAAGGCACCCGAAATCCCTGCCTGCATGACGCAGTCTGGCAGGGATATACAACCCGATTTCGGGAAGTAGCTCTATTCAGCGTTTGTCCTTCGGTAGCTTCAGCTTTGGTAATTCTACTCTTAG
>JBATOU010000062.1:0-196622 GCA_049291115.1 Ferruginibacter sp.
GGGCAGGTTTGCTCCTTTTGTTATTGCCACTTCAATGAAACCCTGGTTACTGCTTGCGGTGCCGGTATAATCGGCCTGCCGGGTACCATAGCTGATGATGTTTTTAATTCCGCCACTCATCTGCTGCAGGTAATCATGATCGGTAAAGATAAAAGCAGTGCCTTCGTGTTGTTTAAGGTATTCAAACAGTTCTCCCTTTCCTTTGCGCACGCCCTCTTCTCCTCCAAAGCCTTCCAGGTGTGCCTTTCCGCAGTTGGTGATCAGGCCATGTGTAGGCATTGTATACTCACAATATCCTTCAATTTCTTTTAAATGATTTGCCCCCATTTCTATTACTGCCATTTCTGCATCTTTTTTTATCCGAAGAATAGTCAGGGGGATCCCTATATGATTATTAAGATTACCTTCTGTGGTATAACACTTGTAAACTGTGGAGAGTACTGTATGGAGGAGTTCCTTTGTGGTGGTTTTGCCATTGCTTCCTGTGATGGCAATAAAAGGAACAGAAAATTGTTCCCGGTGTTTTTTTGCAAGTAACTGCAGGGTTTTGAGGCTGTCGTTAAACATTAATATCCTTTCATCCCTGATGCCCGTGTCTTCATCGGCCACGCAGTAAGCGGCGCCGGCTGCCAGTGCCTGGTCAATAAAATGGTTCCCATTAAAATTAGGGCCCTTTAAAGCAAAAAATATACAGTCTTTGGTGATTTTCCTTGTATCTGTTTCTACTGCAGGATGCTGCAGGTACAACTTGTATAGGTCTTCTATTTGCATGGCTCAAAATTAGCAACATCGCAGGTATAAAAAAACCCCAGCTTTAAGCGGGGGTTCTTTGTATGAGGTCAAGTAATTATTTTTTCTTCTTATTCTGCCTTCTTTTTCCAAAGATATTTCCTTCTTTAAACCCGGGGCCTTCCGGCGGGCCAAGATAAGTTTGGGCACAACGGAAACCAACGGTACTTGCTGCCTGGTCTTCTTCCATAAACCTGCGGCTTCCGGGAGACAACCAGTATGCCCTGTCGTTCCAGCTGCCACCTTTGATAACCCTTGATTTATCGCTGATGAGCGAAGTTACTCCATAGCCATAGAAAACCTGGCTTGCAGAGTCGCCATCCATAAAGTTGATCACATTATTGCGCTGATAATTTGTACGGTTTTTAACCTCCTCGTCAGAAATATCAACTTTTTTCAGGCGGCCCATGCTGTCTCTTTCATATTCGCCGGAGCTATTTTTATAATATTTCTGGAACTTATTACCACGATAATAGTTGAAATCCTGGGCATCTACAGATGTCATTGGCCTGTAAACGTCGGCCACCCACTCACTTACGTTACCACTCATGTTATACAAACCAAATGCGTTTGGATAGAAGCTTTTGATATTTCCCGGTATGGCAGCACGGTCGTTAAGGCCACCGGCAATACCCATATTATCACCACTTCCACGTTTGAAGTTAGCCAGAAAACGTCCCTGCCAGCTTCCCCTGCGGTTATCCCTCAGGCCGTTTGGATTTTTACTCCAGGAGTATATTTGTTGGTTGGTGATCAATTCTTCGCCACTTTTTCCCTCTTTTTTGCGTGGCGCGGGGTTTTGATCAAGGATACCATATGCAGCATATTCCCATTCTGCTTCAGTTGGCAGGCGGTAACCCATATTAAGAATACCATCTTCCATCTTTACGGTACTGCGGGGTTTGCCGTTTACGTCTTTTAAGTCAGATTTTTTTGGTTTGCCCCTTCCCTGTATCATTTCAGGGTTCATCAGGTAGGTTTCTGTATTAAATGATCCTTCTGCGCCGGCTCCTTTCATTTCACGCTTAGCCGCATCTTTTTTAAGATAGCCTTTCTTCATGAGGTTAAGTTCGTTCACACGATCGGTCCTCCAAACACAAAAATCATATGCCTGGCGCCAGTTTACACCCACTACCGGGTAGTAATTGTAAGAGGGATAGCGGAAATAATACTCCACATAAGGCTCGTTATAAGCAAGCTCCTCTCTCCACACAAGTGTATCGGGAAGTGCTTTATACATGATATTGGTATCACTACTGAATGTGTTTTCAAGCCAATACAGATACTCACGGTAGTGTACGTTGGCCACTTCGGTTTCATCAATAAAGAACGAAGGAACCGTTACCCTGCGGGGTACATTATTCCAGTCGCCCATTACATCTTCTTCTTTAGCGCCCATAGCAAAAGTACCACCCTGTACAAATACAAGGCCAGGCCCTGCTTTGGGGTATTTTACTTTGGCTACGTGAAAGTTGCCCATATTCTTATCATCGTAATTCCAGCCAGTTACGGAGGATTTACTGCTTTTTTTTCCAAAAAGGCCACCGTTTTTACAGGCTGACAGAGAGAGAGCGGTTGCTGTTATAAGCAACAGGTTTTTACCAGATATTAGTTTTTGCATGTGCATTCGTTTTGCAAATTATTTAACGAAAGGTTTTCTTTATTATTGTATTTGGGGTTATACAGGCTGCGAATATAATTACTTTCAATGAAAAAGACCGGATGGTGTATATTAATAACATTTTTTTGATGGTTGCATCAATTTAATAATATAAACGGCATTTCCGGGGAGTTCCGCCGGTACATAAAATAAAGGGGTTGCCATATGCGTTAAAAAGCAGCCGGGAAGGCCAAATTTTTTTTTTTGAGTAAAAAGAACCCTTTATATTTGACGACCGAAAATTTAACAAGATTTTATATTTTTGGTTCTTAAATTAAAAAAACCATACTTTTACAGGAATTAAAAAGATACCTAAGTACTTCTAATAATAACATATAGATAAGAAATCTACCTAACCAAGACAAACAAAACGCATGAAAAAAGCAACTTTCAGACTAGCTGCCTTAGTGATGTTACTGGGTGGTGGGGCAAGTGTTAATGCCCAAACTGCCGATGCAATTAATGTGGTAACCACCGCGGTTCCATTTTTACGTATTTCTCCTGATGCCCGTGCGGGTGGTATGGGTGATGTAGGTATAGCTACTGCTCCCGATGCAAACGCTGCTTTCTGGAATTTAGGAAAAACCCCTTTTGCAAAGCAAAAATCAAGTGTTTCTGTTACATATACACCCTGGTTAAAAGACCTGGGCCTTAATGACGTGTTTTTAGCTGCAGTGGCAGGTTACTATCAGCTGGATGAAACAAGTGCAGTAAGTGCAGGTTTCAGGTATTTCAGCCTTGGCAGCATACAGTTCACAGACGCATCCGGAACACCTTTGAATTCAGGCCGTCCAAGGGAATTTGGATTTGATTTAGGGTATTCACGCAAGCTGGGTGAAAAATCCGGTTTGGGTGTGGCCCTTCGTTATATCAGTTCAGATCTTGCTAATGGCGCATCAAGCAGCGGAACCACTTATAAGAAAGGAAGTGCAGTGGCCGGTGATCTTCACTACTACCATAATGGCACAAAAGGACTCAATTGGGGTGTTACATTGAGCAACCTGGGTTCCAAGATCTCTTATACAAACGATGCAAATCAAAAGGATTATATTCCTGCAAACCTTGGTGTTGGTGCAGCGTATACAAAAGTGCTGGATGAGGATAATAAACTCACATTTGCACTTGATCTAAACAAATTGCTCGTTCCAACTCCGGATACAAGCGCCGCCGGGATCGCTGAATACCGTTCAAAAGGTGTTGTAAGCAGCTGGTTCAGCTCATTTGGCGATGCACCTGGTGGTGGCAGCGAAGAAATAAAAGAGATCAGCGCATCAATAGGCGCCGAATACTGGTATAAAGAGCAGTTTGCTTTCCGTGCTGGTTATTTCTACGAAAATCCACTGAAAGGTAACCGTAAGTATTTTTCTGTAGGTGCCGGTCTTAAGTATAATACATTCGGTTTAAACTTTGCCTACCTGCTTCCTTCGGGTTCGGGTACAAACCGTAACCCGCTTTCAAATACATTGCGTTTCAGCCTTGTTTTCGACGTTAAATAATTGACTTCTTATATTAAAAAATAGCGTTCCATAACCGGGACGCTATTTTTTTTAAGAATACCGCTCAATTTCATCATTTTTGCAACATGAGTTACAGGATCGGTTTTGGTATAGATTTTCATCAATTAAGTGAAGGATATAAGCTTTGGCTCGGAGGTGTGGAAATTCCGCATACGAAAGGAGCCGTGGGCCACAGCGATGCAGATGTATTACTGCATGCCATTTGCGACGCTATGCTGGGAGCACTGGCGCTCGGTGATATTGGCAAACATTTCCCTAATACTGATCAGCAGTACCGCGGGATTGACAGCAAAATACTGCTGAAGCATGTTTTTGAACTGGTGAAACAAAAAGGGTACGGAGTGGTAAATATCGACAGCACTGTTTGCCTCGAAAACCCCAAAATATTAAAATATGCCCCTGGCATGCAGCAGGTAATTGCCTCTATTCTTGAAATAGGCATTACCGATGTTTCTATAAAAGCCACAACTACCGAAAAAATGGGATTTGCGGGCCGCGAAGAAGGCCTTTATGCTTATGCCAATGTACTCCTTAAACAAACCAGCTAATGCAAGCTACCAGGATAAAAATAGTTAATAATTCGTCAAACGATTTGCCCGCTTACGCTACAGCAGGTTCCGCCGGCATGGATGTGCGTGCGTTTTTAACAGGCCCTGTACTACTAAAGCCATTGGAAAGAACCCTCATACCTACAGGCCTTTTTGCAGAGATACCGGAAGGATATGAAATACAGGTGAGGCCAAGGAGCGGCCTCGCCTATAAACAGGGTATCACCTGCCTTAATACGCCAGGCACCATCGACAGTGATTACCGTGGAGAAATAAAAGTGCTGCTCATTAATCTCAGCAACGAAAACCAGGTCATACATAACAACGACCGTATTGCACAACTGGTACTGGCAAAAGTGGAACAGGCCGAGCTGATGCTGGTAACAGCGCTTAACAATTCTGAACGGGGAGAAGGAGGGTTTGGCCATACAGGCAAATAAAAAATGAAAACAACACATGATAAAAAAATTATTTTTTCCGGTGACCATCGTAATGCTAATAGCAGTGGCCCACTCCTGCCGTACCGCCAAAAAAATTAACACTGCCATTGCACCAAAAGACAGTACGGCAGTTAATATAAACCAGTCTGTAAACGATTCCATACAGTTTGTGAACGCAGTAAAAGGAAATATGCGGAATAATTTTATTGATACTAAAACATTTTCTGCCAAAATAAAAGTAGAAATTGAAGATGCCCAGGGCAAGCAACCCGATGTGACCGCTGTGGTAAGAATGATCAGGGACAGTGCCATGTGGGTTTCGCTCACCGCCACTTTTTTGAACATAGAAGTATACCGGGCGCTCATAACCAAAGATTCGGTCATTTTAATGAACAAACAAAAAAAAGAAGTGCAATACCGTTCATTGGAATACCTGCAGGACGTAACTTCTATACCATTTGATTTCAGCACACTTGAGAACCTGTTGTTGGGCAATCCTATTTTTTTCGACAGCAGTAATGTTTCTTTCAGGAAAAGGGAAAACTTTATTATGGCATCTACCGTAACAGAACAATTTAAAAATTTGCTCACCTTATCTTTAGACCGCTGCCTGCTTACACACAGCAAACTGGACGATGCAGATATTTACCGCAACCGTACGGCAGATATCACTTATGATAATTATGAGCAGTTGGATGGCCGCTGGTTTTCCACCAACAGGCAGCTGATTGTTTCAGAAAAAAACAAACTCGACATAAGGATGGAGTTCAAACAGGTGGAGTTTAACAAAGTTTTATCGGTGTCGTTCAACATACCACGCAATTATAAACGCAAATAATGGTTATTTTTATTTTCAACCAAACATCAGCCAGCAGGAATTAATTCTACCATTCGTTTTATATTTGCCAAATCCATTAAATTCCAACAATGCTGAGAACAACTATTTGTTTCACCGCCTTTTTGTTTTTATCGCTCACCGCTTTTTGCCAAACGAGGGAAGAGCTGGAGAAGCAGCGTGCCCAGCTCAAAAAGGAAATTGAGCAAACGGAGAAAATGCTCAGTGAAAACAAGACAAAAACAAAGGAGAACCTGCTTCAATGGAACCTTATCAATAATAAGGTAAACCTGCAGGACAGGGTGGTGGACAATATCAGCAAAGACCTGCGCATACTTGATAACAATATCTACAGCATACAGCGGGATATCAATAAGTACGACCGCCTGCTGGATACACTGAAGCAGGAATATGCGAAGAGTATGGTATATGCCTACAAGAACCGCAGCAACTATGATTTTCTCAACTTTATTTTCAGCGCCGATAATTTTAATGATGCCATTAAACGGGTGGCTTATTTAAAGAGTTACCGCAATTACCGTGAAATGCAGGGGCAAAACATCCTGCGCACACAGGAGCTCAGGCGCAAACGCATAGAAGAAATAAGCGGCGTAAAACAAAAGAAGAAAAGTACCCTGGAAGTGCAGAGCAAAGAAATGCAGGAACTGGAGCAACAGAAAAAAGAACAGGACAGGATACTGAATGAGCTTAAGAAAAAAGGCACGCAGCTAAATAACCAAATGGCGGCCAAACAGCGCCAGATGAAAAAAGTAAGCAATGCCATTGCCGCGGCCATTAAAAAAGCACAGGACGATGCTAAAAAGGCCGCATTGGCAAAGGCCGCCGAAGACGCAAAAAAAGCCAGGGAAGCTATTGCAAAAAATAATGCATCATCAGGAACCTCAACCACTACCAAATCAGTTTCATCGGGTACAAAAACAACCGCAGCTGCCCCCAAAAAACAGGAAAGTGTATTACTTAACTCCGAAAACCTTGCCCTTAATACAAGTTTTGAAAAAAACAGGGGTGGCCTTCCCTGGCCGGTTGATAAAGGATATGTGCTGATGCATTACGGACCAAATAAACTACCAAGCGGAACAATTCTTGACAATCCCTGCACAACTGTTTCTGCAAACATTGGCACACCGGTTAAATCTATATTTGATGGTACCGTAACTGCCATTCAGTCGCTGGATGATATGCAAATCGTGATCATACAGCATGGGCGCTATTTCACTACATACAGTAATCTCAATGGGGTTGCCGTTCAAAAAGGACAGGAGGTTAAAGTAGGCCAGCTGATCGGTAAAGTGGCCGCCAATATGGATGGGGAAGGCACACTCGATTTTTATATGAGTAATGAGACCAGCAATTTTGACCCTGAAAAATGGCTGCGCCGCAGGTAACATTAAACCACTCTTGCATACAGGGCTTCGTATTGCGGAACAATATTGGCTATATCAAATTTATTTGCCTGTTCCAGTGCATTCTTTTTAAAAACAGCATTTGTTGCTGCGTCTCCTAAAATAGAAACGGCGTTTTTAGCCATATCTTCTGTATCGCCGATATTGCTCATATAACCACAATAACCATTGATGATAATTTCGGGCAGGCCCCCGGCATTGGTGCTGATGACCGGCACTTCGGCCGCCAGGGCTTCCAGTGCTGCCAGGCCAAAACTCTCATATTCGCTGGTAAGTAAAAAAAGATCGGCAATGGGCAGGATGTCTTCCATTTGCTCCTGCTTTCCCAGGAATTTCACTTCTGTGTAACTTTCGCAATTGCGGGTCATCGATTCAATGGCATGCCTTTCGGGCCCGTCGCCGAGGAGTAATAATTTAGAGGGCAGCTGTTTGTTGATGGCAAGAAAAGTTTTGATAACATCTTCCACCCTTTTTACTTTACGGAAATTAGATGCATGTACAAGTATTTTTTCGCCATTGGGTGCTATCAGTTTTTTAAATGCATCCACCGGTTTCCTGTGAAAACGTTTTACATCTACAAAATTGTAAATAACGTCAATGGGTTTAGTGATGCTGAAATTCTTATAGGTTTCTTCCCGAAGGTTTTGCGATACGGCCGTAAGCACATCACTTTCTTCCATAGAAAAAGTGACTACGGGGCTGTATGTTTTATCTCTCCCTACAAGGGTAATATCTGTTCCGTGCAGGGTGGTAATGACGGGTATCTTTTTTCCCTGCTTGGCAAGGATCTGTTTGGCCATATAAGCGGCAGCGGCATGCGGTATGGCATAGTGTACATGCAGCAGGTCAATTTGATTGTTCTGCACCACATCCACCATTGCGCTCGCAAGTGCGGTTTCGTATGGTGGAAAATCAAACAGGGGATACGTAGGTACCCTCACCTCATGATAAAAAATATTGGCATGAAAACCAATAAGCCTTACCGGCTGCTGGTAAGTGATGAAATGTATATTATGTCCCTTTTCTGCAAGCGCCTTGCCAAGCTCAGTAGCCAGTACACCGCTTCCGCCAAACGTGGGGTAGCAAACAATCGCAATATTCATAAGTGCTTATTAATGACTGCAATTTACCGATTATAAAATTGTTTCAATTTGCGAAAGCAGTAAAAACTTAAATTGATTAAGTTTGCTCTAATGAAAAAAATATTTTTACTTTTTGTACTCTTATTTTCTCTTTATTGCAAAGCGCAAAAAACCGATTCGGCAGTGATCCGCAGTATTGCCAACGAAATACTTATGAACAGTGATGCCTACGAGAACCTGCGCTACCTGTGTAAGAAGATCGGGCCCAGATTAAGCGGTTCTGTTAATGCAGAAAAAGCAGTGCAGGCCACCGCCAGGATGTTGAAGGAAGCTGGCGCCGACACGGTTTACCTGCAACCCTGCATGGTGCCACATTGGGTTCGGGGAGCAAAAGAAACCGGGTATGTTTTATTGCAAGGCAATAAAAAACAACCTATCAACCTCTGTGCTTTGGGAAATGCTGTGGGAACTGGAAGTAAGGGGGTTTTTGCCGAGGTAGTGGAAGTAAAAAGCATGGAAGCGCTGCATGCTATGGGAAAGGAGCATATTGAAGGAAAAATTGTGTTATTCAATATTGCCATGAACCCCACGCATGTTCAAACATTTCGTGCTTACGGCGAAAGCGGTATTGGCAGGCGCAGCGGGGCTGCCCAGGCAGCCAAATATGGTGCCGTGGCCGTAATGGTAAGATCGCTTGCCAGCAATACAGATCCTTACCCGCATACCGGCGCCACACAATACAACGACTCTTTTCCAAAAATTCCTGCTGTGGCCATCAGTACAATGGATGCCGAATGGATGAGTGCTGCATTGAAAAAAGGCGAAACCTTAAAAGTTTTTTTTAAAACCAATTGTAAAATGTTGCCTGATATGCCATCTTATAATGTTATCGGGGAAATAAAGGGTACAGAAAAACCCGAAGAGATAATTACAGTTGGCGGGCATCTCGACAGCTGGGACCTGGCAGAAGGCGCACAGGACGACGGTGCCGGCTGTGTACAGTCAATAGAAATCATACGGGCATTAAAAGCGGTCGGTATAAAGCCAAAAAGAACAATTCGGGCAGTAATGTTCATGAATGAAGAAAATGGGTCAAAAGGCGCTAAGGCTTACCTCGATCATGCCGAAAAAAATAAGGAGCAGCATATTTTTGCGATGGAAAGCGATGCGGGTGGCTTTACACCCCGGGCACTCACCATTAATGCAACTGAAGAAAAATTCAATAAAGTAAAAGCATGGCAGCAACTGTTTTACGAATATGGTGTTTACTCAATAGAAAAGGGATATGGAGGGGCAGATATCAACGGGCTTAAAAAATTAGGAACCGTTTTATCGGGTTTCAGTCCCGACAGCCAGCGTTATTTTGACCTGCACCATGCTGCCACAGATACTTTTGAAGCCGTTAGCAAAAGGGAACTGGACCTTGGCGCTGTAAACATGGCGGCATTAATATGGCTGGTCAGCGAATATGGATTATAGAGTTTTTATTAATACTTTTGCTTTTCAGAAAAAACAAGTTTAATGGCAGAAGTAAGTTCTACCCAAACGGTTGGAAAAATTGAACCCCAAAAACCCGGAGCATTTAAGAAATTTATGAGATGGTTTTTCTTTTTACTCATCATTTGCCTTGCAGCTTTTGGCTACTGGAAATATTTTTATACTTACAGTGATGGATACAGGAGTGGATTGCTGCAAAAATTTTCGCACAAAGGGAATGTTTTTAAAACATACGAAGGAGAACTGATCATGAGCAGTGTTACCTCTACTGCCGGGGTGGGTATTGCCTCGGAAAAATTTTTCTTTTCAGTTTCAAATGACAGTGTGGCAAAGGCATTGCAGCAATACGAAGGTAAAAAGGTAAGGCTGCATTATGAGCAAAAAAACGGCACGCTTCCCTGGCGGGGCGAAAGCCAGTATATTGTAGACGGGCTTGAACCCGAAACGGCTACACCTTAACCTGCAGCATGCAGCAAAAATATCACCGGTCGCTTATGCAGGCCGGTTTTTTCTTTCTTCCAGTCTGCAACTGTTTTGGTTTTAATAAACTCCATGAGAGAGGTAATATCTGCCGCAACGCAAATTTTGGTATTTCCATTACAATGTTGCAGCAATGCGGCCATTAACTGGTCGTTTCGGTAGGGGGTTTCAATGAAAATTTTTGTACAATTTTGTTTACGGGAGTCTGATTCAAGCTCTTTTATTTTTTTTGCACGTTCGTTACTGTCAACAGGCAGGTAGCCCATAAATTCAAACTGCTGGCCATTCATACCGCTTGCCATTAATGCCAGCAGGATGGAACTGGGGCCCACCAATGGTTTTATTGTACAGTTCATTTGCTGGGCCAGTTCTACCAGTATTTGCCCGGGATCGGCCACGCCGGGGCAGCCCGCTTCACTGATAATGGCAATATTTTTATCTTCCTTTATTTTTTTTCTGAAATTGTCCAGTTGTTCCTGTTCTGCCTTATGTATGGCAAACCATTCAAAATGATCGATCACCACCTGCCTGTCCATAGCTTTTAAAAAACGCCTGGCAGTGCGTTCGTTTTCTGCAAAGATCACGCTGCAGTTCTTCACAGCTTCTATAACATAAGGGGGGATCGTATCCACTGCATCATCTGCAATAAAAGACGGTATCAGGTAAATGAGGGCCATTAAAGGATAACTTTTTTATTACGAGCTTCATGAAGGCTGAGCGTGGCTGCCACTACTGCATAACTTGGGGCCAGCAACCACCCGATAACGGGCAACAGGTGCATGCCGTAAAAAACAAGCCCGTTCCCAATGGCCAGTCCCTTATGCCGGCCAATAAGACTGATGCTTTGGGGAGCACTGAGTTTATTTCTTTCGCTGCTGTAATCGAGCATACTGAAACCGAAATAATAACATTCTATCAGCAGGCCTATCAGCGGGGTTATCCAGCCCAGTACCGGCAAAAAAGATAAAATGAAAAGACTGATCATATAAAGTGATTGCCAAAGCACATTGCGCAGCGTGATGCGGATGGCCCTGCCGGCATCTTTCAGCAATTGTTTAAAGCTGAAAGGAAAATCTTTCCCGGTAAGGATACTTTCGGTTTTCTCGCTCAGGTAGGCAAAAATGGGCGAACCAATAATGAGGAAAATAAATTTAAACAGTGAGAAGTAGAACATCAGCAGCACCATCCACATGATGATCTGCCCCACGATCACAAAAAAATTCATCCAGCCATCTTTCATGTTTTCGAGCCAGCCACGGATACCCGTTTCATTTAAAATGAGCTGGGTTACATGGTTGCTCGTTAGCCAAAAAAGCCAGATGCCGGCCCCAAACATGAGCATATAAATGAAGCCCGGGATCAGTATCCATTTCCACAGCCGGTTTTTTGAGATGAACCGGTGTGCATCAAAGAATGATTGTATAGCTATGACGATTTCTTTTAACATGTCGGGAACACTTCGAATGCCGTTGTGATTTTTGGAGCCTGGCCTGCCAAAGATATAAAATTAGAAATTTTATTACAGGCTTTTGTATTTTTAGGAATAACCAGGGTTTAATATGCAAAAACTACCAATCAGCTTTTATGAACGAAAGAACGTGCTGCAGGTTGCCATGGAATTACTGGGAAAAATTGTATGTACACAATTTAATGGAATAAGAACAAGTGGCCGAATTGTGGAAACTGAGGCTTACGTGGCGTTTACCGACCGGGCATCGCATTCTTATAACGGCAGGAGAACGGCCCGCAACGAACATATGTATGCCGGGGGCGGAACGGTTTATGTTTATATCTGCTACGGCATGCACCAGATGCTGAATATCGTAACTAATAAACCGGAGATACCCGATGCCGTACTCATAAGGGCAATAGAACCTGTTGAAGGAATTGACAGGATGCTGGAAAGAACAGGAAAACCAATGGCCGATCTTACATTAACAAAAGGACCCGGAAACCTTGCCAAAGCATTGGGTATTTATAAACATCATTCCGGCTATTTCTTAACGGGCGATGAGATACTATTATATAAAGATGCAAAAAGTACGGTGAAGAGTGAGGCTGTTGGAACAAGCAGGCGTATAGGTGTGGAGACTGCCGGCAAAGATGCTTTATTACCTTACAGGTTTTATATAAAAGGGAATAAATTTGTTAGTGGAAGCCCTGTAAAGTAATTAAAACCTTGGGCAGGGAATACCGGTGTAATCTGGTGGCCTTTTAATAAATATGAGTGAAAACTCAGATCCGCCACGGCTGCCGGTAGCTGCTTTAAGATTGCTGGTATTGATATCATAGCTTGCACCAATGCGAAGTCCGCCTACTTCAAGGCCAACATAAGGGATGATGGCATCACCAAAACGTACCCATGAACCCAGAAATACATTTACCTGTTTTTCGCTGCCCGGAGCCGGATTAAGACCCAATGCTCCGCCCACCAATGTTTCGCTTGCTTTATTCTGCATCTGGTGAATGGCAGAAGCGCTTACGGTAACTGTTTCTGATAAGGGCAAAGATCCTCCTGCATGGAGTGTAACCCTCCCGGTAAGATACCAGCTCTTATCTACAAAGCTAACTTTGGGCCGGTTGATATGGTACATAGAAGCCCCCAGGTAATAGTTGTTTTGTCCATCTGTAGAGCCAGAAAATAGTAAACCGGCATTTACATCAAAGTAATTCCTGTTTTTACCGCCGGCAATGATCGGTGGCAGATCTTGAGAAGTACCCGGCTGAAAACCATTTTGCCTTAGTTCATCTTCAAAAGTGAGTTTTGTAATATCGAGCATCATGCTGGAATAAGTGCCCTGGAAACCAGCCCCGATGGTATTATAACCATCTTCGTCCAATGCTTTATGGTAAGAAAGTGAAAGAGAACCGTAGTTTAATTTTAAGGTGCTGTTGGCGCTTTGATCAGATACGCCTGAAATTCCTATGCCAAATACATCTCCTTCAGGTATTTTTCCTGTTAAAATGGGAAAATCAAGGGAGGCGCTGGTAGTTACGTATGCTTTTGGAATAGAGGGCCATTGATCCCTGTGATTGGCTGCCAGTCGCCAGTTTCCCGAAAATTTCCCGGTAAACGCCGGGTTAAGGGTAAGTGGTGAAGAAAAAAACTGGCTAAAATGCGGATCCTGCGCCTTCAGGTAAGCGGATGTGGTAAGCAGTAAAGCTATGAACAGGTATTTTCTCATCATCAAAAAGCGTTCTTATAAGGTTTAAAGATAACAAAATGTGCCAAAATGCTGCAATAAAAATGGGCTTTTTACACAACAGGTAGTTAAAACATCAGTTTTGCAGTTTGGATCCATAGGCCAGATCGCCGGCATCGCCCAGCCCGGGTACAATATAACCTTTGGCAGTAAGTTCTTCATCAATATCGCCACACCAGATGATAGCTTTGGGCTCGTGCCGCTGCACATATTCAATACCCAGGGTACAGGCAATGGCACACACAATGTGAAGTTCTTTAATATCCCCCTCTTCCCTGAGGTAATGGATGGCTTTTACTAACGACGACCCGGTGGCAAGCATGGGATCACTGATGATCACCACCCGGTTTTCAATTTCGGGGCAACTCATATACTCCAGGCTTATTTCAAAACTTCCGTCGGGATGGTGCTTGCGGTATGCGCTTAAAAAAGCATTATCTGCCCGGTCGAAATAATTCAGAAGGCCGTTGTGCATGGCCAGGCCGGCACGCAGTATTGTGGCCAAAACCGGTTGCTCTTTCAAAACCTTGCTTTCTGCAATGCCCATGGGCGTGCTGATCTCTTTTGCTTCCCACTCGAGTTTTTTGCTGATCTCGTAGCCGATCACTTCCGCAATGCGTTCCAGGTTCCGGCGAAACCGCATCCTGTCCTGCTGAACCTCTGTACTGCGCAGTTCGCTTATCCAGTTGCTTACCAAAGAATGTTCCTTGCTTAAATTATGTACCATACACAGGTTTTTTCACTTGCCCGGGAGCCAAAAGGGCAATGATAAGTTAAAATAAAAATCCGTTATGGCAAATCTATAATAAAATAAGGCTGTATGCTTATTTTTATGCCAACTTTTAAATAATTAATGGGTATGAAATCGATTCCAGTATTGTTTTTGTTCGCTGCCTGTACAATTGTTTCCTGTGGCGGAGACGAGGGCGTTAAGACCGGCAAAAAGGATAAATATGAAAACAGCAAAGAAACACTGCAACAGATAGAGCAAAAAACCCCGGCACGTTTTTTAAAGGCCGAAAGTAAAGACCATAAAAACCTGATAGGGCAAACCGTGGTAAAAGGTACTATTTACAACAGCGCCAAAATGGCTTCTTATAAGGATATTGACCTTAAATTTTCTTACTACAGTAAAACAGGTGCTTTGCTGCAGCAGGATCAAACAGTAATATACGACAGTGTTGCACCCGGCAAAAGCATCGATTTTAAAACAAAGGAATTTACACCCAAGGGAACCAGCGATGTAAAGATAGAGATCGTGGGAGCCAGGTATTAATCAACAAAACTGAAACTGTCGCCATCAAACAGGCCTTTATCACTCAGTTTCAAATGCGGGATCACCAGCAGAGCCATGAAGGATAGGGTCATAAATGGTGCGCCCATGGTACTACCCAATTCATTTTTTACAAAATTGTCGATGGCCGTATAGGCCGAAGCCACCTGATATCCATCACCGGTACTCATTAACCCGGCCACAGGTAAACCAAGCACCATTTCTTTTCCTTTGCCCACAGCGCTTATGCCGCCTTTTTCTGCAATTACAAGGTTAACGGCCCTGGCAATGCTTTCATCATCTGCCCCTACGGCCACAATATTATGACTGTCGTGAGCCACGCTCGATGCAAGGGCGCCTTCTTTTAAGCCAATGTTTTTAATAAAGGAAACCGCAACAGGCGCATCCTGGTAGCGGTTTACAACTGCAATTTTCAACACATCTGTTTCCGTATCGCTGATGATAAAGCCATTTTCGGTTTTTGGGTTTACCCATAATTTTTCGGTGATGAGCTGTCCTTCCAGGGCGCCAATTACAGGAATGGCTGCCGAAGGATCTTTTACTGCCAGTGCAAAATCTTTTTTTGATTTTTTGCTGCAGCTAAACTGGTTGATGGCAACAGCCGGTTTGCTTTCAATCAGTGATTTTCCATTTTCTGCCAGCAGCATCCCATCAATATAGGTATGGGTTATTTCAAAGTTAACGAGGTCTTTACTGATAATGAAATCTGCTGCATCGCCGGCTTTTAAAGTGCCATTGCGCATACTGTAATGTTGTACAGGATTGATGCAAGCGGCCTGCAACACTTTAAAAACATCAATGCCTTTTGCCACGGCCCTTGCACAAAGCTGGTTGATATGGCCAAGCTCGAGGCTGTCGGGGTGTTTATCATCGCTGCAAAACATCATATGTTCATAATGCTCCTCCATCAGGGGTATAAGCGCTTCAAAATTTTTGGCAGCGCTTCCCTCCCTTACCAGGATCTTCATGCCGTACCCGAGTTTTTCGAGCGCTTCGGCAGCAGTAAAGCATTCATGATCAGTACTGATGCCCGCATCAATATACTTTTTTGCATCTGCACCACGCAGACCCGGTGCATGTCCATCCACGGGTTTATTATATTTTTTGGCTGCTGCAATTTTTTTCATCACTTCTTCATCGGCAAACAGCACTCCCGGGAAATTCATCATTTCGCTCAGGTAATTTATTTCGGGCATAGCCAGCAAAGTTTCCACCTCATCTGAATGCAGCGCTGCGCCTGCGGTTTCAAAAACAGTGGCGGGTACACAGCTGGGAGCACCAAAATGAAATTTGAAAGGAACGGTTTTGCCGTTTTCTATCATGAATTTAACACCATCCAAACCGCACACATTGGCTATTTCGTGCGGATCGCTGATGGTGCCCGTGGTTCCATGCACTACGGCAAGTTTGGCAAATTCTGAAGGTACCAGCATACTGCTTTCCACATGTACATGACTGTCTATAAACCCGGGCAAAATAAAGGGCGAACCGGGCCTGGTGGGACCAGCAGGCACTAAAGAAACAATCTTTCCTTTTTCCACGCCTACTTGTCCATAAAATATTTTCCTTGCAGGAATGTCAACAATATTAGCTTCTAAAGTAAAACTGTCCATATAAATAGTTAATTAACCGGTTGCACAAAATAAGGCCTAATTCTTGATACAAATTGTACAAGGGGTCTGTTTTTTATTTACCTTTCGGCCCTATATTTATTTACAAATCAAAAATGAAATGAAAGCGCTAAAAACACTATTCGTTGCAGCATTCGCCTTAACCGGCCTTGCAGCTTCAGCACAATCGGCCGACGAGATCATTGCCAGGCATATTGAAGCCAATGGAGGCATGGCTAAAATAGCCAGTCTTAATTCTGTAAAAATGACCGGCAGTATTTCCGTTCAGGGTATGGATATTCCCCTAACCATCACAAAACTCCATAATAAAGGCTACCGCCTGGACCTGGAAATCATGGGGGCGGCCAATTACCAGCTTGCCAATGAAAAAGAAGGATGGGTTTTTATGCCAATACAGGGCATGAGCGAGCCCAAGCAAATGGAAGAACAGCAATATGATGCCACCAGGGCCCAGTTAGATTTGCAGGGGCCGCTTGTTAATTACAAGGAAAAAGGTAAAACAGTAGAAGCAGCAGGATCAGAAAAAGTAAATGGGGCAGACGCTTTTAAGCTAAAAGTAACCAACAGCAAAGGTGATGTAACTTATTATTTTATTGATGCCAAGAGCTATCAACTCGTAAAAACGATGGGCAAAATATCTGTAAACGGCCAGGATATGGATATTGAGACCAGTTTTGCAGACTTTAAGCAAACAGCCGATGGCTTTTGGTTCCCTTATTCGGTAACAAGTATGAACGGCACCGTAACCTTCGATAAAATTGAGGTGAATCCAACAGTGGATGAATCTATCTTTAAGAACTAACCAGGAATAATATGGTAAGAATGCCCTGCCCCGGAGGCGGGGCATTCTTGTGTTTATTCGTCGCTGAGCAAGCCCGGTCTTAATTTTTTTGTGCGTTCCACAGACTGGTTGTGACGCCATTCGTCTATCAGTTTATGATTGCCGCTCATAAGCACATCGGGCACTTTCCATCCACGAAAAATTTCGGGCCGGGTATAAACAGGAGGTGCCAGCAGGTTGTCCTGGAAAGAATCGCTCAATGCCGAGCTTTCATCATTCAGTACACCGGGTATCAGCCTGCCAATGGCATCTGTAAGCACAGCGGCAGCCAGTTCGCCACCGCTTAAAACATAATCGCCAATTGAAATTTCTTTGGTAATAAAATGATCCCTTACACGCTGATCGATGCCCTTATAATGGCCGCATATCATCATAAGATTATTTTTCAACGATAAGGCATTGGCCATTTTTTGATTGAATGTTTCGCCATCTGGGGTAAGAAAAATGATCTCGTCGTAAGCAGTTTTTTGCTGCAATGTTTCAATGGCATTCACCAGTGGTTCGGCCATCATTACCATGCCGGCACCACCGCCAAATTGATAATCGTCCACCTGTGCACGGGCATAACTAGTATACTCACGCAGGTTGATCACATTTACTTTCAGCAGCCCCTTGTCGGCAGCACGTTTCATGATCGAATGTGAAAAAGGTCCTTCCAATAAACCCGGAACAACGGTGATGATATCTATCTGCAATTTTTTCTTTTTAAAGTTTCGTAAAAATGGTTAGCTGTTCATAAATTCATCCAGATCTCTTTGCTGTTTTTTAGTAGGGCGGCCCACTTTACTTAAGCGTTTCCCTGTATGAAATGCAGCGGCCTGAAATTGCAGCCTTTCCAGTTCTTCTGCCGGCGTAATGTCTGAATAAAACTGAATAGCCTCGCTGTACTGTACCCGTTTGTGGAGTAGTGCCGTAACTTTAATGCGCCATTTTTTATTTTCGGTCTTTACTTCAAATTCTTCATTTACCGCAACTGTTTTGGAGGCTTTTGCAGAAAGGCCGTTGTATTTTACCCGCCCCTTATCGCATGCATCGGCAGCCTGGCTTCTTGTTTTAAAAAGCCGGATAGCCCATAAATACTTATCCAAACGCAGTTTTTCTGGCTCCATATAACAAAATTATATTTCTTTTTACAGCAATGGTAAAACCTGCGCCCTGTATTTTCTTAACTTTAAAACCTAAAACAGCCAACATGATGACGAAAAAGTTCATTTTACTGATCTATGCCTGTGCAATTTTTATAGCAGCAGCGGCACAGCGGGTTAACTGGGCGCCCGATGGTACCGGTTATCTTAAACAGAAGGAGGGTAGTATTTTTAAAGTAGACCCCAGGAACGACAATGAGACCTTACTCATAAAAAAAGAGCAGCTTACGGCCCCGGGCTATACAAACCCGCTTAAGATCCAGTCCTTTGAGTACAGCAATGATAAATCTAAGATCTTGCTTTTTGCCAATACGGCCAGGGTTTGGAGGATGAATACCCGGGGCGATTATTGGGTGCTGGCAGGCAATAAGCTCACCCAGTTGGGCAGGGGTTTGCCGGCCCAGTCGCTGATGTTTGCAAAATTTTCGCCCGATGGAAGATCTGTTGCCTACGTAAGTAAAAACAATATTTACATAGAAGATGTGGCAACAGGCAATATCAAAAAAATGACCACCGATGGCACCCGTAAACTCATTAACGGAACATTTGACTGGGTTTACGAAGAAGAATTCTTTTGCCGCGATGGTTTTCGGTGGAGCCCCGATGGCAGGCATATTGCTTTTTGGCAGGTGGATGCCAATAAAATAAGGGATTATTATATGCTTAATACAACAGATTCCAATTACTCGCAGGTAATACCGGTGGAGTATCCTAAAGTGGGTGAAGCTCCTTCGCCGGTACGCATTGGTGTATTAACGGCCAGTGGCGGTGTTATTAAGTGGATGAAGATAGAGGGAGATCCGCAGCAGCATTATATTCCTCGTATGGAATGGGCATCAAACGATGAGCTGATAGTGCAGCAACTCGATAGAAAGCAGCAGGAAAGTAAACTCATCTACTGTAAAATCGGCGATGGCAGCAGCAGCACTTTTTTTGCAGAAAATGATGATGCCTGGGTCGACCTGAATACAAATGACCCCAGGGGCTGGAACTGGGTGAACAATAAACAGGATTTTTTATGGGTGAGCGAAAAAGACGGTTGGCGCCATATTTACAAAGTAAGCAGGGATGGAAAAAATTCCACGCTGCTTACAGAAGGGGCTTATGATATAGATGAAATAAAAGCTATCGACGAAGTAAATAACTATGTCTATTTTTCTGCATCTCCTTCAAACGCCACCCAGCTTTACCTGTACCGGGTGCGTATCAATAATTCAAAAGAGGATGCGGAACTGGTGAGCAATGCAGCACAAAAGGGTACCCACCAGTACAATATTGCACCTGGCGCCAAAATGGCGCTGCACCGTTTCAGTAATGCTAATACTCCCCCGGTAACAGAATATATCAGCCTGCCCGATAACCGGCCCTTAAATCCCGGTAACAGCATAGTTAAAAACCTAAAGACTGATCCCAATATTAATGTGGAATACCTGCAGGTGACAACCGAAGATAATATTGTGCTGGATGCCTGGATCAACAAACCAAAAAATTTCGACCCAGCTAAAAAATACCCGGTGGTGTTTTATGTATATGGAGAACCGGCCAGCACCACTACGGCAGATATGTATGGACTGCATTCCAATTTTTTATATAACGGGGATATTAGTGCAGATGGATACATACAGGTGGCGTTGGATAACCGGGGAACCCCGGCGCTTAAAGGAGCCGGCTGGCGCAAGGCCATTTACCGGAAAATAGGAACCATCAACATCCGGGATATGGCAATGGGTGCAAAAAAAATACTGGAAAAACCATATATGGACAAAAGCCGCGTAGCAGTGTGGGGATGGAGTGGCGGCGGTTCTTCCACGCTTAACCTGCTGTTTAATTATCCCGAAATTTTTCAAACCGGCGTGGCAGTGGCGGCAGTGGGCAACCAGCTGTTTTACGATAATATATACCAGGAACGCTATATGGGGCTTCCACAGGAAAATATGGAAGATTTTGTAAAAGGCTCTCCCATTACCTATGCAAAAAACCTGAAAGGGAATTTACTGTACATACATGGTACCGGCGACGATAATGTTCATTACAGTAATGCAGAGGCACTATTGAATGAATTGATAAAACATAATAAGCAGTTTGAGTTTATGGCTTATCCAAACCGTACACATGGTATTTCCGAAGGCGAAGGCACTTCTGATCATTTAAGTACTTTGTACACCAATTTTATTAAAAAGAATTGCCCGCCGGGTGCACGGTGATATCATTAAGAAAAAGAGCGGCACAGGGCCGCTCTTTTTTTATGCTTCGGGCAATACGGGCCCAAAATGTAATTTTTTATCCCTGATCTGTTTTTCGGGGAACAGGATGTCGAGAGCAGTTTCGTAGCCTTCATCGGCCAATTTGCTTATTTTTTTCCGCGTGTCATGATCTTTCAGCAATTCATGTACAATTAAGCCTGCAGCAAAGGCAGCAATTCCGATGGCGATCATGGCCTGGTGCTTTTTCTTCATAAAAATCATTTTACTGGATACATAAAATATTGTGCCAAAATTACGAAAATTTTAGCTGGGTGCCGTATAAAAGGATGAGATAGCACGGATTGCCGAAAATATTACAATTCTTTAACCATACAGTAGTTGCCGTTATTATCCTGGGCTTTAAATCCCATTACATTTAAAAACTCGAGATGCTTTTTGCTGGCCACATTCCGGTAGATGATGCGTTTCACTCCTTTTGACAGCAGGAAGTTCTTTTCTTTTTGAAAAATGAAATTGCCCACCTTAAAATCGCGGTATTTTTCAAGTGTATAGTTGATATTTACCTCGGCGTCGCCGTTAGGCATCAGGCGGGCGCTGAAGATATTGGCAATAACGAGGTCTCTGAGTACGGCAAAATTAAGCCCGCCCTGGAGTTGTTCTTTTGTAAAGGAGGGAAAGTACCCGCTGATATCCTTATTGTAATAAAGCAGGAACTTGTCCACCATTTTTTCTTCCCCCTGGAATTCTATGAGGTCGAAATATTCTTCTTTTTTAAAAAGTTTGCGCAGGTAATACAGGTTTATCACCAGCAGGATGCCATTGGTGATAAATACGGGGATGGCCCATAAAATGAGTGAATAGATGATAAAAAAAACATTTCCTGCGAGGGAAAACCAACGGAAATTGAGCTCTGTTTTTACCAGCAGGGCCATGATGAGGCATAGCGAGGCCAGGTATCCGAAATAAGGGGCAATTTGCTGAAGCATATCAATGTTTTGGCCGGCAAAGATAATCCAGCCGTTTGTTGAAATAAAAAAATCCGCCGTGGCGGAATTTAACTGTCAAGAATCCTGGTATATTGTAAGGATGTTTATTTTACTTTTTTAAGCAGCATTACATAACCGCAAAGGTCTTTCTTCTTCTTTTTGTTAACCTGCACAGGTTTTATCATATGGTATTCGCTGAAGCGGGGTTTGTATCCGTAGCTGATGATATTGCCGTCCACATCGCCCCATTGGTTCTTTTTGTACACCACTTCTTTCTCATTCCAGTCGTACATGCGAACTTCGTAAAGTTTGGAAGTGATATCGCCAATGAATACAAATTGGTAAAGGTTGCCTTCATTGAGTGGAACAATCACGGGCATTTCATATTCGCTTTCCATGGTCATGGAAGCTTCTTTGAGTACCACGAAACCCTGTGTGGCGAGAAATTTTTTGATGCTGTCTGCTTGCTGAACAATGGATTCGTTGCTGCATGCCTGTTGCCTGATGACCTGCTGTGAAAATGCAATTTTTCCTGTAAACAGGATCAAAATGGTGATAATAGAAGCGATTTGGTTTTTCATCTCTTGCGGTATTGAATTGTAAGCACTACAATTTTACTACTCGTTTTCCGTATTTCAAAGCATTTTGGCGAAACAGGGCTTATACTATAGTATATTTAGATGTATAACTACAAAAGGCACTTTAAATTGTGCTTTACTACTCATTTTTATTAAAATAATATGTACCGGCCTGCTGTAAACAGGTGATGATGAGTTCGTTAATGCAAACATGGGGAGGCAGGCTGCAGCAGTAATGGATGGTATCGGCAATATCTGCCGGGGTGAGGGGAACAAGGCCTTTGTAAGTGGCCCCGGCTTTTTCCTGGTTTCCTTTAAAACGTACCAGGGCAAATTCTGTTTCCACGGCACCGGGATGAATGGCGGTTACTTTGATGCCGTGTTTTAGCAGGTCGATGCGCATCGAGCGGCTGAGGGCATCTACTGCAAATTTGCTGGCGCAGTACACATTGCCAAATTCGTACACTTCCTTACCCGCAATGGACCCCAGGTTTACAATATGCGGGCTTGCCGATCTTTTTAAAAATGGCAGGGCGGCACGTGTTACATACAACAGCCCGTTTACATTTGTCTGCATCATGGTTTCCCAGTCGGTCATATCGGCCTCATCAAAAGCATCGCGGCCCAGGGCCAGGCCTGCATTGTTTACCAGTATGTCTATAGCGGTTGTTTCAAGGGTTTTAAAAGCGGCGTCTACTGCGGTTTTTTTTTGAACATCAAAGCAAAGGCTGGTTACCTGTATGCCAAATTCGTTTTGCAGAGAAGCTTTTATTTCATCGAGCCGATCCTTTCTTCTGCCGGTGAGGATGAGGTTGTTTTTGGCTGCTGCAAATTTTTTGGCGCAGGCCAGGCCAATGCCCGATGTGGCGCCGGTAATGAGGATGGTTTTGTTCATGGGCGCAAGATAATCACCAAAAAATAAAATGATAAACAGGCAGTTTCAAAATTACCAGGTAAGGATACTATTCTAGCGGGGTTTAAGCTAAAGCCTCGCTGGGACAGAAAATAGGTATTGTTTGAATGACGCGGGGTTTCAGGTAAAACCCTATAACCAGTTATTGTGTGCTGTGAAAACCCTGCTGAGACAGGAATGATAAACGGGTAGTTTCAAAATTACCTGATCAGGATCACGTGTCCCTTTTTACTGATCTGGCGCCCAAGGTAATCGGTGGCTTTTGCCTCCCATACATAGGTTCCAAGCGGCTGGTCTTTGCCGTTAAACATCCCGTTCCATCCGCGGCCAATCACCGAGGTATTGAATACTAACTGCCCCCAGCGGTTATAGATCCTGAAATAATCGAGCGATCTTATGCCAAGTGCAATGGGTTTAAAATTATCATTGATACCATCTGCCCCTGGTGTAAATGCATTGGGCACATATAAACCCGGGTCAACCATGAACACACGTACCATAATGCTATCATAATCGAAACAACCTATCGGGTTGCTTACACGCACCACGTATTCAATACTGTCTTTGGGCAGCGAAACCGGGTTGGCAATATTGGCATTATCGAGCCAGCGGTTTGGCGTCCACAAGTAAATAGTGCTGCCGGTTGCATTGAGCTGAAGCGGTTGGTTAATTACCACGGCTGTGTCTCTTGGACCTGCATCTGCCGTTATGGTTGCCACATCTACAAACACGGTATCATAATCGGGTTTGGGGCAGCCCTTTGTATCAGTTACCTGCACAATATAACGGATATCTTCTTCGGGCAATGCCGTGGGGTTGGCAACCTGGTTATTGTTCAAATACAGGTTGGGGCTCCATAAATAATTGCTGCCTCCGCTGGCATGCAGGTAGGCAGGTGTGCCAAAACAAACAGTGCTGTCGCGGCCCGCATTGGCAACCGGGTAAGGGGCTGTTACGATCCTTATTTCTTCTTCAGAAAAGCATTTTCCAATTCTTGCAATTACATGATAATTGGTGATACTGTCTACTGGTGTGGCGGTGGGTGTTTTAATATTAGATGCACTGAGTGTTTGTGGAGGTGTCCATTGATAGCTCAATCCATCGCTGCTGATTTGAAGCAGAACCGTGTCTGAACTGCAAATAGCTGTATCCGGCATGGCCGAAAGGCTCACATGGTCCACCACTTTAACCGTTAACTGATCGGTAGCTTCGCATCCGCTGTTATCAATAAAGTTTACCGTATAGGTGGTGGTAACATCGGGGCTTACCAGTGGTGTAAAACTGTTCACATTACTGATCATATAGTTCGGACTCCAGGTGATATTACCCGGGCCTGTAACAACTGCATTTAATCTTAATGTATCAATATTACAAATAAGGGTGTCATTGGGGATGCTCATCTCGGGCCTTTCCACGATCTTAACATTCTCCTGTACGGTGTCAATACAACCTTTACTGCTGGTTACAATGAGCGTGGCCGTATAATCTCCGGCTGTTGTATAAGTATAGGTGGGATTTCTTATGATGCTTGTGTCGGAATTTACTCCCTGTACGCCAAAGTCCCAATGCCAGCTGTTTACCTGTCCAAAAATAGTTACGGTAGAATCGCTGAAGCTTACTGGCTTGTTGATGCATTTGGGCGAATTTTGATTCATGCCTGCAAAATAACCCGGGTACACTTTTACAAGTGATGTAGATGAATCGGCACAACTGCTGCCGCGGTTTACCACGAGTTTAAGCAGGTATGTTCCGGTATCGGGGTATTGATGGGTGGGCGTTTCTTCAGTGGAACTGGCTCCATCTCCAAATTCCCAGTAAAATGTTTCATTAAGCGGTGATTGAACCTGGTTGGAGAACGTCATGGTACGGTTCATATTAACATCACATAGCGGAATGGCAGCGGGCAAGCTTGCAAAAGCGAAGTCGCATGGTGCCACACTTATGATAAAGTCTTTCCGGTGCGAAGCAATATACCGGCCGTTCCTGTAAGCTTCGATGCATACCGATACCACATATTTTCCTTCACCGGGTGCTATTCCTGAAATAATGCCTGTTCGTGGATTGATATTGGCGAGTGGCCCCATGGGGAAATTTCCGTTAAACCCACCGGTATAAGGAAGGCTGCTATAGGGAGGTGCCGCTGGTGATGCATAACTGGCATCTGTGGCATCGCCCCCATCATAAGCGCTGCACATAGAATAAACGAGCGAATCCCCATCTGCATCTGTAGCACTAAAATCAAGCGTAAATGGCCTGTTATAGCACACAACAGATATTGCCCTTGCAAATTGAGGACTGTTATCGTTTAATGTATCGCCCAGGGTATTTTTGCCGGGTATTTGTCCAACATAAGTAGCGCCCATACGGTTGGAAGTGTTTTCAATATTGTCGATGCGGCAGCAGGTTTGATAGGTAATGCTGTACCCGTTATTATTGTTTGGAAGAGAAATTTCAAAATTGTAAAAACCGGCGGTATAAGTGAGCACCGGCGGATTTTCTATACAGAGTGGTAATGCATTTAGTGGCAGGGTTATGATATCATCCATGGTAACAGACCTGTAGCCATTGAACAGGGACCCATTATCATTATTAAAAATCCCCAGAGAAACAGTGGCAGGCATTTCGGCACAGGGTGCAAGGCAGTTTTCGTCGCGGAACAATATAAGTGTTACACTATACCTTCTTGAAGTGGCATCGGAACTAATAAAACGGTAAATGACCTCCCCGCCTGTAATATGTTTTGCAAAAACAGGCAGAAACCCAAGCATTAATAAGATTAAAATGTACAGTTTAGGCTTCATGGATTTTTATATGACCGTAAAATAAACAAATACGCTGTATATAAGCTAGTACTTTGATGTAAAACCTTCTAAAAATTCTGCCAAAATTCTGTTTGCTTCTCCCGTTTCTTCCAGCATTCCCATATGTGCACTGTTTCTAAGTACATGAACCATACTAATTTCAGGCAGGTGCACCTGCTCAAGCCCCTGGTTGAAAGGTACTGCTTTATCGTGTTGCCCCAGGATGAATAAAACTGGTGCTGCTGCCGATTTTAAAATATGGGTGCGGTCGGGCCGGGCTATCATAGCTCCGTAATACTGAATAAGTGCCCCCGGGCTGAAATTCTTTCCCTTTTCCAATAATTCGTCTATTTGTGTCTTTGAGTTGCTTTCATTGTAAAACAAACCCGGGATAGCCGTCTTTAAAAACGCTTGGGCCCCGTTTTGTTGTATAAAACCGATGGCTTTTTTGCGGGTTAGTTTTTTTTCGGTGTCATCGGCATAAGCGCTGCTGTGAAAAAGCCCAAATGCAGTAAGCATATTGCTGTACTTTTCTGCAAAAGCAAGCGTAGCATATCCACCCATACTGTGGCCGATCATAATACAATTTTTAACGCCCTCATTGTCGAGTATGGTTTTAAGCGTACCGGCATAATCTTTAAGCCCGGCATTTCCCTGCAGCAGTTCTGAGTTTCCGGTTCCGGGAAGATCGGGTACAATAAGCTGGCAGTTGGTTTGTAAATGATCGATTTGATGTTGCCAGATACTGCTGTCTTCGCCAAAGCCATGTACAAGCATTACGGGGATGCCTTTTCCATATACGGAATAATGGATAAGGCAGTTTTGAAATTTCAGACTTTTATCAGCCATAAACTTTGTTTAGATGCACCAGGATCCGCTAAGAAAAACAAGAATAAACTACAAGCCTGCCCGGCTATTTTTGTGAATTAAAAATGACCTTATCATCAGCAGGATAATAACCGGAATGAGCCCGTTGTTCATCTGTTGCGGCAAAAAGAACCACAGCAAGAGTAATGCCGCATATAGAACAGCCACAAACAAAAAGTATTTTTTGACCCGGTTTTTTTTACTTCGTGTGAAAAATGCCATGATGGCATTTGAAGGCAGGGCCCATAACAGGTTGTAATTGTCTTTGGTCATAAAATGATCGGTGCCCCACCACATGAACAGGAGCAGGATGCCCAACAGGCCGGTTGAAAAAAACAATAACCTGTCCAGTCCGCCCAGAACAGCTTTTGCAATTTTGTTTTGAGAAAATCCTGCAAGGATCCAAAATATCGTTATGACGGAAAATAGTAGCAAAGGGGTGAACCAGCTAAATTTATCTGCTGTTTTTTGAGCAATGAAGAGGTCTTTTTTAGCAGCAACAACCCGGGTATTCCTGCTGCTGTCTAATGCATACATGAGATTATCGGGCAGAAATTGCTGCTGTGCTGTTGTCATGGCCTTATCCATGCGGCTGCCGAGTAAAATATCAATGCCCAGTTTGCTCCAGTGATGCTTATTGAAATTGAGGTAATGATGGATGCCGTTGCGGAAAGTGAAATTTGATGGCATTACAGCCGGCAGTTGCGGTTGCGGCTCTTTGTATTTTACGATGATATCCCGCAGGCGGCTGGTGCAATTGTCGAAAGTGAAATCATATTTATACCAGCGGTTTTCCTCCTTCAGGTTTTCTGCCAGAAAATGTTTGATGCGGATCTTTTCGGGGCCGGTTAAATCCAGTAACTGTTCTGCAACGCCGCGGTTTTCTATTTGGTAGGTAAACAAAAAATCTTCCAGTTTTTCTGCACTGAGTACATATAATAGTTTTCCCCTGATGAACTTGCTGTAAAAATCGGGGTCATTGAAATCAAAAGTTCCGTAGTTAAAAATGATGTCAGATACGGCATTGCTGTCGATCACCCTTAAGGCACTGTGGCCAAAAGTTGAATACAGTTCTTCACCTGGTGTGCAGGTAAGCAGGGAAATGCGGAGACGGGAGCTGTCCTGGCAATAAGCTGGTGTGCCAATAAGGAAATATGCAAATATGCCAATGATGAAATATGCCAATGACAAATGGCCCTTTTTGCAAAACCTGCTAATATTGTTGATCTTGAAAAAAATCCGGGATATCATTTTCCTGTTCTGTATTTATCAGCTGTGTTAAAGTTAAAAAGTTGAATAAAGGTATGCTGTATAAGTGAGTCCCAGTAACTATCTGGACAACGATGATACCATAAAAAAAATGCTGGTGGCCAAACAAATTTTGCATACAATCGCCTGGTAGGTCAGCGGCTGTAGTTAGGCGCTTCCTTGGTTATCTCAATATCGTGCGCATGGCTTTCGCGGATGCCGGCGTTACTGATCTTTACAAACTGTGCATTTTGTAATTGTTTTACACTGGAGGCACCGCAGTAACCCATGCCAGCCCGCAGGCCGCCGGTAAACTGGTGCACCACTTCGTGTAAATAACCTTTATACGCCACCCTTCCTTCAATGCCTTCGGGCACAAATTTCTTTACATCATCTTCGGGGTCCTGGAAGTAGCGGTCGCTGCTGCCCTGCGCCATAGCACCCAGTGAGCCCATGCCACGGTATTGTTTAAATTTACGGCCTTCGTATATGATGGTTTCTCCGGGGCTTTCTTCTGTACCGGCAAAAATATTTCCCATCATTACACAGCTGGCACCGGCAGCAAGGGCTTTTACCATATCGCCGGTGTAGCGGATGCCGCCATCGCTGATGATACCTACATTTTTATTTTTTAATGCTTCTGCAGCATGAAGTACGGCTGTTATTTGCGGAACGCCCGTGCCTGCCACAATGCGGGTGGTGCAAATAGAGCCCGGGCCAATGCCTACTTTAACGGCATCGGCACCTGCATCGGCAAGGGCTTTTGCCCCTGCAGCCGTGGCCACATTGCCTGCTATAACCTGCAAGTTTTTATAGGTTTTTTTAATGGCTTTTAATGCATCAATTACCCCCTTTGTGTGGCCATGCGCACTGTCGAGACAAATTACATCCACGCCGGCCTTGTACAGCGCTTCCACCCGCAGCATCGTATCTGAAGTAATGCCTACACCTGCACCCACCAACAATCTTCCAAAAGAATCTTTAACAGAATAGGGATGGTTGTGGAGTTTTAAAATATCACTGAAAGTGATAAGGCCTATCAGGCGTCCCTGTTTGTCTACTACCGGCAGTTTTTCGATCTTGGTTTTTTTGAAAAGCTGTTCTGCTTTTTTTAAATCGGTTCCTTCGGGTGCTGTTACCAGGTTTTCACTGGTCATTACAGCACTCACTTTTTGTTTATAATTTGTTTCAAAACGCAGGTCGCGGTTGGTAAGGATGCCCAGTAGTTTTCTGTCTGCATCAATAATAGGGATGCCGCCGATCTTATTTTCCCGCATCAGCCTTACAGCTTCGCCGAGGCTGGCATGGGGGGGCAGGGTAATGGGGTCAAGTATGAGGCCGTTTTCGCTGCGTTTTACTTTTCGCACCTGGTCGGCCTGCTGCTCTATGCTCATGTTCTTATGCAGGATGCCCAGGCCGCCTTCTCTTGCCAGTGCAATGGCCAGTTGCGCTTCTGTAACAGTATCCATGGCTGCGCTGAGCATTGGAATATTGAGTTTGATTTCTTTTGTAAGATTTGTGCTGATATCAACGTCCCTTGGGAGTATTTGCGAATAAGCGGGCGTTAATAAAACATCATCGAAAGTGAGCCCTTCGCTTAATTTTTGTGCAGCAGCATTTTTTTTGGAAGATTTTATTGTAGCCATGTGCAAAGATAGGATAGCGATCGAAGATTTAAGAAGTATGGTTTGAGATTTTTTTAATTGGCATGATTCTGCAATTTTTTTAAAATGATTTTGAAGGAATGAAATTTTTTCAGGCCAAAGAATAGTTAGTTGCTGTAAATGATTCGGACCTTATACAGTTAGAAAGGTCGACCACCCTGCAAGTAAATGAAGGAATGAAATTTTTTGAATAAGGGTGGTCGACCTAATTGAGTATATATATTTTTCCCGGCATGGCTTTTACCAATCCTTCCATTTCGAGCATGAGCAGGGCCTGTGCGGTGGCGCTGCTGCTGAGGCCGGTTCTCAGGTAAATTTCATCAATGGGCAGGTTGTCGGTTTCTTTCAGGATATCAACGATGATCTTCTCATCGGGCTGCAGTTCTATAAAAAGTTCCCGCTGCTGCTTTTTTGCCGGTTTTTTGGTTTCATCCCAGTTCATGAATTGCAGCAGGTCATCGGCGCAGGTAATAAGTGAGGCCTTATTGCTCCTGATAAGATAATTACATCCTTCACTTTTACTGTCGGTGATTTTACCAGGCAGGGCAAATACATCTTTGTTGTAACTGTTTGCCAGCTCGGCCGTAATAAGGGCACCACCTTTTTTTCCGCTTTCTACAATAATGAGGGCATCACATATTCCGGCCACGATGCGGTTTCGCTTGGGAAAATTTTGTTTATCGGGTTTGGTTCCACTGCAAAAATCGGTGAGTAGTCCGCCGTTTTCGGTCATTTGCTTTGCCAGCGTTTTGTTTTCTGAGGGATAGATCCGGTCGAGGCCATGTGCCAGAACGCCCACGGTGGGTAAATTGTTTTTTAAGGAATTTCTATGGGCGATTGTATCAATGCCAAAGGCAAGTCCGCTGATGACCAGTATGCCCGAATCTTTTAGATCCTGCAGCAGTTTTTCGCAGAACTGTTTTCCGTATTCACTGTTATTACGGGTACCCACAACGGATACGATCCTTGCTGCATTGAGGTTGGCATTTCCACGGTAGTAAAGCAGGGGCGGACTGTCGTAGCAATTCAGTAAACGTTTCGGGTAATCATCGTCTGTAAGAAAAAGCGGCCGGATCTTATATTTTTCGATGAAGGCAATTTCTTCTTCACAGGCTGCAAATGCATCAAATTTTTTGATGCTGCCGGCCCTTACGGTGCCGATGCCTTCTGTTTTTTCCAGCTGTTTCCTGGGAGCCTTAAAAACAGCTTCAGCACTGCCATATACCTGTACCAGGTTTTTTGCATGCACATCGCCCACCTGAGTGAGCCTGGTAAGGGCAATGCGGTATTTTAATTCCTTGTTCATATGGGATGATGGGCAATATTACGGTCAAATTGAAAGTTTGCGCAGGGCATTTTCCGGGAAACTGCCGGTATTATTCAGGATTTTGCTTGACTCAAAAAGAGTAACTTTGCCCGCAAATTATGAAAGTACGCAGTTTAAAAAAAGATAAGGTCAATATCATTACGCTCGGCTGCAGTAAGAATATGGTAGACAGTGAAGTGCTGAGCGGGCAGCTGCGGGCCAATGATATTGAGGCGGTTCATGAAAACAGCAGGCTTGACCATAATATCGTTATCATCAATACCTGTGGATTTATTGAAAAAGCCAAGGAAGAGAGTATCAATACCATTCTTGATAATGTAGAACTTAAAAAAAGAGGTAAGCTTGATAAAGTGTATGTAACCGGCTGCCTCAGCGAACGCTATAGAAATAACCTCGAAGCCGAGATACCCGAAGTGGATGCTTTTTTTGGCACCATGGAACTGCCGCTGATCCTTAAAAAATTTGATGCCGATTATAAGGCCGAACTCCTGGGTGAGCGCATGCTGGCCACGCCGCAGCATTATGCTTACATGAAGATTAGTGAAGGCTGTAACCGTACCTGCAGCTTTTGTGCTATTCCGCTTATGCGGGGGCAGCATGTGAGCAGGCCTGTAGAAAGCCTGGTGGATGAGGCCAAACGGCTGGTGCAGGCTGGTGTAAAGGAAGTGATGCTCATTGCACAGGAACTTACTTACTATGGTCTTGATATTTATAAAAAAAGAGAGCTTCCGAAATTATTGCATGCACTTGCCGATGTAAAAGGGCTTGAATGGATCAGGCTGCATTATGCTTATCCCAGTAAATTTCCACTAGAGATCATTGATGCTATGAAGGAACGGGAAAACATCTGCAAGTACCTGGATATCCCCCTGCAGCATGCCAGTAACAATATGTTGAATGCCATGAAGCGCCAGATCACAAGGGAAGAGATGGAAGACCTGGTGGGTGAAATAAGGAAGCGTATTCCGGGTATTTGTTTGCGTACCACTTTGATCGCAGGCTTTCCGGGCGAAACAAGGGATGATGTGGAAGAGTTAAAAATGTTTTTAAAAAAAATGCGGTTCGACCGGGTGGGTATTTTTACTTACAGCCATGAAGAGGATACCAGCGCCTATAAACTGGAGGATAATGTACCTGCTGATGAAAAAGAAGAACGTGCACAGGAAATAATGGAACTGCAGCAGGAGATATCGCTCGAAAAAAACCAGGAAAAAATCGGGAAAACATTCAGGGTGGTCATCGATAAAAAAGAAGCAGGCCGGTACCTGGGGCGCACTGAGTTCGATAGCGTGGAGGTAGATAATGAAGTGATCATACATTCAAAGAAAAAACTTCCAATAGGCGATTTTGTGCAGGTGAAAATCACAAAAGCATACGATTACGACCTGGAGGGAGAAGTGGTATAATATTTAATATTGCAGAATTATTATTTAATATTACTGAAGTGATGGGGACAGTTTTTATTTTTTCAGTCAATTCTAATAATTAGTAACACAGATTGATGCCATTCAGCGCCAGCAAGATATCGTACAGGGATACCAACAATTTTTCTGCCCTGGCAGTTGATTATGCCGAAGGCAAAACTGCATTACGCCCCTTTTATAATCACCCGCCCAGCATTGAGGGAATAAAGAAGATAATTGAGGAACGAAAAGCATTCACAACCAACAGGAGTTTACTTGTAACAGAATTAAAACGCAGGTACGCCGGGATGGTATTGCCGGCTCAAGTTTCTGCCAATATTGATGCGCTTCTGCAGGGAAACTGCTTTACAGTATGTACAGCGCATCAGCCGAATATTTTTACCGGGCATTTATATTTTGTTTACAAGATACTGCATGCCGTGAGGCTGGCCGGTGAGTTGAATGAAGCCATTCCGCAATATCATTTTGTACCGATATATTATATGGGCAGCGAAGATGCGGACCTGGACGAACTTGGTGAAATAACTGTAAATACCAAAAAGTATAAATGGCATACCAAACAAACCGGTGCTGTGGGCCGCATGCTGGTGGATAAGGATTTTGTAAAGCTTGCAGATGAACTGGAGGCGCAACTGGCGGTTGAAAAATATGGTACCGAAATTATGCCGCTGGTAAAAAAAGCATACACGGTTGGCAAAACAATTGAGCAGGCCACATTTGAACTTGTACATGAACTTTTTGGCCATTACGGACTTGTAACAGTTTTGCCCGACAGCCCGGTATTTAAAGCAGCTTTTGCCCCTGTTATTAAAAAAGAATTAGAGGAACAGTTTTCTAAAAAGGCTGTAGATGCAACCCTGCAGGCGTTTCCTGCTGCCTATAAGGTTCAGGTGGAGGGCCGTGAGCTCAATCTTTTTTATTTGGAAGATGGGTTGCGTGAAAGGATTGAAAAAAAGGGCGATGAGCTTTTTGGGGCAGGCAAAAACAGCAGTTTTACCAATGAGGAAATCAAGAAGTTGCTCGATGAGCACCCGGAGCGTTTTAGTCCAAATGTAATTTTAAGGCCATTGCTGCAGGAAACCTTGCTGCCCAATGTGGCTTTTATTGGCGGCGGCGGAGAAATTGCTTACTGGCTCGAGTTGAAAAAGGTTTTTGAGGCCGCAGGCCTGCCATACCCCGTATTGGTATTACGCAATTCGTTTATGGTACTGCCACAAAAGGCAGCTGAAAAAATTTCTGCACTTGATTTTAGCGTTACTGATCTTTTCGGCCCTATTGAGGATTTACTGACCAAACTGGTAAAAAGGGATACAAAATTAAAACTGAACCTGGCAGAAGAGAAGCTGGCACTCATAAAAACCTATAGTATCATAAGAGACGATGCGTCCGCCATTGATCCCACACTTGAAAAGCATGTGTGGGCCTTGCAGGAAAAAGCAGTACAGCGGGTTGAAGAACTGGAGAAAAAAATGCTTCGTGCCGAAAAGAAAAAATATGATGCCCAGCAGCGCCAGCTGGGTAAAATAAAAGAGAAGCTTTTCCCGGCCGGCAGTTTGCAGGAAAGAGTAGATAACCTGTTGCCTTATTATGCGGCTTATGGCAGTAATTTTATAGAAGCCATTTATGAGGCATCTGCAGGGCTTGCCCAGCAATTCACCATTATAACCGAAAGCAGGTAATGGCCCGTATACTTGCCATAGATTACGGAGGGAAAAGAACCGGTATTGCCGTTACCGATCCGTTGCAGATCATTGCCACCGGGCTCACCACTGTAGCATCTAAAGATCTTATTCCTTTTTTAAAAAAATATTTTGCTTCAGAAACGGTAGAGCATATCATTATAGGCATGCCAAAAAACTGGGATGAGAGCGATACACATGCCACGCCATTGGTTCAGGCCGCCATAAAAAAACTGCAGAAAGAATTTCCGCAAATGCCTATTACCGAAGTGGATGAACGTTATACTTCCAAAATGGCAAAAGATGCCATGCTGCAGATGGGGTTGAAGAAAAAAGACCGGCGGGATAAAAAAATGGTGGATGAGATAGCTGCCACCATCATGCTGCAGGAATATATGAACAGGGTTTAGTTCCGCTGTTGCCTGTTCTTTATTTAATCTTAGCGGTATTTTATGATTTGCCCCGGCTTGAGCCCCGGGAGATTTTGTATATTTGCATTCCTAAAAATGATTCAAGTTTATGATTCTCCCGATAGTGGCATACGGTGCACCCATTTTAAGAAAGGTCAGCAAGGATATTGATAAAGATTATCCAAACCTGGGCCCGCTTATTGATGATATGTGGGAAACCATGTACCGCAGCAACGGGGTTGGTTTGGCCGCTCCGCAGGTGAACCGGGAGATCAGGCTTTTTGTAATTGATACCATGCAGATATTTGAACACCAGGAGGAGGATGAAAAAGGCGTTTACCCCGATGAACCGGGCTTTAAGGGTGTTTTTATCAATGCACATATTGATGAACTGAATGGTAAAGAATGGAGCTATAACGAAGGCTGCCTCAGCATACCCAAGATCAGGGAAGATATTGTACGTAATGAAACGGTAACACTTAGTTTCCTCGACGAAAACTTTCAGCAGCATACAAAGACCTTTAACGGCATAACCGGCAGGGTGATCTTGCACGAATACGACCATATTGAAGGAAAGTTATTTATCGATTATATTAAACCGTTAAAGAAAACACTTCTTAAAAGGAAACTGGATGATATCAGCAAGGGGAAGGTAAAAGTAGATTACCGAATGGTTTTTCCTAAATGATCCGGGCGTTCAGGTCTCTGAAAATCTTTTTTATTTTCCTGACATTGCTTTCCCAATGATCAGCAAATGTTCTTCTGAACTTAAATAAAGCTCCTGGAAACTGTATTGTGATTTTCTTAAGCTTCTTTGCAATAATTTGCACCCATGAAAGCGGTTTTCATTCTTTTTATTCCCCTTTTTTTATCCATTCATGCTAATGCACAGCAGGATAATGATACCAGTATAGTGGGCAAAAAAATGATCACACTCAGCAATGTGGTGGTAAAAAAGCAGCTTGATGTACCCGCCTTTATCAACCGCATTAAAAACGACAGCAGTTTTTATAAGGCTTTCCGTAACCTGCATATCATTGGCTTTACATCTTTGAATGATATCCGTATGATGGATAAAAAGGGAAATGTGCAGGCCTCGCTCAAAAGCCGTACACAGCAGTACCGGAAAAATAATTGCCGGTTCATGCGTACACTGGAAGAAACTGCAGCAGGGGATATTTATGATGAAGCCCGTAATTTTAATTATTACACTGCACAGATGTATGCCTCGCTTTTTTTTACCAAAGATTCGGTTTGCAACGAAGATAATATTGTGGCCGGCCGTGAGTTTTCCACCCAGGGAAAAAGCGGGATGGAAAAGCATAAGGAGCAACTGAAAATGCTTTTTTTTAACCCCGGGAAACGCATCAGCGGGCTTCCCTTTATGAGCGGCAAAACAGCTATTTATGAAGATGAAATGGCCGATAGGTACGACATGAGTATTGATGCAGATTTTTACAACAATACCTGGTGTTATATTTTTAAGCAAAAAGTAAAACCCGGCCGGCAGGATGGCGTGGTGGTGGATGAAATGACCACCTGGTTCAACGACAGTACCATGGAAGTGGTGGCACGCAAATACTCTTTAAGCTATGATGCCGCTGTGTACGATTTTAAAGTGGAGATGGAAGTGCAGATGACAAGGTTCAACGGGCTTACTGTACCGGCCCTGATCCGCTACGTAGGCAACTGGAAGGCCATTACTAAAAAAAGGGAGCGGGGCGTGTTTACGGCTACTTTGTTTGACTTTGAATGATTTTTTAAATCAGCCTCCCATCCATCAGCAAATAATCAAGCCCGTTTGTTTTGATCTCGTAAAGGCTTTGCAGTAAAATGCCAATACGGCCTTTTGGGTAGCCTTTCCTGGCAAACCATTCCACATAACTTACCGGCAGTTCACGCAGCATCCTTCCCTTGTATTTTCCAAAGGGCATTTCCATGGTTTGCAGGTCTTTTAAAATGCTGCCATCGGGCATTGGTACATCTTCCATAATTACACAGAAAAATTAATGAGGTTCTGTAATTTTATTTAACAAACTAACGGGGTCGAGGTAAAACATCTTTTTCCAGCCTTGTACAGATTTATCTATTCGCCAGGGTAGGGGAATGATACTCCTGATGGTATAATGCAAATGTGCCGGTTTTCCTGCGGCATTTCCGGTATTACCCACGGTTCCTATTTGTGTGCCGGCCGATACAAATGAAAACCTGCTGGTGTGGATGCTGTCGAGATGTGCATAATAGTGAAGTCTCCATTTAGCGCTGAGAACCAATACAACATTTCCGCCCTGCCCGATATTTCCTTTGAACAGTACCAACCCCAGGCTTGCCGGAAAAACGGCTGTTCCTTTTTTAGCAAAAATATCCACACCTTTATGTGTTACCGATTTGCCCCACGGATAATACCAGAAAGAATTTTGATCGTAGCTTTTTGATGTGGCCCCTTCTACCGGCATACGGAAATTTTGCGGAATGATGAATCCTATGAGCAGGATAACAAACAATCCCGTCAAAATAGTTTTAAACTTTCCTGCTATTTTATTTTTACTCGGCATGTTTAAACTGGCTGTAGCGCCGCCATTTTTCTATGAGTTCGGCCATATCACCGGGCAGTTCGCTTTTAAAAAGCATTTGCTCGTTGGTTATGGGATGTACAAAACCAAGTTCGGCCGCATGCAATGCATGGCGCGGGCAAATTTTAAAACAATTTTCTACAAACTGTTTGTATTTGGCATACACCGTTCCCTTCATAATTTTATCGCCGCCGTAAAAATCATCGTTAAAAAGTGGGTGGCCAATATGCTGCATGTGTACCCTTATCTGGTGGGTGCGGCCGGTTTCGAGCCTGCATTCCACCATGGTTACGTAATTGAAATTTTCGAGCACTTTATAATGCGTGATGGCTTCTTTTCCATGATCGCCTTCGGGATAGGTGGTAAAAAGTTTGCGGTAGCGCAGGTGCCGGCCAACATGCCCTGTGATTGTTCCCTCTGTTACATCAAAATTTCCCCATACCAGGGCAATATACCTGCGGTGTACGGTATGGTCAAAAAACTGCTTGGCAAGCTGGCTCATCACCGTTTGTTTTTTTGCCATTACGATCAGTCCGCTGGTATTTTTATCTATCCGGTGAACAAGTCCAAAACGGGGCAGTTCAGTTTCATCAATTCCGGGATTGTTTTCACGCAGGTGATAAGCCGCCGCATTTACCAGGGTGCCATCGGGGTTTCCGCTGCCCGGATGTGCCACCATACCCACGGCCTTGTTGATCACCATCAGGTATTCGTCTTCGTACACAATATTCAGTGGAATATTTTGCGGGATGATCTCCGATGATTCAGGGGAGCGGTCGTCGTACACAACCAGTTTATCGCCGGGCCTTACTTTGTAGTTGCTTTTAACAGGTTTGTCGTTTACCATCACCTGTTCTTCTTCAATGGCCTGCTGAATTTTATTGCGGGTGGCGCCTTCTATGCGCTGCATTAAAAATTTATCGATGCGCAGGGGTTCCTGGCCTTTGTCAATAACAAGGCTCAGGCGTTCATAGAGTTCTTCGGCTTCATCAACTATTTCTTCTATATCGTGCATTATTTTTTGGATATTAAATTAAACAATGAACCTCTGGAACCTCTGGAACCTCTGGAACCTCTGGAACCTCTGGAACCTCTGGAACCTCTGGAACCTCTGGAACCTCTGGAACCTCTGGAACCTCTGGAACCTCTGGAACCCGTTATCTTTGCAAATTAAACCATTTGACACGTAAATGCAGCAGGTTCATTTTGAAGATCTAGGGATTATTGAGTATAAAACTGCCTGGGATTACCAGGAAAAACTGCTGCAGCAGAATGTAGCTGTTAAATCTGAGGCAAGGCGAAGCGGTTCAGATGCAGATCCGTTAACGCTACCCACCAGGCATCATTTGCTTTTTTGCGAGCACCCGCCCGTGTATACGCTTGGTAAAAGCGGCGATCTGTCAAATGTATTGCTCAGCCCCGATCAGCTTGCTCAAAAACAGATATCATTTTTCCATACCAATCGGGGAGGCGATATTACGTTTCACGGTCCACAGCAGATCGTGGGTTACCCCATACTTGATCTCGAAAAGTTTACAACAGATATCGGGCTTTACCTGCGTAATATGGAAGAAGCCATTATTGAAACCATTGCCGCATATGGAATTAAAGGAGAAAGAAGCCGGGGCGAAACCGGTGTGTGGATAGACCCGGGTGTGCCCGGCAGGGAAAGAAAGATCTGTGCCATAGGGGTACGCTGCAGCCGCTGGATCACCATGCATGGTTTTGCACTTAATGTAAATACCGATCTCAATTATTTTAATTTTATTATCCCCTGCGGCATACAAAATAAACAGGTTACTTCTATAGAAAAAGAAATTGGGCAAAAAGCAGATTATGAAGAAGTAAAAGAAAAGCTGAAACACAGTTTCGAAAAAGTATTTAAGCTGCAGTTAATTTGATATTTCCTTTTCTCCGCCCTCTGGCCCATAAAAGATGACCCAGGTACAGAAATCTTCTGAAAAATCGATAAAACGGTGTTCAACACCCGCAGGTACAAATAAAAAATCTCCGGCTGTGAAATGAGTACGGTCATTTCCATTCATAAATTCCCCGCTGCCCGCAATAATGATATAAACCTCATCCCTGCTATGCGGTGTTTGTTTATCGGTTTTTTCGGGCTTGTATATTTCAACCGACAAACTGCCGTGTTTGAATAATTCTATAAACTCCTGTTTACTTTGCAGGAGTTTATAGAATGCCTGTTGCCGTGATATTTTCATTTTACATAAGCGTTTCCAGGCTTTTTGCAATAATGCCAATACAATCTTTCACCTGTTCTTCATTGATGATCAGTGGTGGGGCGAGCCGTATCTTATCGCCATGGGTAGGTTTGGCCAGTAGCCCGTTTTCTTTAAGCGCCAGGCAAAGTTCCCAGGCAGCTTCGGGGTTTTTATGCTCAATTACAATGGCATTCAGCAAACCTTTTCCACGTATTTCTTTAATAAAGGGAGATGCCAGTTTTTCTAATTCTTTCCTGAAGAGGTTTCCCATGGCCTCTGCATTGGCCGCCATTTTTTCTTCTTTTAAAGCAGTAAGCGATGCCATGGCCACGGCACAGGCAAGCGGGTTTCCACCATAGGTGCTGCCATGCTGCCCTGTTTGTATGGTAAGCATCACTTCATTATCGGCAAGTACGGCACTAACCGGGAGGGTACCGCCACTCAGTGCTTTTCCAAGAATAAGTACATCGGGGCGAACCCGTTCATGATCGCATGCCAACAGCCGGCCGGTGCGGCTCAGGCCGGTTTGAATTTCGTCGGCTACCATCAGTACATGATATTCATTGCAGAGCTGGCGAATACCTTTGTAATAACCTTCATCGGGCACTACCACACCAGCTTCCCCCTGTATGGGCTCAAATAAAAACGCACATACATGAGGATCCTGCAAAGCTTTTTCCAGCGCCGGCAGATCATTGAAGGGTATTATTTCAAAGCCGGGTAAAAAGGGGCCATAATTATTGGTGGCAGAAGGGTCGGTGCTGTAAGAAATAACACCCAGGGTACGTCCATGGAAATTTTGAGCACATACGATGATCTTTGCCTTGTCTTTTTCAATGCCTTTTACTTCATAGCCCCATTTGCGGCTGAGTTTGAGGGCAGTTTCCACCGCTTCCACACCGGTGTTCATAGGCAAAACTTTATCGTAGCCAAAATAACCCGTAATGAATTCTTCGTACTCGCCCAGGATATTATTGTGAAATGCCCTTGATGTAAGCGTGAGCATTTGTGCCTGCGTGGTAAGCGCATCAATGATCTTTGGATGGCAATGGCCCTGGTTTACGGCAGAATAACCGCTGAGGAAATCGTAATAACGTTTGTCATCTACATCCCATACAAAAACGCCCTGGCCCAGTGAGAGCACAACGGGTAAAGGATGGTAATTATGTGCGCCGAATTTTTCTTCCAGGTCGAGATAATATTGCGTGTTGGCCGTGGCCGAAATAGCAGATTGCATAAAATATGTTGAATTTGAAAAGTATAATAATAAAAGGCAGGCCCCCGGAAATACGGAGGCAAGGAAGAAATTATCCTCGATGATTGAGCAGGTCTAAATTACCTGCCAAAATATGCGATATAGTAGAAGAATAATTGATCGCTTTAATTTTAATTCAGTTTATAACGGCTTATTTTACTCCCTGGTTGCCAACCGGTCAAAGGTAAATTTTTATACCCATTTGCAAAAATAAGCTGCAGGAAATTCAATGCCGGCTGTTTCTTTTTCAAAAATACCAAAAACACTGCTTCCGCTCCCGCTCATTGCTGCATAAATGGCACCGTGGCTGTATAACGTTTCTTTTATTTTCTTTATTGCCGGGTGAGCAGCAAATACAGGGGCTTCAAAATCGTTTACCAGCTTATATTTCCACTCATTTACAGGCAATTGAATAATGTGTGCAAGGCTTTCTCTTTTTTGGTCGCTTAATTGTAACTGTTCAAATGCCCAGCCCGTATTTACATGAATACCCGGGTTTACGATCAATAATTTGTATAAAGAGAGCTCAACTTCCACGGGCTTTAAAATTTCGCCACGGCCGGTGGCCATTGCTGGCCTATTAACAAGGAAAAAGGGGCAATCGCTGCCGAGATGCAGGGCATATTGCTGCATTTTTTCTGCAGAAACTGATAAGCTGAATTTTTTATTGAGTAATTGCAGCGTGAATGCCGCATCTGCTGAACCGCCGCCAAGCCCCGCACCGCTGGGAATGTTTTTGTGCAGGTGCATTTTTATATCGGGCAATTGCGGGTGATCTTTTTTAACCAGGTGAAATGCTTTGATGCAAAGGTTGTCATCCTCCTTTCCTTCAATGCTTTTGCCGCTTGCCGACCAGCTTAAGCCGGGTGCGCCGGATTCTTTATTTTCAACTATTTCGAGGGCATCTTTTATGTTCACCGGGTAAAAAATCGTCTCCAGGTTGTGAAATCCATCTGCCCTTTTATTAAGGATGTGCAGGCCTAAATTGATCTTTGAATTGGGAAAGGAAATCAAGCTGAATAGATAATTATGAATAGATAATGTACAATGAAGAATTTAAGGCGGGTTGTAATTAAGAAGATAATTTTCAATGCGGCATTATCAATTATCCCTTACTTTTTCCCCTGCTTTTTATTTCATCCCTGATGGCTATGGCCTTGATATAATCTTCGTGTTCTAAAACTTCAGTAAGTAATTTATTGAGCTCATCGAGGCTTAGGTTTTTGAGGTTTTCGCTGCCGCTTCCCTCTGTAGAAATGGTGGCAGGTGCAATAGGTTCGGAAGCTGATCTCTTTTGTTCATCTTCCATGAGTACGCCGGCCTGTTCCAATATGTTTTCGTAAGTAAAAATGGGGCATCCAAAGCGAACAGCCAGTGCCAGGGCATCGGATGTGCGGCTGTCAATTTCCACAGTATCGTTATGTGAACTGCATACCAGCTTTGAATAAAAAATACCTTCCTGGAGGTCGTTGATCACAATTTCGTGCAGTTCTACATCAAAGGCCATCATGAAATTTTTCATCAGATCGTGGGTAAGGGGCCGGCTTGGGTTCATGCGTTCGAGCGCAACGGCAATGGCCTGGGCTTCAAATCCGCCAATAACGATGGGCAGGCGGCGCAGGCCGTTCACTTCGCCCAATACCACTGCATAGGAATGAGTTTGGGTGATGCTGTGGCTGAGGGCTACTATTTCCAGTTCAATCTTTTTCATAATTCAATTGGCCTACGTATAGATATCTTTTACAGGCAACAAATATAAAGCAATAATAGGTTTTAGGAGATGATATTTAACAGAAAAAAAAGCTGAATTTAATGTGCCCATGCAGGGCCGCAGAATAGTGAAATTTTTGGAACTATAGTGCATGCATACCGCTGACACAGCATGGAGGAATAAAAAACTCCCGTTTTTTGCGGGAGTTTAAAAATAGGCAGGAGCAAAATTATTTACCTTTTAATTTCTTAACAGCTTCCGTTATTTTAGGCACCACATCAAAGGCATCGCCCACTATTCCGTAATCTGCTGCTTTAAAAAAGGGTGCTTCGGGGTCCTTATTGATCACCACAATGATTTTACTACGGTTAACGCCCGCAAGATGCTGGATGGCGCCTGAAATACCAATGGCAATATACAGGTTTGGTGCAATGGCCAGGCCGGTTTGACCCACGTGCTCGTGATGGGGGCGCCAGTGTACATCGGCCACCGGCCGGCTGCAGGCAGTGGCTGCTCCCAGTGCGGCGGCAAGGTCGGTAACCAATCCCCAGTTTTCGGGTCCTTTTAAACCACGGCCACCGCTTACCACGGTATCTGCTTCGCCCAATGGTATTTCGCCCTTTACTTTGTTTATACTTACCACCTCTGTTTTGTGCACATCAGGCGTTGCGTTAAATGGAACAAGTTCTGCACTGCCGCCTGTTGCATGTATTCCAAAAGAATTAGGGTTGAGTGCGATGATCTTTTTTGCACTGCTGATGCCGATATTGGCAAAAGCCTTTCCACTGAATACCGATTTTTTTACCACAAAGCCATTGCTCGTATCGGGCAGCGCTACCGCACCCGAAACAAGACCGGCTTTCAATTTAGCGCTCAGCCTTGGCGCAATGGCAACACCGGTGCTGTTTTTACTGAACACGATCACATCGGCACCGGTGGTTTCGGCAGCCCGGGCAAGCAAATTGGTGAAAACCTGTGCATCAAAATTATTGAGAGAAGCATCTGCAACCGTATGAACCTTTTTAATACCATAATTACCCAGGGTTGTAAGGTCATCGGTAACCGTACCCAGTACAATTGCTTCGGAAGCTGTGCCGGTTTGCTCGGCAATTTTAGCTGCATAAGAGGCGGCTTCCAAAGAAGCTTTTTTTATTGAACCATCTGCGTGGTCTATGTAAACTAATACACTCATATTTAATTGATAATTAACTAATGTAAAATTGATAATTTATTTAATCCGGCTTTTACTTGTTTTAATACTGGCTACTAAAAGTTTTAATATTTCTTCACAATCATCTTTTAAGGATCTGTACAGTTTCTGGTCTAAAAAATTTGTTGCAAACAGTAAATCAAGCCAATAATCCACTTCGTTTGCCTCTTTTAGGCCAATATTCAATTTATGAACAAAATCTTTCAAGCTTTCAGCATGTTCTGCTTCTCTTACCAATGCTCCAATAGATGTTCCAGATCGTATAACCTGGTTTGAGATAACATATTCCGCGTATTCTTTTTTAAGATATTTATAAAGATTAATGATCCTTACTGCAAACAAAAAGGTTTTGCCTTTTAAGATATTCTGTTTCATGGATAATAATTAAAGTAAGAAGCAAATGAGAAACTTCAATTTAAACAAATTATCCATTATTCAATTATCCTATTATCAATTCTCTTATATCACCCTGGCTTCTTCATGAAGCAACCTTACGAGTTCTTCCGGGTTATCTGCACTTACTAATTTTACGCCCTGTTTAGCTGGCGGCATTTCAAATGATACCAGGCTGGTAAGGCTCTCGGCCTCTACCGGCTCCAGTACTTTAAGTGGCTTGGTACGTGCACCCATAATGCCTTTCATATTTGGAATGCGTTGTTCGGCCATTCCTTTCTGGCTACTGATAACTGCTGGCAGTGCAATCTTATCAGTTTCTTCCCCGCCTTCAATTTCCCTGGTCACAAGTGCTTTGCCCTCCTGCAGTTCAAATTTAGTTGCGTGCGAAATATAAGGTGCATCCAGCAGTTCGGCTACCATGCCGCCAATAGAGGAACCATTGTAATCGATGGTTTCTTTTCCTGTAAAAACGAGATCGTATCCCCCATCTTTTGCAATGGCAGCTATTTGAGATGCTACGTTAAAACTGTCGATGTTTTCGCTGTTTACACGGATGGCTTCATCGCCGCCCAGGGCAAGCGCTTTGCGGATGATCGGCTCACTGTCGGCGCCACCTACGTTTATCAAATGAAGCACTGTTGAAGGATCGGCCTCCTTAAGTTCGATGGCACGCACCAGGGCATACCATTCGTCATATGGATTGATGATCCATTGTACGCCATTGCTGTCAAATTTCGTATTGTTGTCGGCGAAGGCTATTTTTGCCGTGGTGTCCGGCGTTTTGCTGATACAAACTAAAATTTTCATTCAGTATCTGTTTTGCAGCCCCGGAGGGCAGTTTCAAAAAAAGTTGTTTATGCAACTAAATGCAAATATAGTGGTTTACAAAGATACCAAATAACAATCCTTAATTTTTTTTGATGGATCGGATAGAAAAATTGAAAGAATTCTTAAAAGCCAGTCCGGCAGACAGTTTCCTGCAGCATGCCCTGGCATTGGAATACATTAAACTGGGCGATGAAGAGGCTGCGAAAAAACTGTTTGAGGCAATCCTGGAGAGGGAACCGGGCTATGTGGGCAGTTATTATCATTTGGGCAAATTGTGGGAACGTATGGGTAATTTTGAAGCGGCGGCAAGGGTGTATGAAAAAGGCATGGAGGAAACTAAAAAGCTAAATGACAGCCATGCTTATAATGAATTACAGATGGCATTGGAAGAAATTTCAGAATAAGATCCTTTGTGCGAAATATTATGCCTTTTGTGGTATGGTTTAAGCCTTTAATTGCATAAAGTTTCTAAATGACATGACGATATATGAGTTTACCGGAACAATTAGAACGCTTCATCTTTCAAGAAAATCTTTTTTCAAAAAAGGATAAGTTGCTGCTGGCTTTAAGCGGCGGGGTCGACAGCGTGGTGCTGTGCGATTTGCTGCATAAGACCGGCTATGATTTTTCTATTACACATTGTAATTTTCAATTGAGGGGAGAAGAAAGCCATGCGGATGAAAATTTTGCGCAATCACTCGCCCAAAAATACAATCGTAAGGTTTATTCAAAAAAATTCGACGCCGCCGGGTATGCCGATGCGCATAAGGTTTCCACGCAGATGGCTGCAAGAGAATTGCGGTACAGCTGGTTTACTGAATTAATAAAAAATGGACCTGAAAATATTTTAGTCACGGCCCATCACGCCAATGATAATATAGAGACCCTGCTGATGAATTTCTTTAAAGGCACCGGCATTAAAGGCCTGCAGGGAATTGAACCAAGGGTAAAGCATACGATATGGATCGTGCGGCCGCTGCTTTTTGCAAAAAAAGAAAGCTTGCTGCAGTATGCAAAAGAAAATGATTTGAACTGGCGTGAAGACGCTTCCAATGCATCGGATAAATATACCCGCAATTATTTCCGCAATCAGCTCATTCCTTCATTGCAAAAGGTTTTTCCGCAGGCGGAAGATAATTTAATGGACAATTTAAAACGGTTTGCCGATATTGAAACACTTTACAGGCAATCGGTTAAAGCTGCAAAGAGATCATTGATCAGCGAGAAGGATCATGAGCTGCAAATACCTGTTTTTAAATTGCTGCAAACACCTGCTTATGAAACGGTTTTGTATGAAATTGTAAAAGAACACGGTTTTTCGGCGGCACAGGTACCTGAAATTGTTAAGCTGCTTCATGCCGAAAGCGGCAAGTACATTGCCAATGACCGCTGCCGTATATTACGTAACCGTAATTGGCTGATCCTGTCGGAACCCCATCATCCTTCTTCAAAAATATTGATTGATGCAGCAGATAAGCAGGTTTGGTTTGGTATGCATACGATGCTGATGGAGAAAAAGGATGGCCCGGTAAAAATTATTTCGGATGAATATTTGGCCCAGCTTGATGCAGGCAAAATAAAATTTCCGCTACTGTTGCGCCGCTGGAAACAGGGCGATTATTTTTATCCCCTGGGCATGAAGAAAAAGAAAAAACTCAGCCGTTTTTTTATAGATAAAAAATTATCGCTCACACAAAAAGAAAATACCTGGGTGCTGGAAACAAATAAAAAGATCATTTGGGTGCTGGGCATGCGGATTGATGAACGCTTTAAGATCAGCCCCTCCACAACAAAGGTATTGCAACTCAAAATTGAAGCGGTAAAATAAGGCCGGCCATAATGCTATGTTGAGTTGAAGTTAACAATAACAGTGACCGGCCATGTATTATCTCCCAAACAAACTTGGGTTTTTTAGATCATTTAAAATTCCGTTGAACATATCGGGCTGCAAGGCTGCTATGAGGGCCAGCGTAAATACCAGGCCAAACAAAGAGCCCCAAAGGTGTGCATCGTGGTTCACATTATCGCCGCCACGTTTGCCCATGTACACACAATAAACGATGTAGAGTACCGCATATAAAGCCGCCGAAATTTTAATTGCCCCGTAAATATAGATACTGCTCCATGGATTAAATACAATAGCTGCAAACACCACGGCCGATACGGCCCCGGAAGCACCCAGTGAGCGGTAATTATAATCGTTTTGATGTTTTAAATAGCTGGGAATATCTGATACAACAAGGCCAATAAAATAAAGCAACAGGTAAGCAGCATTTCCACCAAGCCCGTAGCGGTTAAAGATGGTTTCAACGGCCTGCCCAAAAAAATATAAAGTAAACATATTAAAGAACAGGTGCATGTAGTCGGCATGTAAAAAACCGGAAGTGATCATGCGGTGGTATTCATTATTCCGCTTAACAGTATAAGGATGCATGATGGTTTTACCAAGAAAAGACGCATTGCTGAAGCCAATGAGCGACACAATTACATTGGCCGCAATCAGCATCATGGTAATAGGAGCAGATGAAAAATCCATTTGTATAATTTATTAGATGTAAAAGTAACAGTTTCAAAGAAAGAAACAATTTTGTGTGTTAACCATATCAGGACGAATGATGATATTTTTCGTTTTTGATAATAGTGCAGGCCCGGTAAACCTGTTCGGCCAATATCATTCTCACCAGTTGATGCGGAAATACGAGTTGCGAAAAACTCCAGGTGAAATTTGCCCTTTCCATTACGGCCGGGCTTACCCCGTAAGCACCCCCGATCAAAAAAACAATCGATCTCACGCTTTCATTTGCCCGCTGCTGAATAAAGGCAGCCAGGCCTTCGCTGCTCAGTTGCTTTCCGCGTTCATCGAGTAATACGAGGTAATCTTCTTTTTTTAAAAGAGGTAAAATCAATTCTCCTTCCTTTATCTTGAGGTCATGGGGCGCTAAACTGGCAGCATTTTTTGCAGAGGCAATGATCTTCCAGTTGGCATTGAAATAATTGTTCAGCCGTTTGGTAAACATTTCTATGCCTTCTTTTACATGCGGTTCGTGCGCTTTGCCAATACTCCAGAATTGGATATTCATGCCTGCTGATAAAATTTTAAATAGGTTTTTCAATTAGCCCCGGTCAGGGTAAAGAACCGCTGACCGGTCTTTTCATCATTTTAAAACAAACCCGCTTTTTAATTTGATGTCATTGGATGCTGCGCCGATCATCAGCTCAAATTCGCCGGGCTCGCAATCCCATTTCAGATCTGCATTATAAAACGAAAGTTTTTCTGCATTGATGGTAAAGCTGATCTCTTTTGATTGGCCGGGCTGCAGCATAAGTTTACTGAAATCTTTTAATTCCTTAATAGGGCGAACAATAGACCCTGTTTTGTCGCGTATGTAAAGTTGTGCCACTTCTTCTCCGGCAACGCTGCCCGAATTTTTTAATGTAAATGAAACCCTGATGCTTTCTTTTTTTGAGATAGTCGTTTTGCTGAGTTTTAAATTACTGTACTCAAAACTGGTATAACTCAAGCCGTAACCAAAAGCATACCTGGGACTGTTTTGCAGATCAATATAAGCAGAAACATAGTTTACATCATTTTCATTTTGTGCAGGGCGCCCGGTGTTGTAGTAATTATAATAAATGGGGATTTGCCCTTCAGTTCTTGGAAATGTTGCAGGCAGTTTGCCTGATGGGTTATAGTCGCCAAACAATACATCGGCAATGGCATTGCCCGCCTGGTGCCCGAGCCACCAGGTATAAACAATCGCAGGAACATGATCTGCTGTCCAGTTAAAAACAAGCGGCCTTCCGGCATTTATTAATACGATCACAGGTTTACCGGTTGCATGAATGGCTTTTATTAATTCTTCCTGTACACCGGGCAGGTGAATATTGGAACGGCTTTTTGCTTCGCCGCTCATGGCCCGGTGTTCGCCCATGCTCATGATCACCACATCGGCCTGTTCTGCAGCAGCAATGGCTTCTGCAAAACCGGCCCTTGAACTGTCTGCAAAACCGCAGCCCTGTGCATACAATAATTTGCTATCGGGGCCCAGGCGGTTTTTTATTCCTTCCCATTGAGAAACAATGCTGCTGCTGTCTGGCCATTCGGTACTCCAGAAGCCAAGGTTCTCCCTTACCAGTTTTACCACCGGCCCGATCATGGCCACCGTTTTTGTATTTTTAGATAGGGGTAAAATTTTGTTTTCGTTTTTGAGCAATACAATACTTTTCTTAGCCATATCTCTTGCTGCCTGCATATGTGCCGGGTTGTTCATGGCCGCTTTTTCCCTGGCTGCATTAGAAAACCTGTAAGGGTCTTCAAAGAGGCCCATTTCAAATTTCTTTTTCAATATCCTTTTCACCGCATCATCCACCAATGCCATTGGAACTTTTTTATCTTTTACCAGTTTTGCAAGATGATCTTTATAACTGCGGCTCTCCATATCCATATCGCTGCCGGCAGTAATGGCTTTAAGGGCTGCATCATAATTATCTTTTGCATAACCATGGTTGATCATTTCACCCACAGAGCCCCAGTCGCTAACCACAAATCCTTTAAAATTCCATTTGCCTTTAAGTATATCCCTTTGCAGGTACGAATTACCAGTTGCCGGAACGCCGTTGAGATCGTTGAACGAATTCATGAATGTAGCTGCGCCTGCATCTGCAGCGGCCTTAAATGGGGGTAAATAAACGTTCCATAATTCAGGGAGACCCATGCTTACACTGTTGTAATCACGCCCCGCCACCGCAGCACCGTATGCGGCAAAATGTTTGGCACATGCCATTACTGCATCTGTATTACCAATTCCTTTTCCCTGGAAACCACGTACACGTGCAGCAGCAATGAGTGAGCCCAGGTAACTGTCTTCGCCGGCGCCTTCCATGATCCGTCCCCAGCGTGGGTCGCGGGCAATGTCTACCATGGGTGCAAAGGTCCAGTGAATGCCGCCTGCTGCCGCTTCGGTTCCGGCCACCCTTGCAGCCAGTTCTATGGCGGGTATATCCCAGCTTGCCGCTTCGGCCAACGGAATGGGGAAGGTCACAAAATAACCGTGTATAACATCCTGTCCAAACAGCAATGGTATTTTAATCCTGCTTTGCATGGCTTCTTTTTGTAATTGGGTGGTGTGCTCCAGGCCACGTATATTTAACAGGGAACCTACCTGCCCGTTTCGTATCTGCTGTTGTTTTTCATCGTCTTTTGTGATAGGACCTGTTGCTGCATCCCAATCGCCGTTGTATTGGTTAAGCTGGCCTACTTTTTCGTTGAGTGTCATCAGCTTTAAAACAGAATCCACCCGTTGATCAATGGATTTTTTTTGTGCTGTTGCGGCAAAAAATAATATTGCCGTGGTTGTGAGCAGGAAGAAATGTTTGTACATAAATTTTTTTTAGTTGTTGCTGAAAAACATCCGCCAGGGTGACTGTAAATCAGTTCAAAGAATAACATCGCTCCTGTTTTGTGCACCAGTGAACATTTTACTTGAAGGCAACATTGGGTGTAGATCGCTCAATATTCGTATACAGCTGAAGTGAGTCCCCATAGTTATCGGGAAAACGATGCTGAACGCAGCAGAAATACCGGGCTGCCAAAAATTATAATACCAATGTTTGTATGCTGTGCGGCAGTGCAGTTACGTCGGCTGCTTTTCCTTTTATCCATAACTTATAAGGAACAGTTGTGTTTCCGCTATTCATAACAATAACCACCAGTTGCCCGTTTGGATTCAGGAAGGCCGTGCTGCTGAGGGCACTGCGGCTGGGTGAACTGATGACCCTCTTGGCACCGGGTAAAATATATTTTGAAAAATGACCGATATAATAATAGGCATTTGTATATACCAGTTCACCGGTTTTGGTATCGCCGTGTATGGGAGCAAAGCAAAAATTGCCCACATGATTTGGCCCGCCGGTTTCATCCAGTAAAATATTCCAGTCGGTAAAGCCCACCATGCCATTATTAAAATCATTGATCATGTTGGTTGCATATTTTTCGCCAAGTGCCCAGTCGTAATATTTTGCTGCATCAAACCTTTCCTTACAACCTTCTGTGAAGAAAATGTTTTTATCAGGAAATGCTTCATACACTTTGCGCACATTATCGAAAGTGTTGAGACCCCCGCTCCAGTTTTCGTACCAGTGAAAACCAATGCCCCAGGCATATTTGGCCGCGGCGGGGTCAGAAAAGTAGGTTTGGGCCCGCTGGTACATCAGGTCGCGGTTATGATCCCAAACAATGATTTTTTTATTGGCAAGGCCCTGGCTGTGCATAACAGGCCCAAGATGATTTTTTAAGAAATCCCTTTCTTCTTCAGCCGTATAAATGCAGCTTTCCCAGCGCTGCTTTGCCATGGGCTCGTTTTGTATGGAAATTCCCCAAACCGGCACGCCTTGTTTTTCATATTCTCTAATGAATTTTACAAAATAGTTTGCCCAGCTGTTATAAAATTCGGGTTTTAATTTGCCTCCCTGCAGCATATTATTGTTGTCCTTCATCCAGGCAGGCGGGCTCCACGGGCTGGCAAAAAGATTCACTTTATTATTGCTGGTAGCAAAGATCTGCTTGATCAGCGGAAGTTTATATTTTTTGTCGTGCTCAATATTGAAACTGCTGAGCGATTTATCGTTTTCGTCAACATAGGTGTACATATCGCTGCTGAAATCGCAACTGTTAATATTGGTACGTGCAACGGTATAACCAATCCCTTTTTCGCGGCTGAAATAGGCTGTTAAAAATTCTTTTTGCCTGGCTTCCGGAAGTTTAGCAAAGGTTTCAGCTGAGGCATCCGTAACAGCTCCGCCAATTCCAAAAAATGTCTGAAATTTTTTAGAAGGGTCTACAAAAACACATATTTCTGTTTCAAAAGGCTGGCTGTGATTGTAAAAATCTGCTGTGGCGGTTTGTGCCATGCGGTAGCCGGCGGTATCGGCTGTGGTAAATACTTTTACCTGTTTGCCAGCAATTGAAAAATCTTTTTGTTTTGTAACTACACTCTTTTTTTGTGCCATTGTATCCTGCATAAATAAGAGGAGTAACGCTGCAGAAGCGGGAATAAGAAAGCTTTTCATTTTCCTTTTTTTAGATGTAAATTAAGCAATTACCAAACATAAGTGGCCACTGCGCCCGGGGCGAGGCTGGCTGCAACCCAACGGCCATTGTATTTAATGTTAAAGGAGCCCGGCGTTGCAGCTTCATTGAGTACGACCAGTACTTTTTTTCCGGAAGGTGTAAGGAATGCCACGTTGGAAAAATTAGCAACAGCACTGCTGCCGATCCTTACCGATCCAGGGGGTACAAATTTTGAAACATGTGCTATAATATAATAACTCACATTTCTTGTAACCGAACTCCCGGAAATCGTAAGTGCGCCTTTACATTCTGTACAGCCTCCGGGGGTGTGTGGCAACCAGTTGGGATCAGAAGCCAGGTTCCATTCCAGCGCAATGCGGCTCCAGTTACGCATGGTACCAACGATCACATTTTTGATATGCCATTTCAGGTCGCCGTCGAAACTCCCGTTTGCACCGGTCCATTGTTCCGTAAAATAAAGTGCCCTGTCGGGATGGGCATTGTGTACCGTACTCATAGCGCTTACATCTCCTTCGTAAAGATGAAAGGCCGAACCGTTAACATACTGTTTGGCAGCAGCATCGTTTAAGATCGTTATCGGGTACTCGGGGTGGTTGCAGTTATGGTCCCACAAAATGATCTTTGTTTGTAAACCTGCCGCTGCAAATGCGGGTCCCAGGTGGTTTTTAATGAAATCGGCCTGCTGAAGGGCTGTCATATACATACTGGGATTATTGCCAGGGTGGAATGGTTCATTTTGGATAGTAATGGCATCAATCGTAATTCCCTGCGCTGCCATGGCCTGAATGTATTTTACAAAATATTTTGCATATACATTATAGAATTGAGATTGCAGGCTGCCGCCAATACTGCTTCCGTTGTCTTTCATCCAAACCGGCGGGCTCCAGGGGCTGGCCAGTAATTTAATATTGGGATTGATGGCTATGATCTTTTTTAAAACAGGGATAAGGTTAAGCGTGTCTTTTGACAGGGAGAAGTTTGCGAGGTTTATATCCGTTTGGCCTGCGGGCATATCATTGTAACTAAAAACTTCTGCATCCAGGTCAGAAGCGCCCAGGCTGATACGCAAATAACTTATTCCTATAGAATTTGTTGAAGCCCCAAATAACTCAGCCAGCAGTGCCGATTTATCGGCCTCCGGTAAACGGTTCAAATGATAAGCGCTGCCACCGGTAAGGGTATAACCAAAACCATCTATCGACTGGTAGGTTTGGGCCGGATCCACCTCTACCATAACATTACCGTTAACTTCATTTGTAAATATTAATGAGCTGGTTTGTTTCTGCAACAGCGATGATCTGTCTGCTGTGGTAAGCCAACTTTCAATATCGGTGGTTGGCACATTTGGATTATTAGGATTTGTGGTGCCGGTATTTTTTTTTGAGCAGGATGCCAGGCTTATCAATAAAAGAAAAAAGAATTTATTCATATAGTATGGTCGCTTTAATGATTTTTAAGAATTTTAAGCAAAATTCGTTCATTTTCTCATGAAAACAGATGTATTGCTAAATGTTCATATATGACATTTGTCATGTTTTTAAATTTTCTTTAACAGTTAAGAGATAATTTTTTAAATTTACGCATTATTTGCAAACCGCTATCGATTGCATATAAAATTCTAATAGTTCGTAAAAATTAAAAACTGCATATGAAACGACTGATTCAAGCAACTTTTCTGTTTCACTTGTTGTTTTCCAGCTTTACTTCTTTAGCACAAACTAAAGTGGTAAGAGGAAAAATAACCGGCGAAAACGGAGAAGGTATTGCCAATGTTACCATTTTGGCAAAAGGAACACAAACCGGTACTTCTACAAATGAAACCGGGGAATTTAATTTTGGCGTACCAGCCACTGTAAAATCCATTATCATATCTTCTGTTGGCTACGACACAAAAGAAGTGGCCATTACAGACGATGCAATGAACATTACACTCGCTAAAAGTTTATCAAAACTCGACGAGGTGATTGTAAACGTTGGTTATGGTACACAAAAGAAAAGCGTTACAACAGGAGCCATTTCCAGTGTAAGGGCCAAAGACCTTGAAAAAGTGCCTAATGGCCGTGTTGAACAGGCCCTGCAGGGAAGGGTTTCGGGTGTTACCATTGCTCAAAACTCTGGTCAGCCGGGCACACCCTCTACTATCAGGGTAAGGGGCGTTACCACTTTTGGTGCCGGAAACAATCCTTTATGGGTGGTTGATGGTGTTGTGGTAAATTCAGGAGGCATCGGTTATCTTAATCAATCTGATATTGAATCAATAGAAGTATTGAAAGATGCCACATCTGCCGCTATTTATGGTACCAGGGCCGCTACCGGTGTTATACTGGTTACCACCAAAAAAGGAAGAGCAGGTAAATTAACTGTATCATATAATGGATTCTATGGTACATCAGCACCTGCTAAAATGCTTAAATTGCTCAATGCAGCTCAATATGCTGCATTATTAAATGAAAAATCTGTTGCCGGCGGCGGTAATGTGATATTTCCTGATCTCGGAAGTTTGGGAAAAGGTACAGACTGGCAAAAAGAGATTTTTAACAATGATGCACGCAGGTATAATCATGAAATAAGTGTAAGCGGCGGAAACGAAAGATCTACGTTTTATCTTTCATTTGGTATGCAAAACCAGGAAGGGATCGTAGCTACAGATATTTCAAATTACACTAAGAAAAATATCCGCCTCAACTCAACACATAAGATCTCCAGTATTTTCACCTTTGGCCAAACAGTTGGTTATTCGCATCAAAAAGCGGTAGGCATTGGTAATACCAACAGTGAATTTGGCGGACCGCTCAGTTCAGCTATTAACTTAGACCCCATTACACCGCTTGTTGTAACAGATAGCGCAATGGCCAATGCAGCGCCTTACAGCGTAAATCCCGTTATCAGGGATGCCAGCGGTCGCCCTTATGGGATATCTACAATTGTGGGCCAGGAAATGACAAATCCCCTTGCTTATATTCAAACAAGGCTTGGCAGCTACGATTGGTCTGATGATATTGTAGGCAACGCTTTTTTAGAAGCAGCCGTTACTAAAAATATCAAAATTAAAAGTACGGTGGGGGCAAAACTGGCCTATTATGGTGGCCAGGGCTTTACCCCGGTTTATTTCTTAAGTGCAACTTCCCAGGTAAGCAAAAATAATTACGGCAAAAACAGTAACAACGTTTTCGACTGGAATTTGGAAAATACAATTACATATACAAGGAAGATACAAAGCCACGACTTTTCTGTGTTGTTCGGCCAGGGAGCTTATGGTGAAGAAAACGGGGGCGGCAGTTCTGTTACTTTGTTTAATTTGCCCATCAGCAGTTACCAGGATGCATCATTCAATTTTGACATCCCGGCCTCTGACCGTACATCCAGTTCTTACGATCTCACCAAGCACAGGCTTAGTTCATTGTTTGCACGTGTAAATTATAACTACAAAGAGAAATACCTGTTTACCGGTATTTACCGCAGAGACGGATCATCAAGATTTGGTACTAATAATAAATACGGCACATTCCCATCATTTTCGCTGGGATGGGTTGTAAATAAAGAAGATTTCTGGAGATCAAATAATATTTTGAGCTTTTTGAAAATAAGAGGTGGTTATGGTGTGGTAGGTAATGATGCCATCAGGAACTTTGGATATTTGTCAACAGTATCCGGCGGATTTAACTATTCATTCGGTAATTCAGGCATTATTACTACAGGATATTCTCCTACAACACTTGATAACCCCGATCTGAAATGGGAAGAAACAAGCCAGCTGAACTTTGGTTTTGAAGCAACGGTTGTCGGTGGCATCAATGTTTCATTCGATATGTATAAGAAGAAAACAACGGGCATCCTGAGACCGATAACCATTCCGGGTTATGTAGGGGTATCCTCTTCTCCTGTTGGCAATATTGCCGATATGGAAAACAGTGGTGTTGAACTGGAATTGGGTTACCGTAAAAGGTTTGGCCAGCTTAATTTTTCTGCCAATGGGAACATTGCTTATTTGAAAAACAAAGTTACTTATGTGGCATCCGATGCTAACTTTATTACAGGCGATGCGGCATTTCAGTCAATGGGCCCCGTTACAAGAACACAGGTGGGCCAGTCTTACAACTCATTCTATGGATTTCAAACAAACGGGATATTCCAGAATATGGATGAAGTGAACGCATATAAAGATAAGGATGGCGATCTGATTCAACCGAATGCACGCCCCGGCGATTTCAGGTGGGTGGATACAGATGGCAACGGTGTAATTAACGACCAGGATAAAGTGTTCCTTGGCAGTAATATTCCTAAATATACTTACGGACTTACTTTGAATTTCGATTATAAAGGATTTGACCTGATGGTATTTATGCAGGGAGCTGCCGGAAGCAAAATATTCCAGGGTTTGCGCAGGCTCGATATTGGAAATGCAAACTACCAAACTAAGGCGCTCAGCCGCTGGACAGGAGAAGGTACTTCCAATGATTTTCCAAGGCTTACCAGCAACGATGCCAATGGTAATTTTGGAAAAATGTCTGACTTCTATCTTGAGAAAGGAGATTATGCACGCCTCAAAGTGGTGCAGTTGGGATACTCCATTCCAAGCAGGATTTTCAGCAAGATCGGGGCAAGCAAACTCCGTGTATATTTAACCGGCGAAAACCTGCTTACACTTACAAAATATACCGGCTATGATCCAGAAATTGGTGGCGGTGTATTTGGTATAGACAAAGGGGTTTATCCGCAGGCGCGCTCATTTATTTTTGGTTTACAGGTTCAGTTTTAATTCATACTTAAAAAACACTGATATGAAAAAAAATAAGATAAGTTATTTAGCAATTGTGCTGCTCATGATGGCTGCAATTGTTTCCTGCAAAAAAAGTTTTATCGAAGTAAAGCCCGAAGGGCAGTTCCTTTCAGAGAATTATTATGCAGATAAAGACCAGGCATTTGCTGCATTGGTAGGTGTTTACGATGTGCTGCGTAAAAATTCGGGTGGATTCGAAAATATGATCACCATGATGAATGCAGGTTCTGATGATCATGTTGCCGGCGGCGGCGGCGCAACCGATGGTGTGGGCATACAGAGTTTTTCTAACTTCACCATTGATAAAAATACAATGCCGGCAAGTTTCTGGAATGATTATTACCAGGGTATTTTCAGGGCAAACACGCTGCTGACCAAATTGCCTTCCACCAATATGGATGCCACGCTAAAGCAAAGGTTTATTGCCGAAGCCAAAACACTGAGGGCATATTACTATTTTGACCTTTTGAGGATGTTTAAAAACATTCCTTTTACACTGGAGCCTCTTACTGCTACAAATATGTACCAGGTAACCCAGGCTGCCCCAGCAGATGTTTATACTCAAATAGAAAATGACCTTTTAGAAGCCATTCCCCAATTGCCTTCAACTGTCAGTGTGTCTACAGACGGCGGACGTTTAACAAAAGGTGCAGCACAGGCTATATTGGGTAAAATCTACCTGTATGATAACAAAGGGGCATTGGCTGCTGCCCAGCTTGCCGATGTAAATGGTACGCCAGGGGGAACCAGCCAGTATGGTTTCAGGTTACAGAGTAATTTCAGCGATTTATGGGTAACTGCAAATAAATTCAATACAGAATCCGTTTTGGAAGTTGCACACAGCAGCCTGGGTAATTCAGACTGGGGCTGGTGGGGAAGTTCAAGGGATGAAGGCAATACTGTTAATGTAATGGTGGGGCCAAGGAGCTATTCAAGGCCAACAGGTTCTACAGCGCCTGATCTTCCATCGGGCTGGAGTTTCAATGTTTTTACACAGGATTTTTATGATGTTATTAAAACAGACCCAAGATTTGCTGCTACCGTATTTGACCTTAAAGCTCTAAAAGCTGCAGGCCAGGCCGACTATATTGAAGGGTATGAAAACACGGGTTACTTCCTCAATAAATTTTTACCAAGACGTGCTGATGTAAGAACCGGTGGTGGTGCCATGGAGTTAAACTACAAGCAAAATACCTATGCTATCCGCCTGGCAGATACCTACCTGATGGAAGCTGAAGCATTGGGAGGAACCGGGGCAAGGGCCCAGGCCTTACTGGATGCGGTGAGAGCAAGGGTTGGACTTCCTTCTGTACCTGTTTCGCTCAATGCGATTAAGTTAGAGCGCAGGTTAGAATTGGCAGGGGAAGGACATCGTTTCTTTGACCTTGTTAGATGGGGCGATGCCGCTGCTAAACTTTCGGGCAGGGGCTTTACTGCAGGCAAAAATGAAATATTCCCGATACCATTGAGAGAATTACAGGGAACACAGTTACAGCAAAACCCAGGTTATAATTAATAAAATCAAAAACAAAAATGAAGCATATTAAATCAATATATCCATTCCTGCTTTTACTGCTGCTAACTGTTGGCTGCAGTAAAAAAGATGGAATAGATTCAGATACATCTTTTATCAATACCACCAGTTCGGGAAATTTTGATAAAATATTCGACATCAGTACCGACAACAGCGGAAATGTAAAGATCACACCACTTGGCGAAGGTGTTTCTCAATTCATAGTTGGTTACGGGCATGGTACCGGGGCCGATTCTTCTGCTGTTGTATTGCCCGGCAGAAGCACTACGCATGCTTACCCCGAGGGCACTTATACGGTTAATATAACTGCAATGGACCTGGCTGGCCGTAAAATAACAACCAGTTACCCGTTAACACTTACTTACAGGGCCCCTGAAAACCTTAATGTTACCACCAGCGGCGAAATGAAGGTAAAGGCCACTGCGCTTTACGCACGTTCTTTCATGGTTTACTATGGTGATGTGGCCAATGAAGTTGGAACTCCAATGGCTGTTGGGCAGGAACTTCCTGCACACACTTACCCGGCCACCGGTGGCCCGTTTGTTTTGCGTGTAGTAGCTTTAAGCGGTGGGGCAGCCACTACTACTTATACAAAAACCTTGTTTGGTCTTCCGGTAGATTTTGAAACAGCTGCGGTTAATTACTTCTTTGGAACTTTTGGCAATGTAACCTTTGATAAGGTTGCCAACCCGGCGCCAGGAGGTATTAATTCGAGCGCCTCTGTGGGAAAATATGTTAAACCATCAGGTGTGGCTTCCTGGAGCGGTACCTACAGCCCGTTGAACATCCCAATCAATTTTGCTTATGGAAATAAAATAAAAGTGTTTGTGTATAATCCTGATGCAGCAAATATTGGCAAAAAGCTGAATGTAGAACTGGAATGGGTCATTGGCGGAACACCTGCTAATGGAGTAGGCGTGTTAAAAGTGCCTCTTACCACTTCGGGCGCATGGGAAGAATTAGTATTCGATTTCAGTACCATACCTGCCATACCTGCAACAGCTAAATTTACCCAGTTGGTACTGCGGTTTAATGATGTTGCCGCTGGCGCAGGCGAAACCATTTACGTTGATAATTTCAGGTTAACAAACTAATTAAACTATACAAAAAATGAAAAAAATATTTTTTTATTCACTTACGGTATTGATGCTTGCCAACAGCTGCTCCGAAAAAGAGTACACGGCAGGCGATCTTACCCCGCCCACCAACCTGCAGATTATTACAGAAATTGTTGGGCAGGATGGCACTCATCCTAATGGCGACGGATCGGGAGATGTTAAAATCACATTAAAGGCAGATAATGCACTTTCTTATAAAGTGGATTATGATGCCAACAATGCGGTTGACCTGGTGTATTTGCCAACAGGCTCCATTACAAAAAAATATACCACGCTGGGTACAAACACTTACCGCTTAACTGCAGTTGCTTATGGAAAAGGCGGTACATCCACCACTGTTACAAAAGAAATAACCGTGAGGAGTGATTTTACCCCCGATGCCAGTATCGTATCAAACCTCACCGGCGGTACATCCAAAACCTGGATCGTTGACAAAACCGTTCCCGGTCATATGGGCGTAGGTCCATGGAATGTAGGTTCAATCAGGCCAGAATGGTGGGCCGCAGCTGTTAATGAAAAAGTTGCGTGCTGCCCCTGCTTCTATACCACCACTTACAGGTTTATTAAGGATGCAACAGCAGGTACTTACTCATTGCAGGTAACAAATCCAGATGGCGCCTTTACCAAAACCGGTTCATTGGCCTCCATACCCGGTATCCCTTCTTCGGGAGCCGAAGGATGTTATCCTTACGGTGGTGGAACATCTTCTTTTACATTTGTGCCATCTTCATCAGGAGCGCCTGCAACACCTTCTGTCCCGGCAAACTCACCCTCAACACAAACAAGCATTTTGCTTGGAGGTACTAATACTTACATAGCTTATGGTTCTTGCCAGAAAGAGTTTGAAATATTGGCAATTACCCCTACTTATTTATACCTGAGGGCCCAGGGAACCGAGACTGGAAATGCATGGTATTTTAAATTGATACCGCAATAAACAACCCCGTTTTTTATTTTTCGAAAGGAGGGGTGTTTTTGCTCCTCCTTTCTTAATTTTATACTCTTCTATTTTAAATGATTATAAAATGACAGTCATGAATCCGGATTCCACGAGCAGGATATGGGTATTATTTATTTTTATTTTTATTTTTTCCTGTAAAAAGAGTTCAGTCGAACCCGATCCGCCTGCACCTGCGGTTCCGGCGCTCACCGTAAATGATGTTTCGCAGCCAAGAGCTTCAGTTGCAACCACACTGAGGTTTTACATAACTGCCAATAAAACAACCAGCAATTCCATTACATTTAATTATACGCTGGTTAACGGAACGGCCACATCGCCCAGGGATTATGCTGCGGCTTCAGGTACACTGACAATTGCCCCTAACCAAACCCAGGCATATGTGGATGTAAATATTGCTGCAGATCCTGATAATCTCAGGCAACCCAACCTGCAGTTCACCCTGCAGCTCAGCAATCCCGTAAACTGTACACTTGCAAGAACCAGCGCCACGGGAACACTTATCACCGAAGACGGAACTTATTTACCTACAGGTAATACAGGATATTCCACCCCGGCATCTTACCCGGGTTATTCTTTGGTATGGAGTGATGAATTTTCAGGTTCAGCATTAAATACATCTGACTGGAACCAGGAAGTTGGAAACGGAACAGGTGGTTGGGGGAACAACGAACTGGAATATTATACCAGCAGCACAAAAAATACTTTTGTATCTAGTGGAAACCTGGTCATTGAGGCAAGAAAAGAGCCGATCAGCGGCTTCAATTATTCTTCGGGCCGTATGACCACACAAAACAAAAAGGAATTTAAGTTTGGAAGGATCGATATCAGGGCCAAGCTGCCGGTAGGCAAAGGGGTTTGGCCGGCTTTGTGGATGCTGGGGGCAAATATTTCCTCAGTTGGCTGGCCGGTGTGCGGAGAAATAGATATCATGGAATTGATCGGTACTTATCCTTCACGTGTGTACGGAACCATGCACTGGAAACCCGTTTCTGGCACCAATACATCAAAGGGGGCCTCTTATGATATTTCGGGCGATTTTTCACAGCAGTTCCACGTATTCAGTATTGTTTGGCAGCAGGATATCATTAAATGGTATGTAGATGATCAGCTCTTTCTTACCAATACAATTGCAGATGTGACCCCTGCCAATTATCCCTTTAACGCTAACCAGTTTTTTATTTTCAATGTGGCAGTTGGAGGAAACTGGCCCGGACCGCCTGATGCAAACACAGTATTTCCGCAACGGATGTTTGTGGATTATGTGAGGGTTTTCCAGTAAGAAATGATATTAATAATAAAAAAGCCTGCAGTATAGTTTGCAGGCTTTTTTATTAATCTTACTTTTTCATTTTTATTTTACTGTTCACCAACTGCCCTACTTTGATCCCATAAGCTGTGCTAACAATGCAGGAGCTGTGAAAATGGATGCCCCCGTAATAGCGGGCCCGGTTGTTTTCCAGTGCGGCATCCCTGAAGGACTTAAAACTGCGGTTGGCAATACCAAATTCAAGTTCAGAGCTGTCTGTGTAGGCAAAGTTGTCGCCAAAATCTTTTGTAAGCGTTTCTGCTGCTGCTGCAGAAACCGTGCTGTGGCCGCAGGTATATTCAGGAAAGGGCGGTGTTTGCAGGTAAGGCCTCCAGTTGGGATCGATATATTTATTGATCACGGTTTCGGGCCTGGGCATATTGCTGCGGAATTTTTCATCCCAGCATTGTATAAATGCATCAAAAACTGCAATGGATGTCCTGGTATATGCTGCCACCGTGGCTGCAAAATCAGCTTTTGATTTTTCTGCTGCAATACCCACAATATTCATCCAGTGGCCAACAGGTGAAAATTTCTTTGCCATAAACATCACATGCCCTTCCACTACTGCACGGTTGCCAAGGTCATCCCAAAAATCGGCAATATGTTTTTGTTCGGGTGTCAGGGAATCAACATCAACTTTTAGTTTAGCCACTTCTTTGTAATAGGGACTGTTTTTGTCTTTCATATTGTAAGCAACCGGCCTGGGTGGTACAAATTGTGCAGCACTATCCATTACCATGGGCCTTATCTGGTTCCAGTGTGGCTCAAGTGCCTGGGCATACATTGGCGGCGTTGGTATCCAGCGTCCTTCTTCATCGGTAACATGATAGCGCTCTGCTGTGCGTGTTTGTGCATACATATCCTTTTTACTCCAGGAAATAATATGTTTGGAAACAGCATCTGCCAGTTTTACGGAGGCCTGTTTCATGGCATCGCTCATACCTGCAGCACTTGCAAGGGAGTCGAGCCCTTTTTTGTATTCACTCATACTGCCTTCCGGAAAAGTAACCGCTTCGCCCACATTACAAAACGACAGGAGGCTTGCATAGTTATAATCAACGCCGGCAGTATCAATATTTTTTATGGCCTCAAGTTCTTTTAGCTGGCCGGCGAGGGAGAGATATTGGGCGTTGCCCAGCACCATGGTTTCATATGCCGCAATGCTGGCATAAGCATAGTTTCGGCTGGCAATGATCGGCGGGAAATTATTATCCTTCACCACGGTGTTAAGCTGCCATGCAGTTTTGGCAAAAAGTACCGGGTTAGTGAATGTTGCACTGCTGTATTGTTTTTTTTCTTTACATGCCGGTAATGTGCATGATACTGCAATAAAAATTACCGTTAAGACCTTTTTCATTTTTTTGGTTTTAAAAATATAAGGGGTGCATTATTTCTTGCAATCAACATCAGTTTTTCTCTATTTGGCTGGTTGATCCATTTAATATCCCTGATCTCTCCTTCAATGGCGGGCAAATTTGCCAGTTGGGTAAAGTCTTTGTGCTGATTATTATATGAAAAAATAGTTGGCAATAAGGCATCGTACCTGCCTTCGTATGGTATAACACCATAAAAATTTCCTGCAATGATGAATTGCCCGGTTGTTGTTGGTAAAGGCGCAAAACTGAATACCGGGGCCAATTGCGCTTCGGGCGGAAGCTGGTATTTTTTAAAGTTGCCTTTGCCGTCATTCAAAAAATAACAGGAAGCCAATTCTTCCGCCTTTAATTCTGTATAGTCTTTAAAGAGGTCATAAAAAATATAATCAACTGTTTTACCAGCCACTTCATCATATTTGAGGTAAGCCTTTTTTAAAACAGGAAGCGGTCTTTCCAGTTCATCCTTGGCTAAAAAAGGATATTCTTTTCCATCAATTGTATAAGCAAGAATTTGCTCTATTGAACCATTCCCGTCAAAATCTTTTACATAGCATTTTACGGGCCCGTTTTTGCCTGCATGAAATTTATTATTAAAACCCCAGTTGCCGGCAAATATATCGGTAAACCCATCGCCGTTTATATCTGCCATACTGATGCTTTGCCAAAGCCCCGTGGAAGCAGCAATATCAGCTGCGCTGAAGATCCCTTTATTGTTCATAAAAATTTTAACAGGCATGAATTCACCGGTAACCACCAGGTCGGGCCATGAATCTTTATTGAGGTCAGAAAAACCTGCGGCTGTAACCATCCCAAGGTTAAGCAGGTTCATGATCTTGCTGCCGGCACTTGAAAAATTTCCCTGCCCATCGTTCAGGTAGAGATAAGAATTTTGCGGAATGCCATAGCGCATCGGATCGGAGAGAAAACCAACAAAAACATCATTATCGCCGTCTTTGTCAATATCTGCAGCAGTTACACATGACTTATTTTCAAAAAGCCTGGGGATACTTTTTTGTGAAGCGGTAAAATGGCCTGTCCCGTCATTAATAAAAAGCCTGTCTGCCGAAGCTATTTCATTCGCAGGCATTTCATTTCCACCACTTACCACCCACAGGTCCTGGTGCCCATCACCGTTTGCATCAAAAAATAAGGCATCCACATCTTCACATACCGCATATTTACTGAACAAGGCTGTATCAACCGAAGCAAAGCTTCCATCTTTTTGCTGAATCATGAGTGCACCGGGCTGAAATTTTGCGCCGCAGAGGTAGATATCTGTAAGCCCGTCTTTATTTACATCACCTGCAGCTATCTTTGGCCCGCGGGTAGATTCGAGATGTGGTATAAGATATTGCGCATTATAATCAAGAAAATCGTTTTCGTGATGCGCCCAGTTTAAACCGCTGATCGCTGTGGGTTCAAAATAATTTTCCCGGGGTTTAAAGTATGCATGGTAATCAAAAACGCCGTTGGCTGCATCCTGGTTGGCGGTTATTTTTCCTGCAACCACATTTTTAATGAGCTGGTATTTTTGATCGGGCCATACAACCAGCATGCTGTCTGCTATATTTGCACTGTCGATGCCAAAATGCAGCCTGTAATCGCTCGACGACTGAAAGCCACGTGCGGGAGCCAGTTGCTGGTATTGCATACGGTTGCCGGAAAATACCCAAACCTTTGCACCCAGCCCGAATTTATTGGCATCATTTCCAGTAAGCGTTACGGTTATTGTTTTTTTAGGGGCCGAATTGTTTTTGAGCACAACTGCTTCTGCATTGATGCAGTTCATTACCAGGTCAAGGTTTCCATCGTTATCGAGATCGGCATAAGCCGCACCTGTAAAATAACCTTTCATTTTTCCGGTACCCCAACCCTTGCTCACATCTGTAAAAGGCCCCGAGCCATTACCCCGGAACAGAAAAGGGTGCGATGCGCCATCGGGCATTGCATTAATGGCCTCATCATCATACTTGCTCGAATTATCAAGTCCTTTCATTTTAAGATCAGATATAAACCTGATATAATCCAGGTCTACCGGCCTTTTTACAATGCCACTGCTTATGAAAAGATCTTTGTAACCATCATTGTCAAAATCGGCAAACAGGGGCGACCAGCTCCAGTCGGTAGCCGAAACACCATTTATAAGGGATGTTTCGCTGAAGCTGATCCCGTTTCCATTATTCCGCTGCAGGCAGTTTTTTGAATACTGTTTTTGATAACCCTGGATATCGAGTTTCACCTTATAAACATCAGGATTTTCATCGCTTCCGTAAGTCTTAAGCACTTTTTCATCTGGTGGAAGCATGTCTACTGTTACAATATCCGGGTGGCCATCATTGTTATAGTCGGCCACATCATTTCCCATGCTGAACCTGCTGTAATGCCTGAAATGTTTTGCCCCGCTTTCTGTAAAGGTTCCGTTAGCATTGTTGATATAGTAATAATCATTTTCGTGAAAATCGTTTCCAACATAAATATCATCCCATCCGTCGTTGTTGATATCTGCCAGGGCAAGTCCAAGGCCATACCCAAGATTGCTTTGGTAAATGCCCGCTTCTTTTGATACCTCCGTAAATTTTCCGGAAGTACTTATATCATTGCGGTAAAGCCTGTCTCCGGATAAAGTATCATATTTTCTCCTGTTAGAAGTGTCTATTATATTGGCATGCGGATGGTGCGATTGGTTAAGTATATAACAATCAAGGTCTCCATCGCGGTCATAATCAAAAAAAGCAGATTGGGTGGTTGCGCAGGAAGTATTAAGCCCGTATTTTTCTGAGCTTTCTGTAAAACTATTGTTTTTGTTGTTGATGTAAAGCTCATTATGACCCTTCAGGCCGTAACGGCCGCTTACAGTGGATACATAAATATCAAGGTATCCATCGCTGTTTACATCAGCCATGCTCACACCGCTGCACCAGTCGGCATTGCCCTTTACACCGGCCTTATCGGTGATGTCTTCAAACTTCATATTCCCTTTGTTCAGGTATAATTTATTGCCGCCTTTATTATTGGCTGTAAAGTAAATATCCTGCAGGCCATCATTGTTAATATCGCCGGTTGCCACTCCTCCGCCATTGTAGTAATAGAGATAGTAAAGAATATTGAAATATTCTTTTTTTAATGGTTTGTTGTGGAAACTTATCCCCGATTGGGCCGATGGCACTGCTGTAAAAACAGTATTCTCACCTGATTTGCACCCGTTCAAAAATACAGTTAGCATTAATAAAATTCCGCAGTACCCTGATCTGAGCTTACTATTTGTTATCATGCAGCTGACTATTTTTATTGTTTTGTTGATTGGGAAATATTTTTCAAATAGGAAAGTACTTTTTCTGTTTCACTGTTGTATACAGTTACCAGGTGGGTGCGCAATTTTGCCGGTGTTGGAATAGACGCTCCTTCGAGATAAACAGCTATGCTTTGCGAGGATTGCTTTGGCATATGGCAATCAATGCAGTTTTCTTTAATGATATTGCCCTGGCTTTTAACCAAGCTGCAGGTTTTAGATTTATTTTCATTGTGGCAGTTCATGCAGCGTTCCGAAAAAACCTTTACAAGGCCCTCTTCCTTTTTATGTGCATCGTGGCAGCTGTTGCAGGTCATTTCGGATGCAGCAAAACATTTACTCTTTGCCAGCATTCCAAGTTGGTTTCCATGTACGTCCATACCGGTAACGCTGGCAAATGAATCGGCCGGGGGTTTTATAAAAAAATCCGACAGGTTATTGCCTGCCCTGAATGAGAAGGCCGGTGCTGTTTTTTGAAGCTTGCCGCTATGGCAGAGAGCGCATAGGTCTATCTGTGCCTGGCGCGACATGGTGCCGGTATTTACAATATATTTTGCCTCCTTTTCTTCAGGGTTTTTTGTATGAAAGTTCACATGTTCTTTGGCAGGGCCATGGCATTTTTCACAATCAACAGCATACATGATCTTTGCACGGTCAAATTCTTCGGGGTGCTTTCCCTCGGCCGAACTAAGTTTAAAATAAGTACTGTGGCATTCGAGGCAGCGGGAGGTGACCACGCGGTTGAATGTAATTTTCTGAGGGCTAAAACCCGGGCTGCTCGACCAGGTACTTTCCGGTGTGAAGTAGGTAACAGGCATTTGTATGAGACTGTTGTTTTTCCACGACAGGTAGCTTTGTCCTTTTTTAGCAGAACCCACAGTTATATCAAACCTGCTTTTTCTTTTTTCCTGGCCCATTACATACTCTACCTGGAAAAAACTGTCCATTCGTTTTTCCATGGCCACATAAGAAAGTGGTGAGAAGGCAAATCTATTTTTGTCTTTTAAGAAACTTCCGGCAATATTTTTTTCGGCAGAAGGTTCAGAAGAATGAAAATGACCTGTTGCGAGATGTTTTTCATAAATCGTTTTATGGCAACTGATGCAGGAGCCGGCACCTGCAAAATCTTCAAACCCGGGAGGAGTGTGTAAAGCTGTGTTGTTTGGATTGCCGCCAGAAGTACACCTGAAAAAAAAGACGACTACTATAATAATAAAGGTAGTGGTAATTGCAAACCTGCTGTATTTAAAGAGAGTCATAATCGGCACACTAAATATATACGATATTTTTCAAACAGCACCCGTGTGAATTACAAAATTAGTGCAATTGTAAAAATTAAATGAGGAGAAAAAATCTTTAAACCGGCCCCCAAAAAAAAGAGGCTGATCATTCAGCCTCTTTTTATAATCATTTAATAAAACTTACATTCTGCTTGTATAAAGCGCAAGTACTTCTGTATCGGTTAAAACTTTGTTGTAGAGCCTGAACTGGTCCATGCTTCCTTTCCATGGTTGAACCCAGCCGTCCTGTGCACCACCAAATCCTCCATGTTTTGTCCAGCCACCTACTACAAAACCAACAGGCTGGCTAAACTGTGCAGGGCCCCTTGGGTTGCCGCCCTTCTTAACATCGGTAAGACCTGATGGTAAACCGGTGAGCGGGTGACCATCTACATAATAGGTCATTTTTGAAGTGGTTTCATCATATACAAAGGCCATATGGTGCCATTGGTTGTTCAGGAGATTTCCGGGCATTTTATTTGCACCGGTGAATTCGAGCCATTGGTCTTCAAATATCACTTTCACTGTAGCCACACTCTGGTCGGAGCCGGTGTTCTGATGGTCGATGAACGCAGTTAAAGCGGTATTATGCCAGTAGTCTTTTGAAGGCAGTGTAAACAACCATTGTGGTTCATTTTGAGGAACGGTATTTTTTTCCCAAAATGCCACACTAAAGCTTTTGGATGCGCCAAAGTCGTTGGCATTGTTGTAAACAACGGCACCACCACTTGAAGCGGTGCGATTGGCACCATCCACCACTTTTACATTGCTGTTAGGGAAAAAGCTGGGATAGTTGGAAATACTGTCCCTGAACCTTTTGTTGATTTGCTTATGCTCAGCATCCGAAGAATCGAATGGAACATAAAAACGGAGAGGCGTGGTTGGCGTGGTGGTATAATCCTGCGGATAATCACCCAGGGCCGGCCGATCCATTTTTTGGCACCCGGCGCCAAAAACTATTGCCGCCATGATGATGAGTAAACCCTTTTTATTTTTCATAATTGTTTTTTTTATACATATTTATTTTAAAAGTTTATTACTGCCAATCCGGATTTTGTATTAATACGCCTCCTGTTAAATCAATCGCCTTTTGAGGAATAGGATAGTACTTGCACCTGCTGGTATAACCCAAAGATCCCAGCGCTGCTTCGGCATCGCCCCATCTAACCAGGTCGTAAAAACGGATTCCTTCCATGGCAAATTCCCAACGCCTTTCGTTTTTGATGGCCGTACGCATTTGTTCTTTTGATACAAAAGGAATGGCGGGTAAAACCGCTGAATTACCACCCCTTGCCCGGTTACGTATGATCTCAAGCTGTGCTGCTGCTACTGTTCCATTTCCCAATTCATTTTCTGCTTCAGCCTTCATAAGAATTACATCGGCATAGCGGAGAATCCGGTGATTGATCCAGCCTGCATCTCCGGAATATGGCACCGTAGCCCTTACAGCCGGATCGGAATACACTTTCTTGTTCCAAAATTTTTGATCGAGCGTTGGGTAAGGAGGCAGCGTAGCTCCAAAACCTGCTTCAGCCGGGCCCCCATCGTGCTGACCCGAATAAAGAATTGTTTTCTTTTTCCTGGGATCAGTATTATCCCAATCGGCTTCCAGCTTATCTGTTGGACAATTCCAACCCCATCCTAAGTTCCATTCTGGACCAGCCCCACCTTGACGTACGTTTTGAGAAGTACCAAAGAAAGAATAGTATTCTGGCGATGCACCGGGGCCAATATAAGCCTGGATCTCAAAAATTGATTCCGGGCCATTTTTACCGGCACCACCCAAACCTTCTTTAAATATCTGCTCAAATGGCTGTAGGCTGTATTCGCCGGAAGCTATTACCGTATTACAAAGAGCTAAAGCGGCCGACCAGTTGCTGCGGAACATATTTGTTTGAGCAGCAAGTGTGTTTGCTGCACCCTTTGTAAGCCTTCCGGGGAAGGGGTTACCTGCACTTGTATTCCAGTTAAGCGGCAATAATGCTGCTGCATCTGTAAGATCCTGGTCTATTAACGCATAAATATCATCAATAGTTGCTTTTGGCCTGATGGCAAGCCTTGGAGATTCAACATAGGCATCAAACAGGGGAACCTCTCCGTAAGTGCGCACCAGGTTAAAATAAGAGTAAGCCCTTATGAATTTGGCCTCGCCTTCATTCCTTTTTGAGAGTTCATCACCTAGGTTTGCAAGGGCGATGATTTGAAGAATGCTGTTACAACGGTTGATCATATAATAATGGTCGTTCCAGTAAGAGTTGGTAGCCCAATCGTCTTTTGTGTACTGGAAGGTTTCAAATTCGGCAATGATCTCTGCACCATCCGTGGGAGAGCTTCCTTTTTGGGCATCATCATCACGTATGCTGTGAAAATCGAGCCAGGGAAGGGTGTTGAAACCGGAATAGGAACGCATGATGCTGTAAAGCCCCATTACCTGCTGTTCCACACCAAAATCGTCCAGTGTGCCCTGGAGCGGTTTTCTGTCTAAAAACTTTTCGCAGCCGGCAAGGGGAATCATAAAGAAGCCCAGCAATGCAAGCCAAATGACGTTTTTACTTATTTTTTTCATATTATTAAAATTAATCAAATTTATGAATTTATTGAAAGAAATTAAAAATTCACGTTTAAACCAAATGTTGTTACCCTTGGAATTGCGCCACCGGCTTCATCAAATCCAGACGCAGTGGCTCTTCCTCCAAATTCTGATGTATACCCATTATTATTCTTCCATGTCTTCAGGTTCTGAATATTTACAAACACCCTCAGGTTTTTTACACGTACTTTAGAAAGCACACTGCTCATGAGATCGTACCCAAGCTGCAGGTTCCGGATCCTGAAATAGCTTCCGTCTTCAATATTATAAGTAGAGCCATTGTAATTGAACCTGCGGGCCTGGCTGATAATGGGCTCCCAGTTGGACGTGCCTGCGCCATGCCACCTTTCTGTTTTAAGTGCAGGATAATTCACGCGTTGGAAAGGGGATTCCAGTGCGCCCCATACCCTGAATACCTCGTTTCCGTAAACACCACCAAAATCAACATCAAGGTTTAAACGCTTATATTTTAAGCCTACCGAACCGCCATAAATAAAGTCGGGAGAAGGATTGCCGATAACTGTTCTGTCTGCGGCAGAAATAATGCCATCTCCATTTACATCCTTATACTTAAAATCTCCGTTCAGGTAAGTGCCAACAGAACCTGCAAATGGAGAAACCAGCCTATCGAGATCGGTTTGGTATAAACCATCAATAACATAACCATAAAATGAGCCTATTGGATATCCAACTAATGTCCTGGCTTCTGCAGAACCGTTATTGGCCCGGGCATCAATGATAATTCCTCCAGGAAGATCTTCTGCAAGGCTGATCACTTTGTTCTTCATAAAAGTGATGTTTCCTCCAAGGGTTACAGAGATGTCTTTATTCAATTTTTGGGTCCAGCTCGCAGAAAACTCATGTCCCCAGTTTTTTAAACTTCCCCCATTTTGTATGATGTCATCATAGCCAAGTGAGCTGAGGTCAATATAGGTCATCATATCCTTGGTCAGTTTGTTATAATAACTGTATTCAAAATGCAGCCTGTTGTTAAAGGCATTGGCTTCAAGGCCAAATTCGTAAGAATCGATCGTTTCCCATTTCAAATTTGGATTCTTTACATAAGCAGGTGAAGCGGCCAGGTAACCCAATGTACCAAAATTGCCAAAATTGTTACCGGGGTTGTCAATGCCGGGGTAGAAAGGATAATTTGATACAGGACCATAAGTACTCTGGTTACCCAAAACCCCTGTAGATGCCTTAAGTTTCAGGTAATTGATCTGGCTGATATTCTGCATGAATGTTTCTTTGCTGATTTCCCATGCAGCACCCAGGGCCCAAAACATTTGATGCCTGTTTTTTTCAGGGATACGTGAAGATCCGTCATCCCTCACAGAAGCGTTCAGGTAATATTTTCCTTTGTAACTATAGAGCAGGCGGCCAAGTATCGAACTGGTGGCAAAATCTGATCCACCGCCCGAAGCATCGCCTTCCTGAACCTTTCCAAAACCATTACTAACATACCATAGATCGGGATTATTTGGAATTTGCAGTGATGAAACCGATCCGCCGGCAGTGGAAGTAGCTGAATTGAACCTGTTAGAAAAAGCATAATAGGTTAACCCTGCTGTACCCGTAAGTGAATGTTCGCCAAATTTCTTCCTGTAAGTTAAAATATAGTCCTGCTGGAATTTTCTATATGAATTATTTGTTTCACTCACACTTGTAGTGGCCTGGGCTAGGTTGGTGGCTGTGTATACATAAGGAGTGTTGTCCATGGGGTTGTATGCGTAATAAATTGGCTTATACACCCTTGAATTTATATCGCTGATATCGGCATACCAGGTAGATCTGAAGTTGAAATTTTTGAGGAAACTGATATCTGCAAAAGCGCTTCCCACATACCTGTTTTCCCTGCTGATGGTTTTATCCCATTCGTTTTCTAATTCTACTAAAGGATTATTAACCCCGGAGTTCTGTAATGCTGTTACCAGGCCCGAATAAATTGGTATATTTATAGTATCGTATACAGAACCATAAGGGTTTCTTACCCTGAAATTTTTAGGCTGGGCCGAAATATGTGGCATCACTTTCCTGGCCGCATCAAGTACCCATCCTGCATCATAAGGGTTTTCCTGCCTGTTTACGTTAAGGGTAACGCCCAATTTGATGGCTTTATTCACCTTAAATTCGTCGCCAAAAGAGATCAGGTATTTTTTTAGCCTTTCGTGGCGGATAATACCTTCATCCGACACATATCCGAGGCCTACATTGAACCTGTTCTTATCACCGGTGCCTGAGAGGCTGATATTATGCGACTGAAATTTTGCTTTACGGGTTACGGCATCGATCCAGTCGGTATTGTTACCACTGTTTTTTACCGCATCATAATTTGGAGTTGGCACACCATTGTTCCTGTTTTCTTCGGCAAACAATGTATCAAATTCAGATGCCGATGCCATTTTTATTTTATCTACCAGGTTTTTAAACCCGAAAGTAGTATTATAATTAATGATGGTTTGACCTGCTTTTGCTTTTTTAGTAGTAATGGCAATTACACCGGTACCACCCCTGATACCGAAGATAGCCAGAGATGATGGGTCTTTTAATACTTCCATCGACTCAATATCATTTGGATTGATATAGTCTATATTATCCTGGAAAATACCATCTACTACATACAGAGGCTTAACCTGGCCGATACTTTGAGTACCACGTATGCGGATATCCGGTTCCCTGCCGGGTGTACCATTATTTACAACGTAGAGGCCGGCCACTTTACTTTGAAGTGAAGACACAGGGTTGGTATTTGGCTTATCTGCCACTTCTTTACCCGATACTTTGGCAATAGATCCTGTAAGGTCTCTCTTGCTGGCGGTGCCATAACCGATCACCACCACTTCGTCGATCTTTTTAACGGCCCCAAGTAAACGAACATCCACCACATTGCGCCCGCCTACGGCCACTGTTTGGGTTTCGTAACCCACACTGCTGAAAACAAGCGTGGCATTGTCGCCCACATTCAGGGAGTAATTCCCGTTATTGTCGGTGCTGGTACCGTTTGAAGTACCTCTTTCGGTAACACTTACGTTTGATACGGCCTGGCCATTTTCATCGGTTACCCTTCCGGTAACCACCTGCGCATTGTATTCAGCCGCATTGGTGCTTAATACCACTACCAGGTTGTTGGCAGCCAGTTTGTAGGTAAGGTTGGTGCCGGCCAATAAGGTATTCATAGTTTCTTCAATACCGGCGCCTGTTACACTAATGTCTTTTTTCTGTTTTAAACCACTTAATGCCGTGTTGTAAGCAAAGCGGTAATAACCATCTCTTTCAATGGTTTTCAGAACTTTTTTAACCTCGGTGTTTTTCAGGTTTACACTGATGGTTTGCCCAAATACAGGCTCTGCGCTTACCTGTAAGGTGCTGATGAGAATAATAATGACAGCAAGCTTCATAATAAGCAGCGTTTTTTGAAGCGACTGTAGCCAGGAAGAACGGCCAGCTAGTGCTTGTTTTTGCATAACGTTGGTTTTAGTTAGATAATCAATCAATCAATAAGTCAACCTTATGCGGCAAATGCCTTATAAGATTGAGTATTTTTAAAGGGTGCACGCTGCACCATTATTTTCTTTTTTTTGCAATAAATACGGCCCCATTCCTGTAAACATAGGTAAAAGGAACCAGCATTTGCAAAACATCCAGGGCTTCTGTAACGTTTTCTCTTACAAATGAACCGCTCATGCGGTAATTTTTCAGTTTTTCGTCTTTGAAACTGATCTTTACATTGTACCAACGTTCCATCTTAATTGCTATGTCTTCAAAGCTTTCTTCTTCAAATACCAGTTTGTTATAAACCCAGGCAGTTTCCACCAAAGCAGAATCAGCTATATTTTTTGTAAGGGATGAAATGGTTATATCGGGGCGGGCAATCTTTTTTTCAGGGGTATAGTTGGATAAAGTGGCTGAGGTTTTGGTAAGCTGTCGCTTCTTGGCAAATATAAGCTTTTCGTGGGGTTTTAAAATTACTTTTGAAGCACCGGGGTCATTTTTATTCACCACTTCAATCATGCCCCGCAGTAAAGTGGCTTCTATGGAAGGGTCGGTTGCATAATCTTTTACATTAAATATTGTACCCAGTACCCTGATATCGATGCCGGAGGTATGAACTATAAATGGTTTTTGCTCATTTTTAACCACATCAAAATAAGCTTCACCCTCCAGTTCAACTTCACGGGTTTGTGCATTAAAGCTTTTTGGATAGGTTAATTTGGAGCCTGCGTTTAACCAGGCTTTTGTGCCATCGGGCAGGATCATTTGTTTACGGCTGCCCGGGGGTGTAATGGCCTCTTCCCTTGCAATGGCCGCCGTTTTGGGCAATTCTTTTTGTTCTTTTTCTGAAAAAAGCGTGAAAATGAAGAATATAAGCGGGATGCTTGCAGCTGCAGCTATATAATAACGGTACCTGTTCCAAAAACGCACTATTTTCCCCCTTTCTTCCTCATCTTCCCTCAGGCATTCAATAATATAATTAAAGCGTTCTTCTTTTATGGCATCTTTAGGGTAATTTATCTTATCCTTCCAAAGATATTCAAGTGTTTGGGCAAGTTGCCGGTTTTCGTAACTTTCAGACAATAAGTTATTTAGCTCCTGTATATCAAGAGAACTGGCTTCGCCCGAAAGCTTACGGGCCAACAGGTTATATAACTGGAGGTCTTTTTCCAAAAATGACAAACTTGTAACTGTAAGACAAAAAAAATGGCGGATACCCTTAACAAGTCCTTAACTTTTTTTAAAAAAGTTTTTTCTATTGGGAATTTTTGATATATATGCCTTCATAACCTGGGAGATCCTGCGTATGGCAATGGTCATTTGGGCGTCAACGGTATCGGGAGAGATATTAAGTACTTCGGCTACTTCCCGGTATTTGAGTCCGTCTTCCCTTATAAGTTTGAACACCATTTTACAGCGGGGAGGGAGGCTGTCGATAGCACGGTTTATTTTTTCCAGGGTTTCTTTTTCAATGATAGTGTCCTGAACCGGCCCAGTTAATTGGATATGGAGTTCGCTGAAGGGTTCCGTGATATTGCGCCGGGCCTGCTGCGATATATAATTGAGTGAGGTGTTTTTTACAGCTGTATATAAGTAAACTTTCAGGTTTTGTATCTGGGGGGCCTGGAGCCTGTTTTTCCATACCTTGATAAAAACATCCTCGGTTATTTCTTCGGCAGCCTGTTTGTTTTTGCAGAGCGAATAAGAAAATTGCAGCAATTTGGCATAATAGCAATGGTAAAGCTGCCTGAAAGCATTTTCATTATTAGCCGAAATTTGCTCAAGCAACCATTTTTGCTGTTCGTCGCCAAAATTACATTCAAGATCCATTATGCCAATTTTTCCCGACTAAGATACAATCTTTTGTGAAAGCCACTTTAAAACCTTCAGCTGAAATTTTAAATGGTAAATGCTATAGAGTATTAACAGGTCAAATTGTGTTGCCCGGTAAGCCAGCCAGGCACTGTTATACATGGCTACCTTCTTTGCCATTGGTATAAACCATCAATTCTGTATTGCTGTTGAAAAAAATTATCTTAGCATTTTCATTCAATATCGTATTATGAAGATCACTAAGATTTGTTTTTTTGCACTGTTATTATCCCTGTCAATTGTTTCCTGCAGTAAGGAAGATATATCCGGTGCGGACCAGCCGGAACTGATTGCGCCTCCTCCCGGTTTTGGATATTATGTTATCGGCTATTTTCCCAATTACCGCAGCCTTTCCGATGTGCAGGATATCAAATTCCGGATGTGCAATGTGGTCAATTACGCTTTTTTTAATGTAAACAGCAGTGGCCTGCTTACGGTCAATAACAGTGCACTGGCAGCGGCAGTTATTCAAAAAGCGCATGCCAATGGCGCCAAAGTAATGCTGAGTATTAATGATGGGGCGGCCGGTAATTTTAAAAATATGGCCGCTACTGTTAGCGGCCGTAAGGCCTTTGTAAAAGATGTGATGGGCAAACTGCGGGGTTTTGGCTTTGATGGGGTGGATATCGACTGGGAATTCCCTTCGCTTGCAGATGACTCTTATATAGGTTTTGCTGCATTAATGAAAGAACTCAGCGATTCACTTCATAAGGGAGCACGTTATTATTTAAGTGCAGCCATTATTTCGGGAAAATACGCCGGCAGCAGGGAGGCTATTACCAATGAAGTTTTTTCCTATGCCGATTGGTTCAATATTATGGCTTACGACGATTTTACCACAATGGCAGCACAGCAATACCGGCATCACAGCGATTATACTTTGGCAAGCACCTGCCTCAATTACTGGCTTGGGCGTGGAATGCCCCGTTCCAAAGCGGTTTTGGGACTGCCGGCTTATGGGCGTCCATCGGGCATGACGCAAAGCGGAACCGTTTTATCTTTCCGAACAATTCTGTCGCAGGGCGGCAGCCATTTATCCGATTCGGCATTTGTTACTGCCGGCGGGTATACCAATTATAAGATCTATTACAACGGCCAGCCCAGCATTAAGAAAAAAGCCATGCTCGCAAAAAATATTGCAAACGGTGTAATGCTCTGGGAAATGTGGCAGGATGCCGCAGACGATAAAAGCCTGCTGAAAGCGGTGTGCGATACAGTTGGAAGAAGTTATTAAAATTCACTATTGTCTCGTAAAAAATATTCAAAACGCTTAATGCCCTTTTCATACAGACTTTGAGCCGCTCTCCCTGGGAGAGGGGTTGGGGTGAGGTAATTGAGGCAGGGTAGAGGGTTTAACAAATTTGTTGGACAATAGTTATTAAAATTCCCCCTGAACTAATTTTAAAAAGGCGATATTTTATGATCGCCTTTTTTGTTAATCCACTTTTGTTATCTTGATCGTATTTGTATTAAGATGAAGTTCAACCGGGGTGCTGCCGGTGTTTACAACAATATCGTTCTTTTTTAAAAAGCCACGTTTTTTCAATATGTCTATCTGGTCAAAAATGATATCATCCAGGCTTTCTTCTTCGGCATAATAAAAAGAACGAACGCCCCAGCTAAGACTGAGCTGGTTAATAAGGGTGCGCTCCTTGCTGAAAATGAAGAGTTGCGATTTTGGCCGGTAACTGCTGAGCATAAAGCCTGTGTAGCCACTTGCTGTCATACCAATAAGCGTATCGGCTTTGGCATCCTGTGCCAGCTTACAGGCGCTGTAGCAAAGTGCATCGCTCATAAAAGAGGGAGAATGAGGCTGGGGTGCCAAAATATCATCGCGGTTATAGTCGTACACGGTCCTTTCCACCTCCTGTATAATGCGGCTCATGGTTTGCACCACCAGTTGGGGATATTGCCCGGTAGCTGTTTCCCCACTGAGCATAACGGCATCGGCGCCTTCCAGTACGGCATTGGCAACGTCGGTCACTTCGCTCCGGTTTGGTTTGGTGCGGTCTATCATGCTTTCCATCATTTGCGTGGCCACAATAACCGGTTTAGCGCGGCGCATACATTTTCTGATGATATCTTTTTGTACAATGGGAACCTGCTCAATGGGTATTTCAACACCCAGGTCGCCGCGGGCGATCATAATAGCATCGCTTGCCAGGATGATCTCACGGATATTTTTGAGTGCCTCGGGCATTTCAATTTTTGCAATCACCTTTATTTTGCTCTTTTTGGCTTTGATGCGCCGTTTCAGTTCTTCAATATCTTCGGTGCGCTTTACAAATGAAAGAGCCACCCAGTCTATTTTCTGGTCTATGATAAATTCAAGGTCTGCAATGTCTTTTTCAGTAAGTGCAGGCATAGAAAGTGTACTGTCGGGGAAGTTCACTCCTTTTTTAGGTAGCAGAACACCACCGAGAATAACGCTTACTTCTAATTCTTTATCGTTGAGTACTTTTTCAACTTTTATTTCCATTTTGCCATCATCAAGAAAAATACGCTCACCGGCCCTGACATCCTTGGTAAGGTTTGGGTACGATATGTATATTTTTTCTTTGGTACCTATTTGCTTTTCGGTTGTAAAAATAATACTGTCGCCCGTAGTAAGCTGTATGCTTCCCCCTTCCAGTTCGCCTACACGGAGTTTGGGCCCCTGCAGGTCGCCAAGGATCCCGATATTGTAAGGTTCTTCCTTGGTTATTTTTCTTATGTGCTGAATAACGGGGATCTTGTCTTCATGGGTGCCGTGCGAAAAATTTAGCCGGAATACATTGACGCCGGCTTTTACCAGGTCGAGCAACTGTTCGTACGAATTGCAGGAAGGACCTACGGTGGCAACGATCTTTGTGCGTTTCTGAGAGTGTGCAATGCCTGCTGCATTGTCCATTTGCTGGTGCAGGTATTTGCTGATGTCTTTTTTGCTGCTCATGTTTGGTGTAAATGCTTGTTTGGTTTTTTATGCGGAAAGGATCTTGACGATTTTCATCCATTCCTCGCTGATGCGTTGTTTCTTTTTTACTGCTTCATTGAGCGGTGTGTAATGAATCCGGTTCTGAATGATTCCTACAAATACATTATGCCTTCCTTCGAGCAGGCATTCAATGGCATGATAGCCCATGCGGCTTGCAATGAGGCGGTCCATACAGGTGGGAGACCCGCCACGCTGTATATGTCCGAGGATGCAAACCCTGGTATCGAGTCCCGGAATTTTCTCTTTCACTACTTTTTCAATATAGTCGGCGCCGCCTTCTTCTCCTTCTGCCACTACAATAAGATTTACCAGTTTTTTGCGCTTTTCCTTCTCCTGCAGGCTCAGTATAAGGTTTTCAATGTCGGTCTTTCTTTCGGGGATCAGGATGTTTTCTGCGCCGGTGGCTATGCCACTATGGAGAGCGATATAACCGGCATCGCGGCCCATTACTTCAATGATAAAAAGGCGGTCGTGGCTGTCGGCGGTATCACGTATTTTATCAATGGCTTCCACGGCTGTGTTTACGGCTGTATCAAACCCAATGGTAAATTCTGTGCCTGCAATATCTTTGTCGATGGTACCGGGCAATCCAATACAGGGTATGTCAAATTCATTGCTGAAGATCTGTGCGCCCCGGAAACTTCCGTCGCCGCCCAATACCACCAGCCCGTCGATACCCCTTTTTTTAAGGTTATCGTAAGCTTTCTGGCGGCCTTCTTTGGTCATAAATTCTGCCGAACGGGCTGTTTTTAAAACAGTGCCGCCCCGCTGGATGATATTGGCCACACTGCGGCTTTCCATTTTATGGATATCATTTTCTATCATACCGTTGTATCCACGCATGATGCCATACATTTCGAGGCCATGATAGAGCCCGGTGCGTACCACTGCACGGATACCAGCGTTCATACCTGGCGCATCTCCGCCACTGCATAATACGCCTACTTTAGTTACTTTTTTTGCCATTTTAATAAGTCATTTGATCAATGGGTATGATTTGTTTTTTCAGCAGCCGGCAATCGAATGAATAATATCCTGGACCTGCATAAATGCTTTGTGGCTTATATGATGCTTTTAAAAATGCTGTATCAAAAAGTTCCACAAGTAAAGCAGGTCAATACAATAACTAAAAAGACCAAACTTTACATCCTCTCTGGCACTTCTATTCCCAACAGGTGCATGCCGTTTCTGATCACATTTGCCGTCATAGTGGCAAGGCAGAGGCGCAATTGTTTCTTTTCTGCTGTTTTGGCCCCGGCAATGCTGTGTTCTGTGTAAAACGAGCTGAAAGTTTTTGCTATATGGTACACATACACGGCTATGGCCGAAGGGTTCAGTTCCCTGCAAGCTTCCAGCACAACGGCCGGGTATTTTTCTAAGGAAACGATCAGTTCTTTTTCAAGTGGAAGAAAACCGCCCGCTAAATTTACGTCTTTTGCGCATTCATTTTTACGCAGGATCGATTTTATTCTTGCATGGTTAAATTGAATGAACGGCCCGGTAAAGCCATGAAAGTCGATGCTTTCTTCGGGGTTAAATACCATGCGTTTTTTGGGGTCTACCCGCAGCAGGAAAAATTTAAGTGCACCCAGCCCGATGTTGTGATATAATGCTGCCAGTTCGCCCGGGGTAAAATCGTTTACTTTACCAAGTTGTTCTGTTTTTTGTTTTGCCTCGTTTTCCATTTCCGCCACTATATCGTCTGCGTCCACTACGGTGCCTTCCCGGCTTTTCATTTTACCTGTGGGCAGTTCCACCATGCCATAACTGAGATGATGGATATCATCGGCATAGGGCACGCCCAGTTTTTTTGCGATCAGCTGCAGTACTTTCATGTGGTAGTTCTGCTCGTCGCCAATTACATAAATACACTGTTCTATTTTTTCTTCATCGTAACGCTGCTGCGCCAGCCCTATGTCCTGTGTAATATAAACAGAAGTGCCGTCTTTTCTTAAAACCAGCTTTTCATCAAGGCCGTCTGCGGTAAGGTCGATCCACACACTGCCGTCTTCCCGCCGGTAAAAAACGTTTTTATCCAGTCCTTTCTTTACAATATCTTTTCCAAGCAGGTAGGTGTTGCTTTCGTAATAGGTGCGGTCGAAATCGCTGCCGATATTTTTATATGTGATATCAAAACCATCGTACACCCAACCATTCATTTTTTTCCAGAGCTCAATCACTTCGGGCTTTCCTGCTTCCCAGTCGAGAAGCATCTGCTGGGTTTCCTGCATGATAGGGGCGTTTTTTTCAGCCTCTTCCTTTGTTATTCCCCCGCTCAGCAGCAGTTCAACCTGCTTTTTATATTCGTCGTTGAATTTTACATAATATTCCCCTACCAGGTGATCGCCTTTGGTGCCCGTGCTTTGCGGAGTGGCACCGTTTCCAAATTTTTGCCAGGCGATCATGCTTTTACAAATATGTACACCCCGGTCGTTTACAATGCAGGCCTTCAGTACATCGTACCCGCTGGTTTTTAATATCTCTGCCACGCTCCAGCCTAAAAAATTATTCCGCAGGTGGCCTAGATGCAGTGGCTTATTGGTATTGGGCGATGAATACTCCACCATTACTTTTTTGCCATTGGAAGGCTGGCTCCCGAATGCGTCATTGTTGAAGTTTTTCTTCAGTATGTTTAGCCAATATGTATCAGCAATAGTGAAATTTAAAAAACCTTTTATGATATTGTATTTCGCAAAAATGGCGGGATATTGCGCTAAGAGGGTATCGCCCAGTTCTTTTCCGAGCGCATCCGGACTTTTACCGGCTTTTTTGAGCAGGCCAAAAAGCACCACGGTATAATCGCCCTCAAATTCGGGCTTGGTCTGGTTTACCTGGAAATCTTTTTCGGTAAATGACTGACCGTAAAGTCTGTGCAGGGTTTTTATAACTGCCTCCTGTATGCTTACCACAATGTACATAAGCTGCAAAAATAGCAAAACCACCCCGAATGGAAAATTATATGTATAAAATACACATTAGCTTAATATTGTTCAGGCTGCAAACGTTTGAAAAATTAATTTCATTCATTAAAATGCGTTATAGCAGATTATTGTCCTTTATTTTTCCCCCTCCTTATCTTCGCAGTTGTGCAGTCAAAATCAAACGCCTCTATCATTACTTCACTTACAGCGCTATGGGCTTTAGCCGAAAGCGGGCTGGGTGGTTTCATGTTTGCGCTCAATATACCACTAACGGGAATTTTTGTGGGAGGTTTTGCCGTGGTGGTCATAACGCTGATAGCCTGGTTTAGCAAGGGGTCATATACACAGGTACTCCAATCTACATTATTGGTGCTGATCGTGAAAGCTGCAGTTAGTCCGCATGCGCCGCTTCCGGCTTACCTGGCAGTGAGCTTCCAGGGTTTTATGGGAGCAATATTGTTTAAATTGATCTCCAATTACCGTTTTGCAGCTGCTCTTCTTGGTTTGCTTGGTATGGCCGAAAGTGCTTTGCAAAAGATAATAGTGCTTACCGTTCTGTTTGGCCGTTCACTTTGGGATGCCCTGGATGCTTTGTTTAAAAGTATTGCTAAAGATTTTTCTTTGGATAAAAATTTTAGCTGGTATGTGATCGTTTTTTATGTACTGCTGCATGCGGCATGGGGTATTTTGGTGGGCTGGTGGGCGGCAGGTTTGCCCGAAAGAATTGAACAGGATAAAGATAAAATACTCGGGAAGTACCGTTCCTGGGAAGTGCATGAACTTCCTGGTTCTCCAACTCCCCGGAGCAAACGTAAAAAATGGATCTTATTTGTTTTTATATTGCTCTTCATATTACTTATGATCTTATGGAACGGGCAAAACGTTTTCTCAAAAGTCACCTACCTGCTTGCCCGCACTGCGCTGGTGGTATTATTGCTTTTTTTTGTATTGCAACCCGTATTCAAATGGATGGTGCAAAAATGGCTTACGGGGGCCAGGCGTAAAAGTCATGTACAGGCCATGCAATTGATGAATGCCCTGCCGGGTTTAAGAGCCTATGTAAAACCGGCCTGGCAAATGGCTGCTGTAAAAACCGGTCTTAAGCGCCTGCAGCAATTCGTGCTTAACATGCTGGTGCTGGCGATCTATGAAGAACGTTCTGATATTTATATTTTAAGTGGACCGGTTCAAAGCCAAAAAACAACCCGGCTATTAAAATTTATTACCGGCAAAGAAAGTGCCGGCGGGATACTTACACCCGATATAAACGGAAAGCGAAAATTGATGTGTATTGCTTCCGGTGAATATTTTGATTTCCAGGTGGACGAAAATTTTTCTGGCAAAAAGATCTCCGTTGGTAAATTCCATTTTGACAGGTCGATGATGGAAAAAGCAATTGAAACATTGCTGGTTGACATGACTAAAGATCCCCGTTGGCTGATTGTTGATGAAGTGGGAAAGCTCGAAGTGGAGCAGGGGGCCGGGCTGCACGACGCTGTTTTAAAGTTGGTTGAATTTTATAGAACAAAGGCTTCCGGAAAATTATTACTGGTTGTGAGGGATTCCCTGCTCGAAAAAGTGGTTTCAGAATACGGGCTGCACGATGCACGGGTAATCAATGATTTAAATTCTTTTTAATTTTTTTATACAGCAGGCAACTCCATTGCCGCAAGCCCCGATTTATGAATGGGTTTGCTATTTTCAACACATAAAATAAAGGGGTATGAAAAAAATCAACACAAGCGCAAAACTATTTGCAGGTGCACTCGTATTCTCTGTTTTGATCTTTGGTTCGGGTTGCAAAAAATCGGAAGTTTCTCCTGTTTCTGATGCAAAATCAACTACTACCAGCAATACCAATTCTGGAGGAAGCCAGGGTGGCCATAACTGCAACCATAACAACAACAATAACGGCGGTCAGTAATTTATTGCTGTTAAAAAATATAAATGTTTTCATGTGTATGCATGAATAGGAGCGCGATTGTTTCTAAGTAAAGGAAAATATCCGGTTCTCTCAGATTAAACATGCTTCGATTGGTTTTTGTCATTTAGTTTATTTACCCTAAATTCTTTGTTATGAAGTCTATCACAGCGTGTCGGCCAATTTCTGGGGCGATGGCAGTGGTAATCCTGAAAATGTGATACTTGTGGGGAATTTTGGTGATGGGCATATCAATGCATATTACGAGGATGGCAGGGTTTATGGGCAATTAAGGTTTAGCGGCCAACCTATTGTTATTGACGGCCTCTGTGCTATTTCCTTTGCCCCGGTCACAGCAGCCAATCCTGCTCCCAATAAATTATTTTTTGCAGCCGGGCCCAACCTTGAATTGGATGGGTTGTTTGGCTATATATCAAAATAGTATTTTTTGGTTTTGGTAGGCGTTAAAGCTATCTGCGCAAGTGGATAGCTTTTTTATTTTATCTTTAAGGAGATGAATTTAAACGGAGCTATTACAGGATTGGTTGTTTGCGGGGGCAAAAGCGAGCGTATGGGTTCAGACAAGAGCCTGCTTGCATATCATGGCCTTCCGCAACGACAGTTCGTTTATGATTTTTTAGGGGAAATTTGCACCGATGTTCATATCAGCTGTAATAGGGAGCAGCTTGCAGGTATGAAGCCGGGTTATTCTTTTATTTGTGATGATAAACGTTATGAGGCCATTGGGCCTATGGCAGCCCTGCTTACGGCCATTGATAAGTTTCCGGATAATTCATTCCTGCTGATCGGTTGCGATTATCCTTTATTTTGTAAAGATGATGCAAAAAAGCTGCTGGGTGCAACTGGTAACATGGCTGCCGCATATTACCATGCAGAAACGAAATTGTATGAACCTTTACTGGCCATTTACCATCCCCCTGTTTTTAAAATGGTAAAAAGGGAGTTTGACCGCGGCCGCTTCTCTTTACAAAAAATATTGCAGGCCGCCGGGGCACAAAAGATATTGGCAGATGATTCATCGGTTATAACCAGTGTGGATGATGTTGATGCACGAAGAAAAATTATTGAAAACTTCAGCCTGCATTCGGGGCAAAACAGTTTCACATAAAAATAAAAAGCATGGCAGTCAAACCCGTAACCGGGATAGCAATAGATTATTGGAGCAAAAATGGCTTTTTAAAAAAGCAGGACATCCTGGCGGTTGAAGAACCATTGGAAATAGGCCTGCAAACAGCGTTGGAAATAAAACCTGTTGCAGTAACCATGCGGACACCCGGCAATGATGATGAACTGGCTGCAGGATTTTTATTTACCGAAGGGATATTGAAAAACAGGAATGAACTTGCCGCTGTAATTAAAGATAAGTGCAATGATAATTCTGTTGTACTGGTTACAGCAAACGGGTTCAGCCCTGTGATGGAAAAACTGGAGCGGAACTTTTATACAAGCAGCAGTTGTGGTGTGTGTGGTAAGGCAAGTATTGATGCCATTAAAACAGCGCCAGCTTTATTAGATAAAAATGATCAGATTAAATTGGCAGCCGTTTTTTTTACTAAACTCCCGGCAAAGCTCAGGCTGCAACAGGAGGTTTTTGAAAGCACCGGTGGGCTACACGCATCTGCTCTATTTGAACCAGATGGGCAGGTCGTTTTACTGCGGGAAGATGTAGGCCGGCACAATGCGCTCGATAAATTAATTGGCCATGCATTTTTAAATGAATGGCTTCCGTTAAACAACCATGTATTATTATTAAGTGGCCGTGCAAGTTTTGAACTGGTACAAAAAGCAGCTATGGCAGGAATCAGGGTAGTGGCGGCGATGGGTGCACCCAGCAGCCTGGCAGTTGAAACGGCAAAAGAATTTGGCATTACACTGGTTGGATTCTTAAAAGAGTCGGGTTTTAATGTGTATTGTGGTGGAGGAAGGGTTGAATGTTGAAAAAGTAAAACTTATAAGTTACATGAAATTGAGATTAAAAGGAAATGCTGTCAGGCTAAGGCTTACAAAAGCAGATATTAAGGAACTGAAAGAACAGGGCGTGATCAGGGAGCATTCGCATATTGCTGATGCTGTTTTTACTTACGAATTGCAGCAGAAAGTTATGGAAGCAAATTTGTCGGCCTCTGTTCAAAACAATACGGTCACCGTTTTTATAAATGAAAGGTCTTTCCGGCAATTGACCGCAACAGATACCGTCGGGGTAAGTTACATACAACAAAACGAAAATGCGCCTGATCTTTTTTTATTGGTGGAAAAAGATTTTAAATGCCTCGATGAAAGTCCCGAAAGCCAGGAAGATATGTATGAACACCCGGGTAAGAGTTGTTAGTGCAAACAACAAAAGCTAAGAGCGTTTAAAAATTAACGTCTTGTGCTCCTGTTGAAATAACCTTGGGCAGAAGGTGTCCTTAGCTTACTTTGCGAAATACCTTTGCATCTTTGCGGTAAAAAAAGTAACCGCTAAAACAACAAAGAAAGAAACGCAAAGAAACCCTTATTGAAAATCAATATTTTTTAATAGTACAACAGGTTAAAAATTAATTTATTCATTCATGCCAGACCAGGAACCTAATGCAGAAAACCCGGAAAAATTCACCGGGTTAAAACTAAGCAAGCCGCAAACGAATGCAGCCGGCATTGCCGGCGTGCTGGAAGCCGCTAAACAGGTTTTTGGCGAAATGGATATTGCCCGTGGGCTAAAGGCACTTTCTGCACTCAATCAAAAAGACGGGTACGATTGCCCGGGTTGTGCCTGGCCCGACCCGGATGACGACCGCAGCTCGATTGCAGAATATTGCGAAAATGGCGCTAAAGCAATTGCCGAAGAAGCAACAAGCAAAAAACTTACAGAAAAATTCTTTCAGGAAAACTCTGTAGCATCACTTGCAAAACTGAATGATTATGAGATCGGGCGAAAGGGCCGTATAGCACAGCCTATGTACCTGTCAAAAGGAGCCACACATTACCAGTCCATCAGTTGGGAAAACGCGTTCAAAAAAATTGCGCACCATCTTCAGCAGCTTACCACAGCTGATGAAGCCGTATTTTATACTTCGGGCAGAACAAGCAATGAAGCTGCTTTTTTGTACCAGCTTTTTGTGCGTGAATTTGGTACCAACAACCTGCCCGATTGCAGCAATATGTGCCACGAAAGCAGCGGCGTTGCCTTAACTGAATCGCTTGGTATCGGCAAAGGCTCAGTAACGCTCGAAGATTTTTATGAGGCCGAGGTCATCATCATACTTGGGCAAAACCCCGGCACCAATCATCCACGCATGCTCACTGCCCTGCAAAAAGCAAAACTCAACGGGGCAAAAATCATTTCTGTTAATCCATTGCCGGAAGCAGGATTGACCGGCTTCAGTAACCCGCAGCAGGTAAAAGGGATACTTGGAATAAAAACGGCATTGACCGACCTTTTTTTGCCGGTTAAGATCAATGGCGATATGGCTTTATTGCAATGTATCAATTATTATTTGCTGCAGGCCGAAACTGAAAACCCCGGAGCCGTGCTTCACCGGGATTTTATTACCAACAATACAAATGATTTTGAGGCCTACAAAAAACATATTGAACAAATACCGGTGCAAAAATACCTGGAGCTGGCAGGAATAAACCCGGCGCAATTGATGGAGGCGGTAGAGCTGTTAAAAAATAAGACGAAGATCATCGCCTGCTGGGCAATGGGGCTTACCCAGCACAAAAATGCGGTGGATACCATCAAAGAAATTGTAAACCTGCTTTTACTGAAAGGCAGTATCGGAAAACCCGGGGCGGGTACCTGCCCGGTACGTGGCCATAGCAATGTACAGGGCGACCGCACGATGGGCATTTATGAAAAACCTACGCAAAGCTTTTTAGACAGTATTGAAAAGAATTTTGGTTTTCGCCCGCCACGGCACGATGGCTACGATGTGGTAGACAGTATTATGGCCATGCACAACGGGATGGCAAAAGTTTTTTTTGCCATGGGAGGGAATTTTTTATCGGCCACACCAGATACGCTGTTTACTGCCGAAGCATTGCGCAGGTGTAAGTTAACCGTGCAGGTTTCCACCAAACTCAACAGGAGCCATCTTGTGCATGGAGAAGAGGCCATTATCCTTCCCTGCCTGGGCAGGAGCGATAAGGATATACTTGGGGGTGAATTACAGTTTGTAACCTGCGAAAATTCGATGGGCGTGGTGCAGATGAGTAAAGGTTCATTAAAACCTGTTTCAGAAAGTTTAAAAAGCGAACCACAGATCGTTTGCGAACTGGCAATGGCAGTATTGGGTAAACAATCAAAAATTGACTGGCAAAAATATCTGCAGCACTACGATGAAATAAGGAATGATATTGAAAAAACGATCCCGGGTTTTGAGGCTTACAACGAAAAAGTGCGCAGGCCGGGCGGGTTTTACCTGCCCAACTGCAACCGCAGCGGATGGTTTAATACCAACTCTCAAAAAGCAAGCTTCAATATTGCTTTCCCCATGATTCATGAAATGAACGGAGAGGAGCTGATGATGATGACCATTAGGAGCCACGACCAGTTTAATACCACTATTTACGGACTCAGCGACCGCTACCGCGGCGTAAAAAATGAGCGGCGGGTTATTTTTATGAACCAATCTGATATGAGCAACCGCTCATTAAAAACCGGCGATGTAGTGGATGTATTCAGCAAAGCAGGTGGTACAGAAAGGGTGGCACGCAAATTCATTGCTGTTGAATATCCCATACCGCAACAATGCACGGCCATGTATTTTCCCGAAGCAAACGTACTGGTGCCCATTGGTAATGTGGCCGATAAAAGTAATACACCGGTGAGCAAATCGGTGCTGATAACGGTTCAAAAAGCAAAGGATTAGCTATACTTTTTCAATTGCTGCATCAATGCACGAAACTCTTTGGGCGCCGGGGCTTCCAGGTTGATGACCTTGCCTGATAGATCTTCAAAAACCAGGCGTTGTGCATGAAGGGCCAGGCGGCCAATAATTGGACGTTCTGCCTCTTCAGACTTACTTAATTTATATTTCTTTTTTACCGACGAAAGCAGTACGGGTTTACCGTCTCCATACAGCGGATCGCAGGCCAACGGGTGACCGATCTCTTTTGCGTGCACACGTATCTGGTGTGTACGGCCTGTGTGAAGCTGAAACTGAACAAGGGAGAAATGTTTATTGCCATCCAGTACTTCATATGCTGTATGTGAGGGTTTCCCTTTTCGGTGTACATACATGGTGCCTTTGTGCACGGGGTGCTCTGCAATTGGGGCTTCAATGCTGCCGGTATTTTGTGCCGGAAGGCCAATAACAACGCCACAGTAAAATTTCTGCACTTTTCGTTCTTCAAAAAGCTTAGAAAGGTATTTGTGGGAAGCTTCGTTTTTAGCAAACAGTACGAGGCCGCTTGTGTCTTTATCGAGGCGGTGAACAGTAAAAATGCTGCCGTATTTTTCAAGCAGCATTTCTTTCAGCGATTTTTCTGATTGCCCCCGGTCGGGTATGGTAAGCAGGCCCGAAGGCTTGTTGAGTGCAACCAGGTTACCGTCTTCAAAGATTATTTCAAGATTGTTTTTTGCCACCGGTATTTGTCTTTGAAGCGTTGAGGTATTTCAATAAACGGATCTCTTTTTCGCTTAGGTAACGCCACTTACCGCGTTCCACATTTTTTTTGGTGAGGCCCGCATACATTACCCGGTCGAGCCCCTTTACATCGTAGCCAAGGTGTTCAAAAATGCGGCGTACAATACGGTTGCGGCCACTGTGTATCTCTATGCCAATGATACTTTTATCTTTGCTGTCGGCATAGGCCAGGCTGTCAACAAATACAGCCCCGTCTTCGAGTTTCAGTCCTTTCAATATTTTTTCGAAATCTCCTTTTGCCAGCACTTTATCGAGTTTTACTTCGTAGATCTTTTTTACCTCGTAACTGGGATGGCTCAGTTTTTGGGTAAGGTCCCCATCATTGGTGAGCAATAAAACGCCCGAGGTATTGCGATCGAGCCGGCCAATAGGATAAACCCTTTCGGAAGTGGCGGCTTTAATTAATTGTAAAACTGTTTTTCGTCCCTGCGGGTCTTCATTGGTGGTGATGTAATCTTTGGGTTTGTTGAGCAGGATATACACGAGGTTCTTGGTAACGAATAATTTTTTTCCGTTGTAAAAAACCTCATCTGATGGCTGTACTTTGTAACCGGGTTCTGTAACAACTGCTTTGTTCACCTTTACTTTTCCTTCACTAATAAATGCAACTGCATCCCTTCGGCTCGATATGCCGCAATGGGCTAAAAACTTATTGAGCGGCATTGCAGCATCGGTAGTTTTCTGTTTGGCATCAGCCGGGGCTTTTGTTGTTTTGGTTACGGCCGGTTTTTTTGTTGCTGTATTGGCCGCTTCCAGTTTTGCCTTGTATTTCTCCTCCTTTAGTTTGTCAAAATAGGCGGCCCGTTCTTTTTTGTATTTTTTCTTTTCCTGGCGCAGCCCTTCTTTAACCACGCTGTTCTTTTTTTTGCCGATGAATTTCCGGAATGCTTCCTGGCCCATATTGTAAGTTTATTGCCGCTTTTCAGCAGTAGATGAGTGGCGAAGGTACGGTAAAGTAAGGAAGCTATCGGGCTAAATTTATGTGTTTAGGAGTTGCCAAACGGTAAATTATGCTGCCATAAAGATGGAGAAGTTTTGTTTCATTAACTTAGCCACGGAAAAGATTCATAAAAATGGCAATAACAAAAAACGATGCAATTGTACTGTTCAGCTCCCTGGGCCTGGGCGTTTCATTTAAAAAAATGCTTACACTTGGCCGCATGGAACTCTTCATGAGCAGTGATGAGATACGGGAACTGGCTTTAAAATACCAGCAAAAAAGTATTCCCGAAGTTGATGTTTCGGGCGGATATGCTGAACCCTTATATCAAATTTTAGGTGCAGAAAAGGCCGATAGTATGGACTTTTCCGCTTACGAAAAAGCAAGCATTATCCATGACCTCAATCAACCCATTGAGGATGAATTAAAGCAAAGTTACAGTCTTGTGATGGATGGCGGCACCATTGAGCATGTATTCAATTTTCCGCAGGCTATAAAAAATTGCATGCAGATGATCGAAACGGGCGGGCATTATATTGGCATTACACCGGTGAATAACCTGATGGGCCATGGATTTTACCAATACAGTCCCGAACTTTATTATCGCATCTTCAGCGAAGAGAACGGCTTTCGGGTTAAAAAAATGTATGTGAATGTACGTACCGAAACCATTTCAGAATGGTACGAAGTGGCCGATCCGCTGCAGGTGAAAACCCGGGTGGTTTTACAGAACAATCTTCCAGCCCATGTAGTGGTGATTGCAGAAAAAACAGCAGAGAAAAATATTTTCGAAAAAATGCCGCAGCAGTCAGACTACAGTTATACCTGGAATGTTCACGAAGCACTTTCCGGCAACCAGGCGGCTTTAAAGGAAAGCGGCGGCATGCTCCTGTACCGGAAGTTTTTTCCCAGGAGGCTTAAGATCATACTGCATAACCTTTATGATATCCTGTTCAAAGAAAAAGCGCAGGATCATTACATTGGTAATTTTAATCCTGCGCACTACAAAAAAATAAATCTATAGGTTATTCAGGAACCGGGTCGAGCAGGTCGCCGGGCTCACGTGTGAGCGGCGCTCTTTTAAATTCGCTTCTTTTAACTACAACCGAGCCGGCCATGAAGTCGTGGATGGCCCGGTGTTTTCTATTGAGCAATACAACGATGAACTCAAGAATATACCATCCATATAATATCCAGATGGAGATGTCTTCCAGCGAAAAATTTACAACCTCAGTGGTTAAACCGCCGGGTTGTGTAAAGGCATAAATGGCAATTCCAAGTTCTATAGATACCCACACACTGTCTCTCAAAAAAGCCATCATATAACTGATGTTGCCGGTTTCTGTATAATTTAAAACCTGCAGCCCGAACATTTTTTTTCCTATTGTATGGCCATACTTTGCATGGGCGATGATCATGTATGCTGCAAAAAGCAACGTTTGTGTAATGGAAGAAATTTGATAGATAAGTGTACCTGGCTGATCGATAAAATATTCCGAAATAAAACCGATCGGAAGAAAAATAATTCCATCAATAATACTGGCTCCAATCCGCCTTAGAACTGTTTGGTATCTTATTTCTACCATAATTGAGGCTTATGTAGTCAAAAGGTTATGTACCAGTACCGCCAATACCGCACCTGCTATTGGTGCCACTACAGGTATCCAGGCGTACCCCCAGTCGCTGTCGCGCTTATTTTTTATAGGTAAAATAAAATGGGCAATACGTGGGCCGAGATCCCTGGCAGGATTGATGGCATATCCCGTTGGGCCGCCAAGCGATAAGCCGATACCTAAAACCAGAAGTGCAACGGGCAGGGCATTCAATGTGCCCAATGAAGCGGCGGGTTCCGACGTTGATAAGGCGCCAAATAATAAAACAAAAGTGCCGATGGTTTCAGTAATAAAATTATATACAGGGTTTTTAATGGCGGGGCCTGTAGAAAAAACGGCGAGTTGAAGGTCCTTGTCTGCTGTTTCATCAAAATGCTGTTTGTAAGCCAGCCAGGCAATTACCGCCCCCGTAAAAGCACCAGCAAACTGTGCAAGAATATATGGAAATACCAAGGCTTTGTTGAAATTGCTGAATGCCGCAAGCGCAATTGTAACGGCAGGATTCAGGTGGCCGCTTCCTCCCAGTTTAGTGGAAACATATACGCCCAGGAATACAGCCATGGCCCATCCAAAGGTAATGACTATCCACCCGCTGTTCTGGCCCTTTGTTTTATTAAGCACCACATTTGCCACCACACCACATCCTATGGTGAGTAAAAGAGCGGTGCCAATAAATTCTCCGATAAAAGCAGTCATTGTTATATATTTTGGTTATGATTGAAAAAGCTTCATTCCCGAAAAAATAAATGTAAGGTTTTTTATTATATCACTTGAGAAGAACCCGGCCCGGGCCTTGCTTTAAAGTTAAATCATTTGGCGAATGCGTGTTTTTTTGGAAAATTTCTTTATTTTCATTGTTCAAACATTTATTATGAAGAAATTGTCAATTGTTTTAATGGCAGGATTGGTATTTGCTGCCTGTTCTAAAAAGAACACACCGGCGGGCACCGCAACTTCTACAGTTGCTGCAACTCCTGCTGTGGCAGAAGCTCCTAAACCAAGTAAAGAAGCTGCGGCAGGTATGGAAACTTACAATGCCAAATGCGGCCGTTGCCATGCACTTAAGAAAGTGGAAAACTGGACTGCCTCTGAATGGGTTCCTATTTTGGATGACATGGCATCTAAAGCAAAGTTGGATGCTACCGAAAAGGCAAACGTACTTGCATATGTGCAGTTCAATGCTAAAGCAGGTAAATAAATTATTGGGGCCGCAGAGAACAGATATTTACAAAATAAGGAAAGGGGCATACTCTCTTTTTCTCCTGTTCTCTGCGGTATATTTTTTAAAAAAATCTTCTACCCGGCCTTCAGCAATTTAATTTTCCGGTTCATGATATAAAACCAAAGTGGTGGTATAAGGCTCAGCAACATACTGCCGGGGTATCCTGTGGGCAGCTGAGGGGCATTTTTATGATGCTCCAGCAGTTGATATTTTTTGCTGGCAAGGTAATGATGGTCGCTGTGGCGGCTTAGTTCAAAAAGCATAATACGGCCAAGGGGATGACTGCTGTTCCAGCTATGAACGGGCATGGTACGTTCAAATTTTCCGGGAGCCGTTTCCTTTCTTTGCAATCCGTAATGTTCAATATAATTTACTGTTTCGAGCAGCAGTATTCCCATAAAGGCGGCACACAAAAAGTAAAAAAGTATCGTGGGGCCAAAGAAGATCCCAACTGCTGCGATCAGCAGGCCCTGAAACAGATGCGCCTGTATCATTTCATTTCCCAGGCCGATGACAGGAATGTTTTTTTTCCTGCAGTCTTCATTAGCAATATGCCATGCTGATAAATAAGAAAAAATGATCGTTCTCCCGTAAAAAAGATAAACAGCTTCATTGTAACGGGCACTGCTGGGGTCCTGTGCTGTAGCTACGTTTTTATGATGGCCCTTATTGTGCTCAATAAAAAAATGCATGTAAAGCGAAGTTGCCAGCAGCATTTTTGCCAGCGCCTGTTCAAATTTATTAACGCGGTGCCCCAGTTCATGCCCTACGTTGATCCCAAATGTTCCGCAAAGCATCCCCATCCCTAAAATACGGCCAACCAGGCCTGTCGTAGTTAAACCAGGCTGCTGCAGGCTGTATAAAAAATAAATAAGTATGCCATATTGCATTGGTACAATGATGTAAAGCATATAATCGTATACCGGGTTACGCCTGGCAATTTCCTGCTCTGCAACACTCATATTGGTTTCATCGGGATTTAAGAAAAGCTCCACCAGGGGTATGATGATCCAGCTATAGATCATGGGCAGCCATATAACAAATCCTGTATATGTAAACGCCCGCCATGCGAGGAAATAAAATAAAAGCGGCGATAGGTATTTAAATACTTTGATACTCATTTTGCAACAAAATTAAAATTAATTAAACCAATCGCTAAATTTATAGTCAGAACCTTGCTTATCTCTTTTGTTTATTACCGGTAAAAATAATTTATGGCTACTAACCGTATTAAAAATCAACATCTTCTCTGGAGGGCGGGTTTTGGGCCCATGGCCGAAAACCTGGCACAGTTGGATACTATTTCGCAAAAAACGCTTTGGCAACTACTGGTAAAGACATCTTCTAAAAAGCCCGAAAAACTGGAAGTTGCCAAAGGCCTGGTGGATGGTCTTACAAAAGGAATTGGCCAGATCGCCAAAATGGAGAACAGTTCCCAGGAAGAGAAAAAAGAAGTGCAGCGGCAAAAGCGAAAGCAATTTCGGGAAGAACTAAGCAGCCTCAATATGCTCTGGTTCGACAATATGATAAACAGCGAAGCACAGCTCCGGGAAAAAATGAGTTTTTTCTGGCATGGGCATTTTGCTACCCGTGTGATCAATAGTTTTTTTCAGCAGGAGTTATTGCATATTATCAGGGAGAACGCTTTGGGAAGTTTTGCAGACCTGCTCCGTGCAGTGAGCAAATCGCCCACCATGCTGCAGTTCCTCAACAACCAGCAAAACAGGAAAAGCCACCCCAATGAGAATTTTGCCCGTGAAGTGATGGAATTGTTTACCATGGGCCGTGGCCACTACACAGAAAACGATATAAAAGAAGCGGCAAGGGCTTTTACAGGTTGGGGATTCAATGCACAGGGAGAATTTGTTTTTCGCAAACAGTTTCACGATGAGGGGGAGAAAACGGTACTGGGGCAAAAAGGAAATTTCAACGGAGATGATATCATTGATATCCTGCTCGACCGGCCTGAGACCGCTTATTACATCACAAAAAAAATATACCGCTATTTTGTAAATGAAAATACCGATGAGGCAAAAGTTAAATGGCTGGCAGAACGTTTCCAAAAAAGCAGGTACCAAATACTACCATTGCTCGAAGATATTTTTACCAGCGGATGGTTTTATGAAGAGAAAAATACGGGCAACAAAATAAAATCACCCATTGAACTGTTGGCGGGCATCAGGCGTTACCTGCCTATGGAGCTCGATAACGAGAACGCACAATTATTGTTTCAAAAAGTACTGGGGCAGGTGCTGTTTTTTCCGCCAAATGTAGCAGGTTGGCCTGGTGGCCGTGCCTGGATCGACAGCAGTTCGTTAATGGTACGCCTGCAAATACCACAGGTACTGGCTGCCAAAGAATCCATCAGCCTCAGCCCAAAAGGCGATGATGATGTGAGCATGGGTAAAATGGAAGAAATGCTGAGGGCAGGTAAAAACAAGCAATATATCAAACGGGGCGCCTCAGCAGATATAGACTGGAACCCGGTAATAAAGATTTTTGAGGCTGTAAAGCGTGAGGACCTGGTTACGGCTATTACAAACACACTGATGCAAACAAAAAGCCGGGTGACGCCGGCACTACTGGCAAAATATCTTGATGCTGCAAGCAGGGAGACGTATATAAAAACTGCAGTGATCAATGTGATGAGTACACCCGAATACCAGCTTTGTTAATTGAGAAGTTGAGAAGAGCACAAAATAATCAATAATAACTAATCAATAATCTATCCGGCAATAGCCGGATGACTTAAAAATATAGTATGCTTATTAAACGCAGACAATTTATTCAAACTGGCTCATTGGCCACCGCTACATTAATGCTTCCAAAGTTTTTGAAAGCATTTGAAAAACCCATGCTGGTACCCCCTGGCAACAAAGTGCTGGTGGTAATACAGTTCAGTGGCGGTAACGATGGACTCAACACGGTTATCCCTGTAAGCAATGATATTTATTACCGGGAGCGCCCCCGGCTTGGCATACAAAAAAATGCCGCATTAGGTTTAACGCCCGATGCTGGGCTCAATCCCGCCTTAACAGCATTTAAAGAATTGTATGATGCTGGCAGTTTGGTGATATTGAACAGTGTGGGGTATCCCAATCCCGACCGCTCTCATTTTCGCAGTATGGATATCTGGCACAGCGCCAGTGCGAGCAACGAATATGTAAATACGGGCTGGCTGGGCCGCTATCTTGATGCACAATGCAGTGGTTGCGACAAACCAACCCAGGCACTCGAAATAGACGATATGCTCAGCCTGGCACTTAAAGGCGAACAACAAAAAGGCCTGGCTTTTACAGATCCACGCCGCCTGTATAGCAGCAGCAATGAACTTTTTTATAAAGACATCAGTAAGGCCCATGGCAGTAGCGAGGAAACGGTGGATTATCTCTACAAAACCATGGGAGAAACACTCAGCAGCGCCGATTATATCTTTAAACAAAGCAAACTGCATCCTACAGCAGCGCTGTATCCTTCTTCTAAGCTGGGCAATAATTTAAAGACCATTGCTTCGCTCATTATGAGCGATATCAATACGAAAGTGTACTATGTATCGCTGGGCAGTTTCGATACGCATATCAACCAGGATGCGCAGCAAAAACGTTTGTTCACCGAATTGAATGATTCTGTAAAAGCCTTTACTGCCGACCTTAAGAAGAACAACCGGTTTGATGATGTATTGCTGATGACCTTCAGTGAATTTGGACGCCGGGTGGCGCAAAATGCCAGCAACGGAACCGATCATGGCACGGCCAATAATATGTTTTTCATTGGCGGCGGATTAAAACAAAAAGGATTGATCAATGCACTGCCCGACCTCAATGACCTGAACGAAGGAGACCTGAAACATAAGGTCGATTTTAAAGACGTGTATGCGACGGTGTTAAACAAATGGCTGAAAGCCGACGACAAAAAAATATTGGGAAGCCAGCATGGGTATTTGGATTTTGTATAAATATCTATTCTTTTACAAAGGAGTAGTTTACTATAGGGCAAGCTGAATGCAGCTAGTGCTTCTGGTCATTTTTCCGTCAACTCCCTTATCAAACTGTCCTGCCGGTTGATCCTTTCTATTAATTCATTGAGGTCTGCTTCGTTGATATTTTTTTGAGTGTTGGTATAATGCAGGATGAGTTTTGAGGGATGTACATAGTTTTTCAGTTTGGCTTCCAGGCCTTCTTTACTTTCGTGATCGTTGGCACTGCCTACAAAAGTGAGTTCCACAGTAGACGTATCTTTTGCATACACATAATTTTTTGCAATGATGGCAAAATCGTTTTTACTGATCTCGTTCACAAATTGCTCGGCATTTTTTTTAAAATTATCTTCCCTCATCATTTCTGCAAAAATGAAGATGCAGGGGATCACCGCCAGGATAGAAATGGCATAGGCAAGTGCACTTCCGTTTCGTTTTAAAAAATCATTTTTAACCGGGCGGTCAGTTTTGGTAAACTTCATATAATTGGCCAGTATTAAACTTCCAAGTCCGATAAAGAGGCAATTGATAATATAAAAATAAAGTCCGCCGTAAAAAAAATGCCATTGTGCCGTGGCCAGTCCGTACCCGGCAGTGCATAGTGGCGGCATGCATGCGGTGGCAATTGCCACGCCTGCCAGTACTTTGCTTCCATCCTTTCGGGCAATACCCAAAAAACCGGCCAGTCCCCCAAAAAATGCCAGCAGTGCATCAAAAATGCTCGCCCTGCTGAAGGAAAATAATTGCGAAGTGGAATTTGTAACAGGGGTTACCAGGAAATATAAGGTGGAAGCCATCAGGCTGATAATGATGGCCAGAAGCCAATGCCTTGCAGCACGCCCTATCATGGTAAAATCCTGTATGGCCAGGCCAAATCCAATGCCAATGACCGGGCCCATCAGCGGGGAGATGAGCATGGCACCAATGACCGCTGCCGGCGAGTTCATGTTAAGGCCAATGCATGCGATCACCATCGAAAAGAACAGGATCCACATATTATGGCCGTAGAAATAGATATTGTCTTCCACTTCTTTATAAGTAATGGATTCTTCTTCCTCCTTTTTTAGCCAGAACACCTTACGTAAGTAACGCAGTATGGTGGAAATATCAGCCATAAAAATTTAAGAATAATGAGTTATTGAAACCGGCCCGCCCGCATCATCCTGTTTTGATAGATCATGAAATCTCTCTTTTCCGTTGCAGGAAAATAAACAGGGTGAAAGCCGGTTACACAAATACCTGCATTGGGCATGCTTCATTCTTAGTGTATTCCTTTTTCTTTCATGATCCGGTTAAGCCACTTAAGCATGGCAAACATAACAAGTGTGGCAAACAACAGCAGGCCAAAATTAACCCAAAAGAAATTGGCCTTGTTTTCATATCCATCCCAGAGGCTGGCAAGCACACCCGATAATTTATTGCCAATGGATGTGGCCAAAAACCAGCCACCCATCATCAGTGATGTAATGCGTACAGGGCTTAGTTTGGATACAATAGACAATCCCATAGGACTGAGCAGGAGTTCGCCAATAGTAATAACCCCGTAGGTCATAATGAGCCACCAAACACTTCCTTTTTCAGTTCCATTATGTGTCATATAAACTGCCAGTATCATAACAAAAACCGATAAAGCAGAAATAAACAATCCTAAAGCGATTTTTGTAGGAGTGCTGGGTTCCTTCTTCCGCCTTTTTAATCCTGCAAAAAAAGCCACTATCAGCGGGGTGAGCAATATAACCCATGCAGGGTTGATAGATTGACTCAGGTTAGTGGCCCACAGGTGTACGCTGCTGCCTTCGGAAGGCTTTTTATCAGGGGGCACATTTTTAAAATAAACCGGGTAATTAATTTCTTTCAGCACTTTTCCATCCTGCTTTTGCAGGCGAAACTGTTCATCATATACAGCCACCGAATCTTTTTTGTATACAACTTCCTGTGCCAGTTTTAAAGAACTCGATATTGTTTGACCAGTGCCACTTACTTCCCGGTTCGTGTAGCGGTCGGCCCAGGTGGTGAGTGCAGAACCGTTTTGTTTAAAAACAGCCCAGAATAGTACAACTGCAGCAAAAATGGCCAACAATGCCGCAATGGGCCTTTTTTCATCTTTGGCTGCTTTAAAGTAGGTATTTAAGTAAAAGTAAACTACCGGGATGCAGGCAAATAAAAAGGCATCGGTGCTGTCTGATCCCACCAGGGCGCCGGGTATCATCCAGCCAATAACGCCTGCAATAACAGAGGGCACTAAAATGAGTAATACAATTCTTCCCATACTCATTTCGCCGGGCTGTACGCCTTTTTTAATATCGTATGCTTTGTATTCTTTTGTACCTGCAAGAAACACTGCCACACCTATAAACATGCCTACACCTGCGGCCATAAATGCATAAGCCCAGCCAAGGGTTATATAAAGCGCAGCACCAAAAAAATTGCAGATAAAGGCGCCGATATTAATACCCATGTAAAAAATATTATATCCTTCATCTTTTTTATCCTGGAACTCAGGCGTTGTGTAAACATTTCCCAAAAGAGTGGAAATATTGGGCTTAAAAAATCCATTACCCACAATCACCAGTGTCATGGCCAGGTAAAGCATGGGCAGGCTATGGATGCCCATCATGCAGTAACCAACGCCCATCATAAGCCCGCCGATAATGATAGATTTTCGGTAGCCCCAATAACGGTCGGCAACCAGTCCGCCCAAAAATGGCGTCAGAAAAACCAGCGCAATAAAGGTTCCGTACAGGTCGGCACTTTCCGCTTCCGTCATGGCAAAACCTGTTTTTACATCTTTGAGGTACAGGGTAAAAATGCCAATCATCAGGTAATAGCCAAACCTTTCCCACATTTCGCTGAAGAAAAGATAAGGAAGGGCCTTTGGGTGCTTGCGGGCAGTACTCATATTATCATTCTTTTGACCAAGATAGGGCAAATACACGAAAAAATATTTGCAATATCCTGCACCACAGTTAACTTTGTTGGCACAGAAAAATTTTGAGTGTTTATGGCAGAACAATTAGAAGTATTACAAGACGTAGTAATAAAATTTGCAGGCGATAGCGGAGACGGTATGCAGCTCACCGGCAGCCAGTTTACCAATAATTCGGCCCTGCTTGGTCTCGACCTGGCGACCTTTCCCGATTTTCCGGCCGAGATACGTGCCCCAATCGGTACCCTTCCGGGCGTAAGTGGTTTTCAGCTCCGTTTCAGCAGCGACCGTATCTTTACACCCGGCGATGCATGCGATGTATTGGTGGCAATGAACGCTGCCGCATTAAAAGTGAATTTGAAATCGCTTAAAAAAGGCGGAAGGATCATCGCCAATACAGATGGTTTCGACCAAAAAAACCTGCGTCTCGCAAACTATCCCGATGGAATAAATCCATTGGAAGATGGCTCGCTCGACAACTACCAGGTGATTAAAATGGATGTGACCAAAATGACCCGGGAAGCCCTGAAAGATATTATGATGGGCGTTAAGGAAAAAGACCGTGCAAAGAATATGTTTGTACTCGGCTTTTTATACTGGATGTACAACCGCGATATGGAGAACACCATCACATTCCTCAAAGAAAAATTTGGCAAAAAACCCGAGATACTCGAAAGCAATATCAAAGTGCTGCAGGCCGGCTATAATTTTGGCGATACCACCGAAACAAGTACCAGCCGCTACACCGTTAACAAGGCCAAAATGGAACCGGGTACTTACCGCTCCATTATGGGCAACCAAAATATTGCTTATGGCCTGATAGCGGCCAGCAAAAAAAGCGGGCTGCCTTTATTCCTTGGTTCCTATCCAATTACACCTGCCTCCGATATTTTGCATGATCTGAGCAAGTATAAAAATTTCGGCGTAAAAACATTCCAGGCCGAAGATGAAATTGCTGCCATTGCCAGTGCCATTGGTGCCAGCTATGGAGGTTCGCTTGGGGTTACCACCACCAGTGGCCCGGGTATGGCTTTAAAAACGGAAGCAATGGGGCTTGCAGTGATGCTCGAAATACCCCTGGTGATCATAAATGTGCAGCGTGGCGGACCCAGCACGGGCCTTCCCACCAAAACAGAACAAAGTGACCTGCTGCAGGCTTATTATGGCCGAAACGGCGAATGCCCCATGCCCGTTATTGCCAGCAGTACCCCCAGCGATTGTTTTGATGTGGCATACGAAGCCGTGCGGCTGAGTGTTCAGCATATGACACCTGTGATACTGCTAAGCGATGGATATATTGCAAATGGTGCAGAACCATGGAAATTTCCGCAAAGTGCTGATCTGCCTCCCATAGAAGTGAAATTTAAAAAGGAACTCGCCCATGGGGAAGAAAAATTTCAGCCATACATGCGTGATGAAAAATTGGCCCGCCCCTGGGTAGTGCCTGGTGCGCCGGGGCTGGAACACAGGATCGGCGGTTTAGAAAAGCAGAACATTACCGGTAATATCAGTTATGACTCTGATAACCACCAGTTGATGGTAAAGATCCGGCAGGAAAAAGTAGATAAGATCGCCAACTTTATACCCGAGCAAAAATTAGACAGCGGTGCAGACAAAGGCAAAGTGCTGGTCATTGGCTGGGGAAGCACATATGGTGCCATTAAGACCGCCTGCGATGAACTCCAAAGCCAGGGTCATGCAGTATCGCACGCACACCTGCGTTATGTAAGGCCATTCCCCAAAAACCTGGGCGATATCATCAAAAATTTTGAAACGGTACTGGTGCCCGAACTCAACAATGGCCAGTTGGTAAAGATCCTGCGTGACCTGTATTTTGTAGATGCAAAAGCATATAATAAGATCATGGGTGTGCCTTTTACAAAATCTGAGCTGGTGGATGAGATCAAAAAACTACTCTGATAAAAACTGATCATTTATATAAGCTGCCTCATTTGGGCAGCTTTTTTTATTCTTTATAACAGGCAGTAATACACGGGTACTGCGGCAGTATTTTCTTCCAGGGCAGCCGTTTAAAAGCCTTTATCATTCTTCTTTAAGGGTTTAGGTTTGCGTATGGCAATACTTAAAAACTATTTCAGCAATGCCCTGCAGCTTTTTTATCCGCATCACTGCACCGGCTGTGGATCGGATATTTTACCAAATAACGAAATGCTGTGCCTGCATTGCCTGGCAAACCTGCCGCATACCCATTTTGAAAACCTAGCCGGTAATATGACCGAAAAAATATTTTATGGCAGGGCCTCTTTAACAGCAGCCTATAGCCAATTTTATTTTGCCAAGCATCAGTTGGTGCAGCATCTCATTCACCAGTTAAAGTACAAAGGCAATAAGGAAATTGGGGAATACCTTGGCCAAATGATGGGGAATGCAATTTTAAAAAGCAACCGTTTTGCCGGTATCGATTACCTTATTCCATTACCCCTGCATGCCGATAAAGAATTTAAAAGAGGTTATAACCAGGCCGAAGTGCTTTGCAGGGGGATAGAAAAAACCAGTAATATTAAGCTGGCGTCACGCTTGCTGCTTCGCCGGAAATATACAGAGACCCAAACAAAAAAGCACCGGGCAGAACGTTGGGAGAATGTGGAGGACAGCTTTATTGTAACCAATGAAACAACGCTGCAAAACAGGCATGTGCTGCTGGTGGATGATGTGGTTACTACTGGTGCTACGTTAGAATCGGGCGCCCAGGCACTCAGGCATATTGCAGGGATCAGGATCAGTATTGGTACGCTGGCCATAGCACCCAAATGATAAATTGATGTACATTTGGAACAATGAAATGGATATATTTTTTACCGGGCATACTTTTCTCTGTTATACTTTTCTCCTGTAAGAAAGATGGGTTGTCAACCGGTCGTGGATTGTACAGCAGTGCAGATACACTTAAGTTCGATACCGTTTTTACATCGGCTGGTTCTGTTACCCGTTCGTTCAAGATCATCAATGACCGTGACCAGGCCGTAACCCTTTCCTCTGTAAAACTGATGGGTGGTGCTTCATCGGTTTATAAGATGAATGTAAACGGCACAGTAGCTACCGAACAAAACAATGTTAGTATTGCGGCCAATGACAGTATCTATATTTTTGTTTCTGCCTTAATAGATCCAAACAGTTCCACCAATCCTTTTTTACTTACCGACAGCATTGCGTACAGCTATAACGGCAGTACAAATTTTGTTCAGCTGCAGGCTTACGGCCGAAACGCTGTTTTTTTAACAAACCAAACCATCAGCAGCAATACAAGCTGGAGCAATACTTTGCCTTATGTGATCATTGGCAGCCTCAAAGTGGCGCAAAACGTAACACTTACTGTTGCTGCGGGAACCAGGGTGTACGCAAGGGCAAATGCGTTTATAGAGGTGGATGGAACCTTGTTGGTAAATGGTACCAGGGCCGATCCTGTTATTTTCCGGGGCGACCGCCTGGATGCCCCCTACAGCAATTATCCCGCGGGTTGGGATGGTATTTATTTTAACCAAAGCAGCAAAGACAACCGCCTTGTTTTTGCGGAAATTAAAAATGCTTACCAGGCCCTGGTGGCCGACGGGCCCTCTGTAAACAGTGATCCAAAATTAGTGATTCAGCAATGTATCATTGATAATGCCTATAACACAGGATTGTTCTGCAATAACTCAAGTGTGGATGTAAATAATAGTTTGATCAGCAACTGCAGTAAAAATATTTTTATCCAGCTTGGCGGTAATTATAATTTTACCAACTGTACGGTGGCTGCTTATGCTACCAATTACCTTTTTCACACAAACCCGGCAGTATTGCTGCAGAATTTTGCCAATACCAACACCGGTACGGTTTACGGAAACCTGGATGCTGTTTTTACCAATTGTATCATTTGGGGCAGTGCCGGGAATATTAATGATGAGTTGGTTCTTGATAAGCAGGGCAGCAGCAGTTTTAATGTACTGGTACAAAATTGTATTTACAGGGCCGACGCACCGTCGGCCAACGCCACTTATACAAATGCACTGCGAAACAGCGATCCATTATTTGACAACATTGATATACAAAACAATGCGTACGATTTTCATACGGCAATAGATGCAGCCGCACCAGGCATTAATACCGGGCAAACCACCAGTTTGCTGAAAGACCTTGATGATAATAACAGGGCAGTGGGAATCCCGGATATTGGCTGCTACGAAAAACAATAGTTTTTGGCATAGTAATGGTTTAACTTGCAGTAAAACCTTTTGTCATGATCAGATCAATTGCCTTAGTTTTTATTTTAGCAGCCTGCGGGCATAAATCCACTTCGCCCGAATCAAACGGGGTAGTGGCAGAAAAACTGGCGTCTCAACCCATTGCCCAAAATTCTGTTTACAAATTCACCAATATTGAAGCGCTTGATGGAGGCATCATCGACTTTTCGGGTTTTAAAGGCAAAAAGATCCTCATTGTAAACACAGCCTCTAAATGTGGTTATACACCCCAATACAAGGAGTTGCAGGACTTATACGACAAGTACAAAGAAAAACTGGTGGTGGTTGGTTTTCCTGCCAATAATTTTTTGGGGCAGGAGCCCGGCACTAATGCGGAGATCAAAGAATTTTGCAGCAAAAATTATGGCGTAACATTCCCCATGGCGGCCAAGGTTTCTGTAAAAGGCGATGATATGGCGCCGCTTTACAAATGGCTTACCCAAAAATCTGAAAACGGTGTACTCGATGCTGAGATCAGCTGGAATTTTAATAAATTTTTATTGGACGAAAATGGCAATATACTCGCACATTTTTCCAGTAAGGTTAAACCATTGAGTGAAGAGATAGTGGGGAAGTTGTAAATTGGAAAAAATGAATACAATTATTTTGTTGTGTTCATTTTTTATTTATATTTGTGCTGTAGTCCTATTACCTGGTTTTTTTAAAGTTGTGAAAACAGTCGGGGTGGCTCTCTTAAATGCCAATCGGGATGTATCCCTTAAATACCATCTTCCATTTCAACTTAGGTAAGCTGCTATGGCATTTCGACTGTTTTAAATAATTTTAAATGATTCCAACTTTAAAAAAATCTGGGTTATTACCCGCTGGTGTTCATAAAGCAACATGGGTGGAGTTTACTGAAATGTTCGGTTTCAATGCACACCGGCATAAGTTATTGGAAGGGTTGAGAAAGGGCCTTGAAGTACTGCGGCTCTATGGCTGTAATGTGGTATTTGTCGGCGGAAGCTTTGTCACTTCTAAACCCTTCCCGAACGATGTGGATGTTTGCTACGACAACACCGGGATGAATTGGAAAAAATTCTTAAAAGAACACCCGGAGTTCAATGATATTAAGCATGGCAGTAGTCTGCAAAAAGAAAAGTACCTGTCGGAATTTTATGGCTACAATGCTTTTGACAACAGTATTTTAAAGTTCTTTCAATTCGACCGGAATAACAGCCCTAAAGGAGTTGTAAAGATCAGCTTAACCGGAAGGCTATGATAAAAAACGAAAAGCAATATAAAATTTCAAAAAAGAAGCTTGCCGAAATGGAGGCTGCCATTTCTTTAAAACAGGCGAAAGTAAACCCGGGTTCAAAAGAAGAGGGGGCAATTGTATCCTTACATCGTATTAAAAATACACTTAAAGAAGAAATAAGAGAGTATGAAATTTTAAAGCGGAAAGGTATACCGCTAAGGCGTATGGTTACAGTAGTTCAACTTCCACGCCTGCTCATTGAACACAAAATTGCAAAAGGCTTCACTCAAAAACAGTATTCAGAGATCCTTGGCATTAAGGAGCAGCAATTGCAGCGTTATGAAGCTGAAAATTACCAGTCTGTCAGCTTTGGCAGGCTGATGGAATATTTACAAAAGGCAAATATTAAAATTAAAGTGGCGCTGGATCAATAACAGTTAGCATCCACTAAATTTGCACCCATGCAGTTCTCCTCCGTTATTGGTCAGCAGCACTTAAAAGAACAATTGCTTCAAATGGTTCAGCAAAACCGCCTGAGCCATGCCCTGCTGTTTTTGGGTAAAGAAGGCAGCGGTGCACTTAGTATGGCCCGGGCCTTTGCACAATACGTGGTTTGCGAAAAAGTTTCCGGTAAAGTAAAAAAACAAGATGGCGGCCCTTCTTTATTTGGAGAGCCCGGGCCTGTAGCAGAAACAGCAGTACTGGCAGACTCCTGCGGTGTTTGTGCTGCCTGCATAAAAGCAACCAAACTCATTCATCCCGATATTCATTTCAGCTACCCCGTTATTACCAAAAAAAGCGGGGAGCAACCCATCAGCACAGATTATATAAACGAATGGAGGCAGTTTATCATTCCCAATCCTTATGGCAATAGTTACGACTGGCTGCAGTTCATTGATGCAGAGAACAAGCAGGGAAATATTACCGCTAAAGAATGTAACGAGATCATTCATAAAATGAGTCTCAAAAGTTTTGAAGCCGAATACAAGATCCTGATCCTTTGGATGCCCGAATTGCTCGGAAAAGAGGGGAACAAGCTCCTGAAACTTATAGAGGAACCACCGCCAAACAGCCTTTTTATCCTGGTGGCCGAAAACGAGTCTTTAATATTACCCACCATACTCAGCCGCACACAGCTGGTAAAAATACCCATACTCAACGCTTCAGACATACAGGCGGCCCTGGAGCAAATGCAGGAGGTGCCGGCCGGAAAAGCTGCTCAAATAGCCGGCATCAGCGAGGGAAATTATCATGAAGCGCTGGAACAGCTGCGCAATGCCGATGATGATTGGGAACTGTTGCTGCGTGACTGGCTCAACAGTATCCTTAAAACCGGCCCCGCAGCCCAGGTAAAATGGATCGAAGAAGCCGCCAAACTGGGTCGTGAAAAGCAAAAACAGTTTTTAAAGTATTTTACCCACCTGCTCGAACATGCCATACGCATCCGTATCATGGGCAGCCAGCCCCAAAACATGCCCCATTCTGAGCAATCTGTATTCGATTTTGCCCAGCGGCTCAATAAGATCTGCAGCATAGAGCAGCAGGAGGCCATTATGAACGAATTGGACCAGGCCAGCTATTATATTGAAAGGAATGCTAATGCGAAAATGCTTTTTCATGCACTTACCATCAAGTTATACCATATTATAAGCAATAAATCAGTAATTTTGGTCAATTGAGGAAGCTTTGTAATATTAGGTGGCTGTTATTGCATAAAGCCACTAAGTGTATCACAAAGCTGCAAATGAAGTTTTTTTTGAATAAGGTAACACGCAAGTCTCTATATTCGGCATCGTTGTCCTGATAGCTATCGGGAGGCAGTTTTACGGATACCCATATGAACGGGTTGCATAAGGTGATACAGTACAAGAGTGCGACGCAACCGGTGTTCAACAGCGATTCTTCTGCCGGGTTCAAAAAAATATCTCCCTCAATACATTTATCAACTTTATTAACTTGTCAACTTAACATATATGAGTTGTGGATCTTGCGGAACCGGTGCTCCCGGAGGTTGTAAAAGTCATGGCAGTTGTGCCAGTGGCAGTTGCAACCGTATGAATGTGTACGACTGGCTGGCCAATCTTCCCTTCAGTGATCCGGAAAGCAGTTGCCGTATAGTGGAAGTGAGTTTTAACAACGGCAGCCGTAAAGATTATTTCCGTAACACTACAGTTCATTATTTTGAAAAAGGCGAAATGGTGAGCGTGGAGGGCGTGAACGGCTTTGATGTGGGTACCGTAAATGTTACCGGCGAACTGGTACGCCTGCAGCTGAAGAAAAATAATATCGATGAAAAGAGTCCCGATATCAAGCGCATACTCCGGCGCACAAATGATATGGACCTTTCCAAATGGAAAGAAAACAAGGCACGTGAACCACAATTGCTCATACGCAGCCGGGCCATGGCACGCCAGTTAAAGCTTGAACTTAAAATGGCCGAAGTGGAAATACAGGCCGATGGCCGCAAAGCCACTTTCTTTTATATTGCCGACGACCGAGTTGATTTCAGGGAACTCATAAAACTATATGCCGCCGAGTTTAAGGTAAAAGTGGAAATGCGCCAGATAGGCGCACGCCAGGAAGCCGGTAAAGTAGGCGGCATTGGAAGCTGTGGCCGTGAACTCTGCTGCAGTACCTGGCTTACCGATTTTAAAAGTGTAAATACAAATGCGGCCCGTTACCAGAATTTGAGTATCAACCAAACAAAACTCAGCGGCCAGTGCGGCAGGCTCAAATGCTGCCTTAATTATGAGCTGGATACTTATATGGATGCCCTGCAGTTTTTCCCTACCGATTCAGATACGCTTGAAGTGGCGAGAGGCCGTGCCTTCCTGGTAAAAAAAGATATTTTTAAAAACCTGATGTGGTACAGCATGGCCGACAGCAATAAGCAGTACCCGCTCAGCATCGAAACTGTAAAGCGCATCAGGCAGCAAAACAGGGAAGGTATCAGGCCCGAAGAATTGGAAACAGTTGAAGTGATCAGTGGTAAGCCTAAAGAAGTGGAGCCCGAATATGCCGACCTGGTGGGCCAGATCAGCCTGCGCAGTCTCGAAAAAAACAGCCGCCGCCGGAGGGACAAGGAACGCAGCCAGCAACAAAAGCAGCAGGGTGGAGGACAGGGAAGCCGCAGGCCCGAGCAGCGTGCAGCAGGCAATCAACAGCAGGGCCAGCAACAGCGCCCGCCAAGGCAGGGAGGCGAACAACGTCCGCCACAGCAACAACGCCCTCCCCAACAGGGTGGAGGACAAGGAAACCGCCCTCCCCAGCAACAGGGTGGCGGAAACAGGAACCGCCCACCACAAAACAGGGGAAACAGGGGTCCTGGTAATAATCAAAATCAACGCAGGGATAAGCCACCGGGGGAAAAGTAATTTGATTTAAAATCCCCCCAGGGGATGAAGTATTACAGTATTCAAATAAATCAAAAGAAGAACCCAAAAGTGTGCAGTTATTATTGAGATCATAATCAAACAAAAATGTCTATCTCAGTACAAAATCTTTCAAAACATTATGGTGCCCAAAAGGCCGTTAATAATATTTCCTTTACGGTCAGTAAAGGTGAGATCGTGGGTTTCCTTGGACCAAACGGTGCGGGAAAAAGCACTACCATGAAAATGATAACGGGCTATCTTACTGCCGATGCAGGAAACATAAAAGTGTGTGGTATCCCCGTAACCGAAAACAGCATCGAAACAAAAAAGCATATTGGTTACCTGCCCGAAGCAAACCCTTTATACTTTGAAATGTATGTACGGGAATACCTTGAGTTTGTGGCAGGCGTTCACCAGGTTCGGGCTGCAAAAGGCCGTATTGAAGAAGTGATCGCCACCGTTGGCCTCACACCCGAAGCGCATAAAAAAATAGGGCAGCTGAGCAAGGGTTATAAACAGCGGGTTGGCCTGGCGGCTGCCCTGGTGCATAATCCCGATGTGCTAATTTTAGATGAACCCACCAGTGGCCTTGATCCCAACCAGATCGTTGAGATCAGGAATGTGATTAAAGCCCTTTCGGCAAATAAAACCATTTTATTTTCGAGCCATATCATGCAGGAGGTGGAAGCCATTTGCGACCGCGTGATCATCATCAATAAAGGCAATATTGTGGCCGATGATTCTTTAAGCAACCTTCAAAAGTTGCAGCAAAAGCAGGATGCCGTTTCAGTAGAATTTTCTGCAGCTGCAGATATGGATGTGCTCAAAAAAATTACAGGTGTTCACCTGGTTCAGCAAGCCCAGGGAAACCGCTACCTGCTTGCCTGCACAGATGCCGAAGCAGTAAAAAAACAATTGCTGCAATGGAGTATCGAAAATAAACACGATATTGTTTCCCTGCAAACAGCCGAACAGAGCCTCGAAAATGTATTCAGGGAACTTACCCAGAAATAAAACCCTGCCCTAAACTTTTTATATGCTGTATGCTTTTCTCCTGGTATTTTTAGTGTCCTTATTGTTTGATGTTTATATTTTTTACCAACTCCTGGTGAAAAAGAAAAATTTTATCACAAATATACCGGGCAGGGCTTGGCGGTGTACCCGATCTTAGTAGGCCAAACCAAAGATAAGTTTTGCCCAACCATGTTATACGCAGTAATGCTATTTTACTTTGTAAATCGTATTATTCTTGTCGCCAAATTTTTTAACGAGATTTTCTTTTACGGCAAATAGCAGGTCACGGCTGGCAGTTGCAGACGAAATCGTATTAAAGTGGTTCATATAGTTTTTTCGGGTAAATTCTTTTATTCCACTTGATAAGAATATACGAACCCTGTCTGAGATAGAGATTGGGCCTGATCTCTCTGCAAGTAATTCATCAAGCGATTCGCTTAAAATGGTAAGCATAAATTCGATGAAAATTGTTGATTCACCTTGTTTGTCGGATTTGGAAAGGGCTTGATAATACCTTTTTTGATTTTTACTTATTAAAGTTTCAAATGGTAAAAATTCAAATACAGCATATTGCTGCATTAAAAGAAGGGTTTGCCAAAGCCTTCCCATTCTTCCATTACCATCAGAGAATGGATGAATAAATTCCATTTCATAATGAAATACACAGCTTTTAATAAGAATTAGTTCGTTGTTTTTTTTTAGATAATTGAATAAATCTTTCATTAAGAAAGTGACATTACCCGCAGGAGGCGCTAAATGAGTAACCTGGGAACCTTTTATAATTCCTACTCCGGAGTTTCGATACTGTCCGGCATTTTTAAGTAAACCTTTCATCAGCATTTTATGAGCAGATAAAAACGCCTTTTCGTTAAAAGGATTGAACTTATTTAATTGCCTATATACTTCAATTGCATTAGATACCTCATTAATATCTTTAGTTGTACCAAGTACTCTTTTGTTTTCAATTATTGCAGTTACCTGGTCAATAGAAAGGCTATTTCCTTCAACGGCTAAAGAGGCTTGAATTGTACGGATCCTATTTCTTTTTCGTAATTCAGGTGATTGTTTAGTGAGAAAGGAAGCATTCACCTCGCCAATCTTATGTGAAACCTCACTGATTAATTTCAGGATCTCGCTCGTTAAATTATACGGCGGCTTCATTTGATACTATTATTTGATACTATCAAAAATAGTGAAATCTTCCCATATTATTGCGTATACCAAACCTTCCGTATGCACTCGTGTTCATAGCCCTGTATATGGGGATATACATCCTGCTTATCCAATAAATACAAAAACCCCGGAAGGCCGGGGTTAAATAGCTGGGGCAATAATTTTTAATATCTCTTCTTAAAATTCCTGTTGTTATTATTTCTTCCCCCGCTGCTTGCGCCGCCGCGGTTATCACGGTTACCGGCACCACGGCTGTCTCTGTTGCCGCCACCGCCACCACTGCTGCGGTTATCGCGGCCACCGAAATTTTTGCGGTACTGGTTGCGGTTGCTTCCACCACGGTTATTGCTTGGGTAATCGGGTATTATTTCTGTTCTGTGTTTTACAAATGGGCGGTTGTTAAACTCCAGCTCACCATCAGTAATACTGCTGAGTTCACTTTGTATGGCATCATCATGCACCAGTTCTTTGTGCCAGTTGCTGTAGGTAAGCTTCATGTAATAAGCAATGGCATTGGCAAAACCCTGCTTCTTTTCGGGGTTTTCTTCGTGCAGCGCTTTATCAATGATCGTTTCAATATTTTTGCCCAGGTGGTTGAATTTGGGATATTTTTTTGGATAATGCAGTGGTTCCGGCCTGGCCCTCAGGGTTTCCCGGGTGGGGATCGGGTAAGGGCTTTCCACATCGAGTGTAAAATCGCTGATCAAAAAAAGATGGTCCCAGAGTTTATGACGAAAATCTTCCACATTTTTAAGATGTGGGTTTAAGAATCCCATCAGTTCAATAACTGCATAGGCATTTTTCTGACGCTCTTCCCTGTCTTCAATACTGAGAAGGTATTCTATCATCTTTTGAATATGACGGCCATATTCTTTCATGATAAGATGGTTGCGTGTCGTATTGTATTCCATGTCTGTAATCAAAGTAAAGCAAATGTAAGATTAATTAATGCAGAAAGCAAATAGCAGGCTAACGGCTGTTTTTTAGTGATTTATAAGAAAATAAGCTCCCCAATACCACTCCTGCGCAATCTGCCGCCCAATCACTCAGTTCATAACCCCGGCTGGGTACATAATATTTTTGAAGAAATTCCACTGTAAGCCCCCAGTTTATAAGGGCAATAGCTGTAAGAATGCCAAAGCTTAGCTTTTTTGAAACTGCTAAACCGCTTTTAAATAAGGGCGACAGGAATAAAAAGGTCATCAGTCCAAAAATGAATATATGGACCCATTTGTCGAAGTATATCCTGTCGAGCCAATCAACGGTTTTAGGCAGATCGCTGCCGGGCATCAGCAACAGCACTGCCGAAATAAAAAACCAGGCAATGCCTGGCCTGTAACTATTTATTGCAGGAAGTCTTTTGTATAAATTCATTATCCGATCAGTGAAGCATATGCAGCTGCATCCATCAGTTTTGCAACATCTTCGGGGTTTTCCACTTCAATTTTCACCATCCAGCCCTGGCCGTAAGGATCACTGTTTACCAGTTCTGGAGCAGCTTCCAGCGCTGGATTTACTTCTGTAATAGTGCCGGCCACAGGCAAAAACAGGTCGCTCACTGTTTTTACGGCCTCTACTGTGCCAAACACTTCTTCGGCCGACATTTTTTTCCCCTTACTGCTGATGTCAACATATACGATATCGCCCAGTTCGTGCTGTGCATAATCGGTAATACCAATGGTGGCAATATTGCCTTCAACGGAGATCCATTCGTGGTCCTTAGTGTATTTTAAATTTTCGGGCGTGTTCATACAAACATGTTTTACAGGGCTGCAAGATAGTTTTTTTTATGAAATTTTATTATGCTGCAATTTTAAAAACTGCCATTTTTCAAATCCTTACCGGGAAATGGACTTTTACAATTATTTTTGCGGCCATGGAACATTTATTTACGACCGAAAGTTTGATCAGTTTCTTAGTACTGGTAGTGCTTGAAGTGGTGCTGGGTATCGACAATGTGATCTTTGTGAGCATTATCATGAACCGGCTCAAAGACCTCAAACAGCAAAAAAAAGCCCGTATGATCTGGATGATCACCGGCATCCTGTCACGTACCCTCCTGCTAATGGGTTTAAGCTGGCTGCTTGCCCAAAAAGGGAAAGCTGTTTTTACCATTGCCGGTAAGGGGTTCGACCTGGCAAGTATTGTAATGCTGCTGGGAGGTTTGTTCCTTATTTACAAATCAGTAAAAGAAATTCATACAAAGCTGGAGGGAGAAGACCATGCCACCAATTCAAATGAAAAATCTTTAACAATGGGCGCTGCTATTGGCCAGATCATGCTCATTGATGCCGTTTTTTCTTTCGACAGCATTATTACCGCAGGCGGTACGGCCAAGTATCTTGAAATAATGGTGGCAGCCGTTGTTATAGCCATGACCATCATGTTCCTATTCAGTCCTAAAATTGCCGGTTTTATTCATAAACATCCCACGCTTAAAATGCTGGCACTTTCTTTTTTGGTGATGATCGGTTTAAGCCTTGTTATAGAAGGATGGGATGCAGACAAAGCACATGACCTCCACCTGAAAAACTATATCTACTTTGGTATGGCCTTCTCCTTTGTGGTGGAACTGCTCAATATGCTGATGCGCAACCGTGCCAAAAAGCGGCATGTGGTGGAATTGAATGAGCCCATTAAACAACTGCAAAAACAGGAGCAGGGCGGAGATGATATGGCGCATTAACTGATGCAAAGCAGTACCGCAGCCACCATACCGGCCGTTTCGGTACGCAGGCGTGTATTACCAAGTGATACACCTGCAAAGCCATTGGCAAGCGCTTCTTCAATTTCTTTGGGGCTAAAGTCTCCTTCGGGGCCTATTAAAATAGTTGACTGCTTGTGCGGTTGATAAGCTGACAAGGGGTTTTTATGCTGATCATCGCAATGTGCTATTAGTTTGCTGCCTTCGATATTTTCTTTTACAAATGCGGAGAATTTTACCGGTTCCTTGAGTTGAGGCATCCAGCATTGCCGGCTCTGCAGCATGGCGCTGATGATGATCTGCTGCATGCGTTCGGGCTTTACCTGCTGCTTTTCTGTTCTTTCGCAAATAAGCGGCACAATACTGCTAACACCGATCTCGGTTGCTTTTTCTAAAAACCACTCAAAGCGGGTGTTGTTTTTTACGGGAGAAATGGCAATGCTTATTTTTTTGGCGGAAGGTTCTACGGTTGTTTTTTCTTTTACCTGCAGCATGCATTTTTTACGGTGGTTATCTGTAATGACACAGCTGTAGATATTTCCCTTTCCATCGGTAAGGTTCAGCAGCTCTCCATTTTGCATGCGCAACACCTGCACCACATGTTTGGATGTGTCTTCATCGAGTTGTACCGGCAAACCGGCATCAGCAATATGGGCTATGTAAAAGAAGGGAACCTGCATGCCGCAAAGTTGGGGAAAGAAAATGGTTTTTGGAAACTCAGTTTCGAGCAATGTCTCGCGTAGCGGACGTTGCGCTCTCACCAATAGAAATATAAATTATTAGCTGTCGCAAATTACCTTGCAGGAGAAAGCGTTGCTCAAAAAAAATACAGACGCGGGGTTTCGCAGAGGCTTGCACTCGCATAGTATTTATTTCAGCCGAAAACCCCGCTGGACAAAAAAAATGGGTAATGACAGTTCTTCATTATCCATTATGCATTCATAAATTATCCATTCTAAAAAGGTGCATCCTCATCAAACTCCCCATCGTTCATTTTGCTGCCTTTTTGTATATAAAGCCTGGCGCCGTCATCGCCGCCTCCACCGGTATTTACCGGCTTCCAGTTTCCTCCACCGCCCGGCATTGGCCCGGCAAATCCGCCACCATCGCCTTCATCGTCTATAAATTTTTGTATATGCAGCAGGGCTTTCAGTTTAATGGTTTCCAAACTACCGTTACGGTGCTTGGCAATTTTTACATGGGTTTCGCCTTTATTATTTTCGCCAAATTCGTTGGCAGTAATATCGTAGTATTCGGGCCGGTAAAGGAACATTACCATATCGGCATCCTGTTCAATGGCGCCCGATTCACGCAGATCGCTTAGTTGGGGCATTTTGTTGCCTTCTTTACGTTTTTCCACTTCACGGCTTAATTGCGACAGTGCAATAATGGGCACCTGCAGCTCTTTTGCCAGTCCTTTCAGGTCTCTCGAAATTTTACTGATCTCCTGCTCCCGGTTGGCATTACGGTCGCCGCTGCCACTCATCAATTGCAGGTAGTCAATTAAGATCAGGCCAACATTGTGTTTGTTTTTTAAACGTCGGCATTTGGCACGCAGCTCAAAAATATTCAATGCGGCGGTATCATCAATAAAAATGGGCGCCTTGCTCAGTCTCTCAATTCCTTTTTTGTAGAGCTGTTTCATTTCATGCTCTTCCAGTTTGCCGCGGGCAATTTTTTCGAGCCAAATTTCACTTTCGGCACTAAGGATACGCTGTACCAGCTGCGCACTGCTCATCTCTAAACTAAAAAAGCCAACAGCCGTGGGTTTGGTGGGATGCAGTGCCGCACTCCGGGCAAGGTTGAGCGCAAAAGCTGTTTTACCTACCGATGGCCTTGCAGCCAAAATAATAAGATCGGTGGGTTGCCATCCGTAAGTAACCCTGTCGAGCGAAACAAAACCGGTTGGTACGCCGGTGATATCTTCCTGCCGGTTGCGCATATCTTCAATACGCTGGATGGTTTTTACCAGCACGGTATCAATATCATCAAAATTTTTGCGGAGGTGGTTATTGGTGATCTCAAATAATTTGCTTTCGGCATCATCCAGCATATCAAATACATCAATACTGTCTTCGTAAGCATCGCCGATGATTTCGCCGCTGATGCGGATGAGTTCGCGCTGTATGAATTTTTGAAGTACAATGCGGCTGTGGGCTTCAATATTGGCACTCGATACCACGGCATTGGTGAGGCGGGTAACAAAAAAAGCGCCACCCACCATTTCAAGTTCTTCCCTGAATTTTAATTCTTCCACCACGGTCAGCAGGTCAATAGGCAGGCTTTTAATGGCCAGGCCCTGCATGGCTTTGTAAATACGCTGGTGCGCATCAACATAAAAACATTCGGGTTTTAATATCTCCACCACGGTGTCAAAGGCGCTTTTTTCGAGCATAATGGCGCCCAGTATGGCTTCTTCCAGTTCTTTGGCCTGCGGGGGTATTTTGCCAAAAACCATGCTGCCAAGGTCTACCGAGGTTTTTCTTCTTGTTTTTCGATCTTTATTAAGGTTTGTAAATTCCATTTTGCACTTGTTCCCTGTTAAAATATATTGTTGAGCCGCAGCCGTAAGCATTGGCGGTTGTTCAGCGGCTAAGGTAGCAGAAGGGGTTTGAAACGATGCTGTAAATAGTTATTCACAGTACGGCATAAAACTTTTCTAAGTATCTTATCCACGGTTAGCCCACAGCAAATTTAGGTTATCAACCGGAAATCCACAGTTGAATTCACATCATTTTACCAATAAAATCCAAAGCTGGTAATGATTTATTAACATTTCATAGCATCCAAATTTCTTTTTGTGCACCCCTGCCCTTCATTTTTGAACTTTGAAAATTGGCCGCATATCATTAAATAAGCTGCCTAAAGCAATTTTATTTTTTGTTGTTTGGGCCTTCTTTATTTCAAAACCGCAGGCTTACTGTTTGCACATTATCTTTGCAGCAAATAAAAAGACTCAATGACGATCTCATACAATTGGCTTAGCGGGTACCTTCCAGAAAAAATTGAACCGGAAAAACTCAGTAAAATACTTACTTCCACCGGGCTCGAAGTGGAAAGCCTGCATGCATACGAATCAATCAAAGGAGGACTTAAAGGCCTGGTTACCGGCGAGGTACTCACCTGCGAAAAACACCCGGATGCAGATAAACTGAAACTAACCACTGTAAATATAGGCGCAGCAGAACCATTGCAGATCGTATGCGGCGCTGCTAATGTTGCTGCCGGGCAAAAAGTGATCGTGGCCACCGTGGGCAGCACTATTTATCCTGTAAGCGGCGATCCCATTACTTTAAAAAAAGCAAAGATACGTGGTGCCGAAAGCCAGGGTATGATCTGTGCCGAAGATGAAATTGGCCTCGGCAGCAGCCATGAGGGTATCATGGTTTTGCCCGGCAATACGCCGGTTGGTAAAGCAGTATCGGAACTATACAATATCAACGAAGATCATATCATCGAGATCGGCCTTACCCCCAACCGCATGGATGCCATGAGCCACCTGGGTGTGGCCAGGGATGTATGTGCCTATCTTACCCATCATAATAAGCGTGAAACCAGGCTTGTTTCGCCTTTTAAAAATACTTTTAAACCCGACAGTAATGAGCATGTTGTGGAAGTGCTTATAGAAAATGAGAATGACTGCAGGCGTTTTGCAGGCGTATATATCAGCAATATTACCGTAGCCGAAAGCCCCCAATGGCTGAAACAAAGGCTTGAAAGTATCGGGCTTAAACCGATCAGCAATATTGTAGATATCACCAATTTTATTTTGCACGAAACCGGTCAGCCCCTGCATGCATATGATGCGGCCAAAATAAAGGGCAATAAAGTGATCGTAAGAAGTGCCAAAGAAGGGGAGAAATTCAGAACGCTTGACGATAAAGAGCGAACACTGAAGGCAAACGACCTGTTGGTATGCAATGCGGAGGAAGGCATGTGTATTGCGGGTGTGTATGGAGGGTTGCACAGTGGGGTTACGGCAGAAACAAAAAATATTTTCCTCGAAAGCGCCTGGTTTAACCCGGCCGCTATCCGTAAAACATCGGTGGGGCATGGCCTCCGTACCGATGCCGCCATCCGTTTTGAAAAAGGGGTGGATATCAGCAATACAGTGAACGTGCTGAAACGGGCTGCCGAAATGATAAAGGATATCTGCGGCGGAGAGATCAGCAGCAACCTGGTGGAACTATATCCCAACCCGGCAGAAAAAGTTTCGGTGGGGTTGAAGCATCATTACCTGAAAAAGCTGAGCGGTAAAAATTACCACAGCGAAACAGTAAAAAATATTTTAACAGCATTGGGATTTGAAATTCAGAAAGACAATATGGATGAGCTTTGGGTGAATGTGCCTTACAGTAAGCCCGACATCAGCATACCTGCCGATATTGTGGAAGAGATCATGCGTATCGACGGGCTCGATAATATTGAAATACCTTCCAGCATCAGTATCACCCCATCGGTGGATGTGCATGCAGAAAGGATCGCACTGAAAGAAAAAACGGCCAACTATCTTACCGGTCTTGGGTTCAGCGAAATTTTCACCAACAGCCTTACCAACAGCAGTTATTACCCCGAGGAAGTTTTAAAAACAACCGTAAAACTCATCAACAGCCTCAGCGCCGGGCTCGATATTATGCGCCCTTCTATGATGGAAACAGGCCTCGATGTGCTGGCCCATAATATCAACCGCAAAAACAACCGCCTGCAGCTTTTCGAATTTGGCAAAACATACCGCACTGCTGCCGCGGCCGGATATGCCGAACAAAATCACCTGGGCCTTTACATTAGCGGAAACATAACAGAAGCCGGCTGGCAGCAAAAGCCTGCCCGGGCCGATTTTTTTTATATTAAAGGCGTTGTTGAAAAATTATTTGCACTTTGTGGAAATGCCGAATTGAGTTACGAAAATGAAATGCAGCCTGGTTTTGATGAGTGCGTTGCCATAAAAATAAAAAACAGAACAATTGGTTATGCCGGTAAGATAAATGCCAAAAAAGCAGCTGCACACGATGTAAAGGAAACCGTTTTTTATGCCGATCTTTATTGGGATGAACTGCTGGCGATACAGAAAGCCGGGAACATTCAGTACAGCGAAATCCCCAAATTTCCCCTGGTGGAAAGAGACCTGGCCCTGGTGGTTGATAAGGGCATAAGTTATGCTGATATTGAAAAAGCGGTGGCCGGGGCAAAGATCGCACAGTTGAGATCAGTTCGCCTGTTCGACGTGTTTGAAAGTGAAAAACTGGGCGCCAATAAAAAATCTATGGCGGTTAATTTTACTTTTTTGGATGAAACAAAAACCCTTACCGATAAGGAAATTGAAGCCATAATGGAAAAGATAACAGGACTGTACCAGAAAAATCTGGGGGCAGAGATCCGGAAATAGAAATGTGCAAAAGATCAAATGTGCAATATGCAAATGGGTTTTTCTTTTCGGCACTTTGTGGTATAGCTTTATTTTAATTAAACATGTCTGAGCTGAGCGAACATATTAAACTTATTTCTGCCAAACTTCAGCAATTGCTGAAGCGGCACGAATTACTGCAAAAAGAAAATGCGGCTTTTCGGCAGGATATGGGTACACTCAGAAAAGAAAATGAACAGTACCGCCAGCAGCTCGAGGAATTGAAACAACAGCAGTTGATCCTGAAAGCCTCTGCAGCGCCGCTGAACGAAGCCGACAAAAAAGAAATGGAACTTAAGATCAATGCTTACCTGCGCAATATTGATAAATGTATCTCCTTACTCGGTAAATAAAGCAACATGCCCGAACTCATTCCCGTAAATATTGTTATTGGCGACCGCACTTACCGCATAAAAACCGAGCCCAAAGACGAGGAAGCCATCCGCAAAACGGTTAAGCTCATCAACGATAAGATCATTGAGTTTAAAACCCAGTTTGCCGGGCAGGATATGCAGGATTATATAGCCATGGTCATCATCTGGTATGCCACACAGGCGGCGGTAGGCAATGGCCCTGCTGCAGAAGACAAAGAATTGCTCGAAGGATTGAAAAAAATAGGGGAGCAGTTAGACAGGGCCGTTTAAATTCCATAAAATACCGATTTTTATCCTTCAAACAGGGGCGCAAAATTTTCTCCCGATATTTCCTTATCTTCGCCTATTAACCATCTCACTCTAAGCAATTTATGGGTACAGAAGGGAAGAAATATATTATGAACAAGTTTAAACTACTAACAATCAATGGACTCTACGATAATTTACATCATCATTGGTGCGGTAGCCCTGATAGTGGGCACCCTGCTGGGTAAGGTTGTTTTTGCAAAAAATACTAAAAAACAAATACAGGAAGCAGAAATTCAGGCTCAAAAGATCATCAGCGAAGGACAATTAAAAGCTGAAACCTTCAAAAAGGAAAAAGAACTGGAGGCCAAGGAAAAATTCGTGCAGCTTAAATCAGAGCACGATAAAGAGGTGCTGCAGCGCACCCAAAAGATAAGCGAAGGCGAAAACCGCATCCGCCAAAAAGAACAGGGTCTTAACGCCAAAGAAGGCAATCTCGAAAAACAATTGAAAGAAAATGAGGCCATCAAAGAGAACCTTAACCGCCAGATAGAAGTGGTGAACATCAAGCGTACCGAGCTGGAAAAGCACCAGGAAGAACATATCCGCCGCCTCGAAAAAGTAGCCGGCCTCAGTGCAGAAGATGCAAAGACCCAGCTGATAGAAAGCCTTAAGCAGGAAGCCCAGAGCAAGGCCCTTGTGTTGCAGCAGGAAATTATTGAGGAAGCCAAGCTGAAAGCAAATAAAGAAGCCCGCAAAATTGTGATACAAACCATTCAACGCACGGCCGCTGAACAGGCTATTGAAAATTCCATCACCGTTTTTAACCTCGAAAGCGACGAAATAAAAGGTTCCATTATTGGCCGCGAAGGACGTAATATCCGTGCTATTGAAGCAGCCACAGGGGTGGACCTGATCGTGGATGATACTCCCGAAGCGATCGTACTTTCCTCTTTTGACCCGCTCCGCAGGGAGGTGGCCCGTCTTTCTTTACAAAGGCTGGTGGCCGATGGCCGTATACACCCGGCACGTATTGAAGAAGTGGTGGAAAAAACCCGTAAGCAACTCGACGACCAGGTAATGGATATCGGCGAACGCACGGTAATTGAACTGGGCATTCATGGCCTGCATAAAGAACTGGTAAGAATGGTGGGCCGTATGCGCTTTCGCTCTTCTTATGGTCAAAACCTGCTGATGCACAGCCGGGAAACAGCCAATCTCTGCGCCATTATGGCCTCCGAACTGGGCATGAACCCCAAGCTGGCCAAGCGTGCCGGCCTGTTGCACGATATTGGTAAAGTACCCGATGAGGAAACAGAACTGAGCCATGCTTTGCTGGGCGCCAAACTGGCCGAAAAATATGGCGAAAACCCCGCGGTGGTTAATGCTATTGGTGCCCACCACGATGAAATGGAGATGCAGTATGTGATTTCTCCCATTATCCAGGCCTGTGATGCCATCAGTGGTGCAAGGCCGGGTGCAAGGCGTGAGATCATGCAGCAATATATTCAGCGTATCAAAGACCTGGAAAACCTGGCCATGGCCTATAACGGTGTGGAAAAAGCCTATGCGATCCAGGCCGGCCGTGAACTCCGGGTAATTGTGGAGGCCGAAAAAGTGACCGATGCCGACAGCGATAAACTCAGCTTTGAAATAGCACAGAAAATACAGACAGAAATGACCTTCCCGGGCCAGATAAAGGTTACGGTGATAAGGGAGAAAAGGGCGGTTAATATTGCACGATAGTATCTAAGTTTAGGTTTGAGTTTGAATTATGCTGTTTGGTTTGAGTTTTCCTCAACACCAAACAAATAAATGTTTTGAAAATTATCCATTAAAACATTATCCATTATTCATTAAAATCCTTACCTTTGCCACCCGTTAAAAAAATACGATTATGGACGCAGTAAAGTTTGTACACGAACAATTGACCAATAAGGCCGGTATGCCCAGTTTTAAAGCCGGTGATAATGTGACAGTTAACTATAAAATTGTAGAAGGAAACAAAGAGCGTATCCAAAGCTTTAAGGGCGATGTAATTAAGCGCCAGGGTAATGGTGCAACCGCTTCCTTTACTGTTCGCAAAATGAGCGATGGTGTAGGTGTGGAGCGTTTGTTCCCTGTGTATTCTCCTAATATTGAGAGCATTGTGCTTAATAAAGTAGGCCGTGTACGCCGTTCTAAACTGTATTTCCTCCGTGAAAGAAGCGGTAAGAGCGCACGTATCAAAGAGAAGCGTATGGCTGTGGCTAAATAATTGGCCTATTTGTTAAAAAATATTTAAAAAGCGGGGGAAATTCTTATTTCTTCCGCTTTTTTCTTTCCAAAATATTTGGAATTGTAAAACTAAACCGTATTTTTACTAGGTAATTCATCTGAAAATTTAAATCATAAGCATATAAAATAATACTTCTACTTCCCAAAGTTTACGGCTAATTGATAACCATTAAAAGTTAAAACAATGAGAAGTTTAAAAGTATTAGGAATAGTGGCACTTGCTGCCGTGGTTTTGGGCTCATGCGCCCGTGGCATAACGGTAAATGAAGCTGCTAACGGAAAAGCAAAATGCGGCAGGTACCTGCGCTGATTTTAAAAGAAATTTTCTTTTTACACTAACAAAGAGGTTGGCAGTCTTTTACAGGTCGCCAACCTTTTTTTATTGAATAATCACATGATGCGGGAGGCTCTGTTTTAACGTTTGCTCAAATGGTTTAGGTTTCCGGGTTAATCAAAAAACTGTATCTTTACCCTTCAAATTAAATATATGACACTAAATTCAATATTGCTGTGGAGCATGCCCGGCGGCGGCGAATGGATATTGATCCTTATTGCGATCCTTTTATTATTTGGAGGAAGAAAAATTCCGGAACTGATGCGTGGGATCGGGCGTGGTATGCGGGAATTTAACGATGCCAAAAACAATGTGAAGAACGAGATCGAAGAAGGCATGAAAGAAAAAGATAAACAGCAGGCTGCCCAATAATTTTGTTGATCAGAGCTTTTCGGCCGAAGTGTGCGACGCAACAACTGTTGAGTGGCGTACTTCGGCTGATTTCATAATAATAACTGGTGCAAATTTCAGCACTGCAAAGAAACACCGGTTTCCTGCAAATTTCCTCTACGTATACTCAGTTCTATGTTTTCATTTACCAATATTGCTGCTTATCAAAATGACCTGCAAAAGGGGTCGGTTACCTGTGTGCAGGCAGTAACGCATTATCTTGCTGAAATAGAAAAAAATAAACGGCTCAATGCCTTTACAGAAGTATTTGGGACAGAGGCACTCGAAAAAGCTGCTTTACTTGATGAACGCAGGAAGAGCGGGCAGCCGCTCAAAAAACTTCATGGCGTTGTAATAGCCATTAAAGATGTGATCTGCTATAAGGGGCATAAGGTTACGGCAGCTTCGGCAATTTTAAAAGATTTTGAATCGCTTTATACTGCTTCTGCATTACAGTACCTGCTGGATGAAGATGCTATTGTGATAGGGGCCTGCAACTGCGATGAGTTTGCCATGGGCAGCAGCAATGAAAACTCTGTTTATGGAAAAGTGCTGAACGCCGCAGATGAAACCAGGGTGCCCGGCGGTTCATCGGGCGGCAGTGCAGTGGCGGTGCAGGCAGGCATGTGTATGCTCAGCCTGGGCAGCGATACAGGGGGCAGTGTGCGGCAACCCGCCGATTTTTGCGGTATCATCGGGCTAAAGCCAACCTATGGCCGTATATCGAGATATGGATTGATCGCTTATGCATCTTCATTTGACCAGCTGGGTATTTTTGGATACGCATTAGAAGACGTTGCCCTGCTTTTAAGTATTATGAGCAAGCCCGATGAAATGGACAGCACCATGCTGCAAAAAGCTCCTGAAGCGTATGAAAATTTTAAGCAAACCGAAGACAAAAACTTCAGGATCTGTTACCTTAAAGAAACATTGGAACATGCGGGACTTGACCCGGAAATAAAGCAACAGTCGCTCCAGTTTTTTGAGGCACTTAGAACAGCAGGACACAGCGTGGAAGCAGCTTCTTTTGACCTGCTTGATTATATTGTACCCACTTATTACGTACTTACCACGGCAGAGGCCAGCAGCAACCTGGGCCGTTACGATGGTATCCGTTATGGTCACCGGAGCAACAGGCCGGCAGAAAACCTGGAAGATTTTTACAGGAATAACCGTTCCGAAGGTTTTGGTACAGAAGTGAAGCGCCGGATCATGCTGGGTACCTTTGTATTAAGTACCGGGTACTACGATGCTTATTTTAGTAAGGCACAAAAAATCAGGCGCCTGCTGGTAGAAAAAATAAACGATCTGTTCAGCCGTTACGATGCCGTATTGATGCCCGTTAGTCCTACCACGGCCTTTAAAACAGGCGCAAACGATAAGGACCCGGTTGCCATGTACCTGGCTGATATTTATACTGTTTTTGCAAATCTTACCGGCATTCCGGGTATTGCATTGCCCTTATTTTCACATAGTAATAACTTGCCTTTTGGGCTGCAGGTTATGACAAACAAGGGGAATGAGTTAGTTTTGCTGCAGGTTTCGGAGGAGCTTTTTAAATTAAAGAAACCTTAGTGACGCTTTATTTTCTTTGCGAAACTTTGTGGACAGTAAACAGGCTGTTACACAGAGCTGAGCAGAGAAGACAGGGAGTTGCACAGGGAAAGTACAATTGAAGAAAATCTTTACATACCTGTTCGTATTCATGACGCTATCACCTGCTGTGCAGGCACAGGCCGACAGCAGTTGGTCAATTGTGCATGAAGACACCGTTCCGCCCTTTATAAAGGTGGAAGACAGTATCATAGATGAAATAGTGGTTAAAAGGGAAATGCCCAAAAAGGACAAGGTTCAGTATTTCAGCCAGCTTACCCGTTATGGGTTTAAAAACCTCTTTAACTCTCTTTCGTATAATCCCACGCTGCCTTATTCTTCCCAGGTAAACCCGCATGCAGAAAGTTATATGCAGGACTATTTGCGTAACCATGGTAAAACGCTCATAAAGATGAAGGGTTGGGGCGCCCCTTATTTTAACCTGATAGATAATATTTTTTCCCAATACGGGCTGCCAAGAGAATTGAAGTACCTGGCTGTTATTGAGAGCCATCTTAATGCAGGTGCCACCAGCTGGGTGGGTGCAGGTGGCCCCTGGCAGTTTATGCCGTATACAGCCCGTGAATACGGACTGGTGGTTAATGGTAATTACGACGAACGGAGAGATTATTATAAAAGCACACATGCTGCGGCACGTTACCTGCTTACCCTTTACAAACAAACCCACGACTGGCTATTGGTAATAGCTGCTTATAATGGCGGGCCCGGCCGGGTGTTCAGTGCCATCAGGCGCAGTGGCAGCCGCAATTTTTGGGCATTGCAATATCACCTGCCCGAAGAAAGCCGCAATCATGTGAAAAAATTTATTGCCACGCATTATATCATGGAAGGGAACGGTGCCGGCATTCCTTCATCAAATGGCCTTGCCGCTTATACACCCAATTCTGCTGCAAGTAACCCTTACCTGAACAAGCCGGCACTCAGCAAGGCCGAAATGGAAAATGCAGAAACGCAAACCATTACCGGCAAATTCAATTCTGTTATTATTGCAAAGAATATAACGATGGATATTGCGGCCTTTAACCGCTATAATCCCAACTTCGACAACCTGCTCAATGCAAATGGCCAGTACGAGCTTATTTTACCTGCCGACAAAATGCAGCTCTTCCTCGCAAACAAATACCAGATATTAAACGAATGTGTACAGTACCTTTTGGGCGATAATGATATCCCCAATAATAAAACGGTATACCCGAGCAGGTATAATAAATACAGGAAGAAGGGGAAGTGAATTTAACCAAGCACTTCTTTCATAGCCACTGCTTTCAACAAACATTCCTCATATTCGTCTTCTGCATTGCTGTAAAAAGTGATGCCGCTACCGGCAGCATAAGATAATTTTTGTGTTGTTTCATCATAAAAGATACTGCGGATAATTACATTGAAATCAAAATCACCGCCAGGCGTTACATAGCCAATGGAGCCCGAAAAAAGACCACGGCCCTCTGTTTCAAATTCATCGATCAGTTCCATTACCCTTTTTTTGGGAGCGCCCGTCATACTGCCCATGGGAAAAGTTTGTTTTATACAGTCGGTCCAGTGTGTATTTTCCGAAAGGGTTCCGGTAATGGTGCTGATCATCTGGAACACCTGCGGAAATGCATAAATGCCGAACAATTCATTTACCTGCACCGATCCTTGGGTGCAAACGCGGCTGAGATCATTGCGCACCAGGTCTACGATCATTACATTTTCGCTCCTTTCTTTAGCACTGTTTAACAAAGCCTGTTTATTTGCCGCATCCTGAGCCGGGTTTTGCAGATCCCGTTTGGCGGTTCCTTTAATGGGTTGTGATATCAGCTTATGCCCTTCTTTTTTTAAATAACGTTCGGGGCTGGCGCAAAGACAATACTTATCATTTATCCTGTAATATGCCGCAAAGGGGTTGGGCGAAAGCCTGTTCAGCTTTTTAAATGTGTTCAGTGGGTTGATTTGTGCATCTTTGGCATGAAACTGCTGGCAGAAATTTATTTCGTAACAATCGCCGCGGCGGATATGCTGCCGAATCTGCTGAATGATTTCCAGGTAGGCGTTATTAGAGAAAGCGGGGAGGAGGTTGATTTTTTTAGGAATTAACGGTTCCTGTTTTATTTGTTCAGAAAGAATGCTGTTAAAAATTTCTGCTGCATTGGTATCCGCTATTATTTCAACTGCAGAACTCGTAAGCCTGATAATGATCTCCGGTTCAAAAAAAAAGCCAATGCCAAAATCAATGCAGGCAGTTTTTTTTGTATGCACGGCTTCCACTTCGTTTTTAAGGTCGTATCCCAGGTGGCCAAAAAGCCAGCCCGGATTTTGATCATAAAAACTTTTCAGCTGTGCAAATGCATTTCCGGCCTGCAGCAGGATACTGCGTTTTGCACCCAGTGCCAGCATGCACTCAAAAGCAGGCGGTTCATGCTTGTAACCATTATGATCCAAAAAACAAAAAATGCTGAACTTGTTGGCCATGTTCAGCATTTTATCTTTAAAATCAATAAAATCGGTAATGGGAAAGTTGGTGCTGTTTGGTTTCAATGCTAGCATTAAAAATCATCTTCATCATCATAATTGCCACCCTCGTCGTCAAAAAGCCCAAACTCCTTGAAATCTTCATCAAGGCCAAGGTCGTCATCTTCTTTGGCTTTTTTGCCGGCCTTCTTTCCTTTTGATTTAGGAATGTCGAATTCTTCAAAATCGGGATCCCAGTCATCTTCTTCCTCGGGTTTTTCCCAATCATCTTCCACCTCTACATCCTGGTCATCGTCATCATCATCTGTTTTAGATGATTTTTTTCCGGATGCAGATTTTGCCTTAGATGCAGGTTTTACATCATCATCTTCTAAATCGAGGTCATCATCCTCTTCATCCAGTTCATCATCATCTGCCTTTTTTTTGGGCGATGTTTTTTTGTTCTCCTTTAATGAGGTTGCTTTTTTAGCAGCTTTTTTTCCGTTGTCAGATTTTGAAGCCATGTTTAAATTGGATTATGCTGTAAAATTTTTTAGAAATTTTTAATTGGCCAAATATTTTGGATGTTTTTTTTAAGATTTATTTTTTATGACATAACCAGTTGATTACGACCCGGGCCATTACTGATGTATTTAACCGGAATTCCCAGGTATTCGTTCAGGTAGCCGATATAATTCTTCATAGCTGCCGGCATATCTTCAAAATGGTGAATTTTGGTGATGTCTGTCTTCCAGCCTTCAAATGTTTTATACTGTGCTTCCACATGCACCCTGTTCATTTGGAAGGGTACAAATTCTTTTTCTACACCATCTACCCGGTAGCTGTTGCACACTTTCAGTTCATCGAGCCCGTCGAGTATATCGGCCTTTGTCATTACCAGCTGTGTTACGCCGTTGATCATACAGGCAAAGCGAAGAGCCACCAGGTCAATCCATCCGCAACGCCTTGGCCTCCCGGTGGTGCTGCCAAACTCATTTCCGGCATTGCGCAAAAAGTCGCCGGTTTCATCTGTTAACTCGGTAGGAAATGGGCCACCGCCCACGCGGGTACAATATGCTTTGGTGATACCGATAACGTCTTTTATTTTTTGGGGGGCCAGGCCAAGCCCGCTGCATACGCCAGCAGAAATGGTACTGCTGCTGGTTACATAGGGAAAAGTTCCAAAATCAACATCCAGCATACTTCCCTGTGCGCCTTCTGCCAGTACGCGTTTTCCCTGGCTTAATTTTTCGTTTATAAAATATTCCCCGTTTACGATCTTAAAGCTTCTTAAAAATTCGAGTGCATCGAAATACTCCTCTTCCCAGGTGGTGATGTCTTCTGTAAAGTTAAAATTATCGAGCAGGCGCTGGTGTTTCAGGCGGAGTTTTATATATTGGGTGGTAAAGCTTTTGTCGAGCAAATCGCCCACACGAAGACCATTGCGCCCGGTTTTATCCATATAAGCGGGGCCGATCCCTTTTAAGGTACTGCCTATTTTTTCGGCCCCCTTGGTTTGTTCACTTGCCTTGTCAAGCGCCCGGTGAGTGGGCAGTATCAGGTGTGTACGTTCGCTGATATACAGATTTTTCCTGTAATCGATCCCAAATGCAGCCACTGCTTCACATTCTTTTTTGAGTGTGATGGCATCCAGTACCACGCCATTGCCGATCAGGTTTATTTTATCTTCATGAAATATACCACTGGGTATCTGGTGCAGCACCACTTTTTTATCGCCCACATACAGGGTGTGCCCTGCGTTTGGCCCGCCCTGGAAGCGTGCGATGAGGTCGTAATCTTTTGCAAAGTAGTCAACTATTTTTCCTTTGCCTTCATCGCCCCACTGCAAACCAAGGATAACATCTACCATATATTTTTATTGAGGTGTCAAAAGTAAATAAAATAATGTGCAATTCCACAACCGGAACATTGAAATGACAGAATGGATAAATTAACTGCTGTGCAGAAAAAATGCGGTACAAAAGTGCTGCCGTACAGGCAGGGGTTATTATGCTACTTTAAGCATGCTGAGTTTGCTGCTGTTGAATTTACGTTGTGCATACTCCAGTGTTACGTCGAAAGTTTTTACCTTATCGCTGGGCAATTCGTACATGGCATCTGTAAGGATACTTTCGCAGATACTGCGCAGGCCGCGGGCCCCCAGTTTGTACTCCAGGGCTTTTTCCACCATAAAGTCGAGCACGGCAGGTTCAAATTGCAGTTCTATACCTTCCAGGTCAAACAGGCGGGTAAATTGTTTGATGAGCGAGTTTTTGGGCTCGGTTAAAATATTGCGGAGTGTTTCTGCATCAAGCGGATTGAGGTAGGTGATCACCGGCAGGCGCCCCAGTAATTCGGGTATGAGGCCAAAATTTTTAAGGTCAACTGCATTTATAAACTGCAGCAGGTTATTGTCGCGGTATTCCTGTTCTTCCTTGTTCACATTAAAACCAATAGCATGTGTATTTACCCTGCGGGCTATGAGTTTATCAATGCCTGCAAAAGCGCCACCACAGATAAAGAGGATATTCTGGGTGTTTACTTTTATTAACTTCTGTTCGGGATGCTTGCGTCCTCCCTGGGGCGGCACCAGTACTTCTGTACCCTCCAGTAATTTGAGCAGGCCCTGCTGCACCCCTTCGCCGCTTACATCACGGGTAATGGAGGGATTATCACTTTTGCGGCCTATTTTGTCAATTTCATCTATGAAAACAATTCCTTTTTCGGCTGCCTGTACATCATAATTACAAGCCTGCAGCAGCCTGGTAAGCATACTTTCCACATCTTCGCCCACATAACCGGCTTCTGTAAACACCGTGGCATCCACAATGGCAAATGGAACGTTCAGCATGCGGGCAATGGTTTTTGCCAGCAATGTTTTTCCGGTACCGGTTTCACCCACCATGATGATATTGCTTTTTTCGATCTCCACATCGTTCTCCACCTTTTGGTTAAGCCTTTTGTAATGATTGTACACAGCTACCGCCAAAATTTTCTTCGCATCATCCTGGCCTATTACGTATTCGTCTAAAAATTTCTTGATCTCTACAGGTTTCTTTACAGAAAGCTTGTAAGAAGAGTTCATATGCGGCTGGTTCCTTGGCTCTGTTACCGGGCCAATTTCCTGCTCAATGATCTCTGTGGCATGTTCCACGCAGTTTTCGCAAATATGGCCATCCTGCCCGGCAATAAGGATCTTAACCTCATCGCGGTTTCTTCCACAAAATGAACAATGTAACTGTTGCTGACGTGCCATAAAAAAAATAGCAAAGCGGTCTTTTATTGGCTTTGCTGCTACAAAGATATAAATAAACCCCAAAAAGCTGCATAAAATGGGAGAAATCTTGTCTTTTTTCAGTTAAACTACTAAGTTAAAATACGCTAAAGTTTCAGATCGGCTGCTTAAATGATAAAATTGCGTAATTGATCGTTGATTTAAGAGAAGTTAAATGCCGGGGAAGATTGTTTGGTTAAAGGGCCCGTAAATTCTTCAGGTGTTTTTGAACCGATTGTTTCAACTGTTTTTTTACTATACAACCCATGGTATTGCACCTGGCAAAAATGTTGGTTTGATAATGTTCATCGAGCCCGGCCGCCAGCAATTTTATTTTATAATTTTCCGAAAGCTCGTCTTTCAGCATGGCATTGAAAAGTTCCATCAGTCTCAGTCTTTTATCAATGACCCGGAAGGCGATGCTGGTTCGTTCTTCGGTTTGGTATTGCTCAATTACGTTGGGGCTCAGGTTCTTTAAAACCAGGTTTACGTAGTCGAAATTTTCTTTGTAAAACTGCGGCAGGTAGAGTTTTTTATTTCCTTCGTAGCATTGCTGGTCAAAATCAATGGCCCGGAACCTGTATTGAAAATCTTCAATATCGGGGGTTATTTCCACCACAAAATTATAGGCCCGCATATCGCCCAGCAGCCGTACAAAACAGCGTTCATTGAATTTTACAAACTCCTTTGCAATGCGGATCTTATTGTGGAGCGGGTTATTAAAATAACGTTCAATGAACAGGTCGCCGGGTACGCCTGCAATATGTTCTTCCACGAGGGTATTTTTATGATATTGAAAAACGATGGAATTGGGCGAGAGCAGGTGCTCCAGTTCAAGGCCATAGATGCGGGAGGCGTCGGCCTGTTTCACATAAAAATGATCGTAGTTTTCGTTGATGCGGTTGATGATGCGTATGCGGAAAGGGACACTATTACCAAATTCGCAGAAATCAATGCGTTCCACATCCAGGTGTTCGGTAAAACGCTGGTTGCCTTCTGTTTTGAGCATGGCATAAGTATGCACAAGGCTTTCACGCAGAAATTCCATTTCTTTTAGATCGTATACAGCCGTTTCCCAATGAGTGAGCTTGCCGTTTTTATCGCGGATGCCATCGCTGTAGCGGTAATTGAGCAGGTCGCGGTAATTGATCGGCAGAATTTTATCGCGGCCATATTTTATAAGATATTGCTGCAGGTTGCCGCTTACCGGAAAAAAATCTTTCCGCATCTGCGGCCGGTCGGTTTCATTGCTCAGCTTTGCATTTACAATATCTGAAAATTGCATGAAGTAAAGGTACTGAAGAGATAAGTTTAAACTAAATAAAAAACGGGCATTCTCAAAAGCTAAGTTTCACATTATTCCGGTAGCTACCAGGCAAAGAAGGCAATTTTGTCTGCGATTAAAAAAAACTTTGACATTCAATTGTTCGTTGTTCGCTTTGTATTCGTTGCGCCCGTTGTGTGAAAAATAATTATACTTTTAAATGCCCCGTATTTTGCTGCCTATAAAAATGGGTTTCCCCACTTTCTGTCGGTATACATGTTTGAGCCGGAAAGTGTTCTTAAAAAAGCAATTAAATTGTTAACCTCCTGGGCATTAAAATTCAGTTTTTGACCAATACCACCCGGCGTTAGCCTGGGATCCAGGTTTGTATTTCCGGGGGCAATATTAATAGTGCCGTAATGCCCGATGGCGTTTTGCGGGGTGGCCAGGTTGCCGGTGTGCATGAGCGGGCCGTTTTGCATGCCGTTGTTGTTTATAAGATCTCTCAGGCTGGGTGCCCGTGTTACGGTTATGTCTATTCCTCCGCCCGGTACGATGCGCCCGATGATACCATTGTTTTTTGTATTGGGGTCTATATCAAATTCGGGCGCTTTGTGGCAGCCCGCACAACCGGCACCACCACTGATACGGTTACCAGCGGCATCAAAAACAGGGGGAGCCATAAAGACCTGTTTGCCGGCATTTTCAGCCTGTGTAAAATTGGGAAAGGGCTGGGCATCGTTAGGAACCTGGGCACGGCCGGCATCAAATTTTGAATCGAAGGACTGGATGCTGCGAACAAACTGTGCCAGGCATTCCTGCAGGCGGGGTTCGGTAACAGCGGTATCACTGTAAACAAATTTGAAAAGTTCCTTATAATAACCAATCCCCTGCAGTTTGCTTAAGAGGCTGGCTATGCCAGGCCTTCCATTTTGGCCGCTGAAACCCATTTCTGCATGATCCTTTATTGGTTTGGTGGTTTGTTCTTCCAGCGTGGCGGCACGCTCATCCCAAAAGAATTTTGTTTCCGCTGCAAAGCGGGCATTTACAAGCCTCATAGAATGCCTGGCCGTAAAACCGCCTGCCACGCCGGCACTTGCTATTGCGGTATCGCTGAAGGCAAATTCCTGTTTATGACAGCTGGCACATGAAATACTATTGTCGATACTCAAATTTTTATCGTAAAACAAAACCCTGCCGAGTGTGGCCCTTGTATTTGTAATGGGATTTGACCCTGTATTATCTCTTGTAATATAACCGGGAACAGGCTGGTTGGCATAGTTTGCGAGGTTTGATGGGTCTATATTGGTTCCAAATGCTGCTTTGATAGCAGCATAAGGGTCAGCTACGGGAACTGTATTGTCTTTATCTTTTGAGCAACTGACGCCTATAAGTATGGCGGCAAAAAGGAAACTCAGAACAACTGTTTTTTTCATGCTTTTGTATGGTTTTGGTGCTTAGGTAAACCCTAAGACCGGCAATTTTACGAAAGGTTTAACCTGGAGAAAAATTTGTTGAAAACCTGTTTACAAAAGCCCTTAACTTAATATAGCTCCGGGGCGGCTTATAATTACTTTTGCCGCCTGTTCCCGTGCTTAAAAAAGTATCTGCCTGCTGATCGATAAAACAACTGAATATGTCACTTAAAAAAATATTGGCTTCCGCATTTTTATTCATTTGCCTCGCCGCGTCGGCCCAGGATCTTAAAAACCAGCCGGTATCAAGGATATTAAAAACCGCCACTTCATTAATGGAGGCCCAGCAGTATGAAGCTGCAGAACAATATTTTAAAACAGGGCTCCAGCAGGCGCAGGCACGTAAAGATGCCTATTATATGGCGCAGGCATATGAGGGACTGGGAAACCTTTACAATAAAACCGAGCAAAAAAAAGCAGCTGCGGAGGCTTATGAGAAATCACTGAAGTTGTATAAAGCACAGGGCCTCACAGTTATTGCAAACGTGGTGGAAAGCCTCTTAAAGAATGTGCAGGGTATAGGCGACCTGTATGCCGGAATAGAAATTGGTGCAAGAGGAAATAAGCTCAGCATTATGGAAGTTAAAATGGGCCGCAGCGGCGAGAACGAGTATACACTTAAAATGGATACTTCCATTAATACCGATGCAGCCATGCTTTCTTACCAAAGTGAAAAGGAGACCCATGATGCAGTGGCCATTTTTTATGGCATAGCCAAAAAAAGGTTTGGGGTTCCGGCAAACCGAACGCATATTGTGATCAGCAGCGGACTTAAACAGGAGCTGGATAAATACAATAAGGTGGAATATTTTGCCAGTATCGTGCGGCCAAAAGACCTTGATCCAAAAATCAAGATCACCTATATCACAGCCGTGCAGGAAGCAGAATTGAGTTTCCGCGGTATTGTGCCGCAAAAAAGCAGGCTCAATGCCGATCAGCTTGATATTGGGAGCGGCAATACCAAGGGTGGGTATTTCGACAGGAATAAAAATTTTGTTCCCATTACCCTTCCTTACGGCACCAGGTCTTTTCAGCGTATGGTGGAAACAAATGGCAGCATCAATAATTTAGAAGAATACCGCCAGGCTGCTCAAAAAATAATGAACGATACACTTGCCAGGCTGATGGTATATGAGTTTGCCAATAAGAACGATTTTAAATCGAGGGATGTGGTGTATATTTCTGGCGGTATTGTATGGGCAGTGGCATCCATGATGCACCCTCAACTGGTAAATGAAAATTACGTGGAACTTACCCAGCAGGATATCTCAGAGTTCCGCACCATGATCTATAGCGATTATGACAAACTTACCAAACCAGACCTGTCTTATATCTCAGATAAGGAAGTTGAAACTGCTTCATTAAAGACGATCGGCCGTGTTTTAAAAACCTATGATCAAAAAGCATTGGTGTCGGGCGCCATCTGGCTCGATGAGCTTGTGCAGCAGGTAAACACATTGAATCCAGGGAAGAAGCTCATTTTTGTAAGAAACTCTTATGTAGGGTGGATCAGCGGCTATATTATGGAAAAGGTGAACAGGCAGTTTACAGGGTTAGCGATAAATTAAACGGAGGTAATTTTTTGAAAAATTTATTGATACTATTGAGGAGAATTTTTTTCTCCTTTTTTGTTTCTTGCAATTGAACCTGAAATCAAACGGCGGGATAAAAAAATCTGGCAAACCTCTTTCCCTTCTTTCTCTGCGGTAAAAGCAACTCAGATGTTCTTCTCAAAACAAATACTGTTATCCACCCCTTCATACTGACCGTAATTTGGAATTTTGCTGTACCCGTTTTTCTTGTAAAGTGCAATGGCTTCGGGCATGGCCAGCCCGGTTTCGAGAATGCATTTTTTATAACCAAGTTCTGCCGCCCAGGTTTCCAGTTCTTTAAGCACAGCCGAAGCAATCCCTTTTCCCCTCAAACCGGGTGGTACATACATACGCTTTACTTCCATGGATACTGCATCATATTCTTTAATGGCGCCACAGCCTGCCTGCTCACCGTTATTAATGGCGATAATAACATGTGCTAATGTATTGATGTTATTGTACTGGCTGTAAAAGGCATGGTCTTCTCCGTCCCGCACATGAAGGTGGGCATCGAGTAAATGCACCAGGGCCTGGAAGTCTTTGTTGCCGGCATCTGTTCTTAAAAGTTTGAGCATGGCTAATTTATTTGGGTTATCCACAGATATCCACAGATATTCACAATTCATTCACAGGAACTTCATCCTGAACTGGGTTCAAATCCTTTGCAGTAGTGGATTTAAACCACTGTGGATAAAAACTTTTAATATAAAAAGTGTTTGAAAGTGGGAAAAAGTGTTATTTTGTGTCAATTAATACTTAAAAATCAACATTTTCCCCTCCATGATCCAGTTTTTGGGCGAATATGAGTGCACCATCGACGCAAAAGGGCGGTTTTTGCTGCCGGCTGCCATAAAAAAGCAGTTGCCGGAGGCAGATGCCAACCAGTTTGTGATCAACAGGGGGTTTGAAAAATGTTTGACCCTTTACCCCATACAAAGCTGGCAGCCCATTTTTGATCAAATAAGCAAACTCAATGATTTCGATCCCAAAGTTAGAGAGTTCAGGCGCTATTTTTTCAACGGGGCCACAAATGTTGAGCTTGATACCGCCGGAAGGATATTGTTACCTAAAAACCTGGTGGAGCATGCATCACTTCAAAAAGATATTGTATTGGTAAGTGCGCTTAACAAAATTGAAATATGGGATAAGCAAAAATACCAGGAGTTCTTTGATTCATATACATCAGAATCTTTCAGCAGCCTGGCAAATGAGGTGATGAACAAGCCGGGAAATGAAAAGGAATAATGGCTGATGAAGCTGAAGGCGAGTAAACCTAAATGAGTTTAAGTGAAAACGAAAAACAACAGCAAGCAGGAGCCGGTTCAACCCATCAGCCAGTCAGCCACCGCCCCAGCCTACCATACTACGGTTTTGCTGAAGGAAGCTGTAGATGCTTTGGAGCTGAAAGCAACCGGTGTTTATGTTGATTGCACATTTGGCGGCGGAGGACATAGCCGGGAAATATTGAGCAGGCTTGGTAAAGATGGAGTACTGATCGCATTTGACCAGGATGAAGATGCCGGGCGCAATTTGCCGGAAGATGAGCGGATCATTTTTGTGCCGCAGAATTTCAGGCACCTGCAACGATTTCTGCGCCTCCACAAACATCCGCAGGTAGATGGCATACTGGCCGACCTGGGGGTTTCGAGCTACCAGTTTGATGAAGCAGAACGGGGGTTTTCCACCCGCTTTGATGCGGCACTGGATATGCGGATGGACAACCGGGCCGGCAAAACAGCAGCAACAGTGCTGAAAGATTATTCAGAACTGCAACTGCATAAGCTATTTGAAAAATATGGAGAGGTTACCAACGCAAAAACACTTGCAAAAACAATTGTTGAGCAACGAAGTATTGCACCGTTCAACAGTATCAGCAGGTTTAAGCAGGCAGTGCAGCCTGTTGTAAAGGGTAACCCAAACAAATATTTCGCACAGGTATTCCAGGCACTGCGTATTGAAGTGAATGATGAAATGGGTGCACTGAAGGATTTGCTGGAACAAACTGTTGCCTGTCTTAAACCGGGGGGCAGAATTGCAGTGATCAGTTTTCATTCCCTCGAAGACAGGATGGTGAAGAATTTTTTCAGGCAGGGAACAATTGAAGAGGTGGAGGCAGATGATGTGTTCGGAACCAGGCCTGTAAGCCCGCTGCAGGTGATCACTAAAAAGCCCATTACGGCTTCACCAGGAGAAGTAAAAAATAATTCAAGGAGCAGGAGTGCCAAACTTAGAGTGGCACAAAAAAAATAAATGGCAGAAGAAAGAGAAATAAAAGAAGGGTTTGCAGCAAAGGCCGACTGGAAACGGTTTTTCAATTACAAATGGGTCGTAAAAAACATCCCTTTCTTTTTGTTTTTGAGCGGGCTGGCCGTACTGTATATCTATAATGGTCATCATTCAGATAAGCTGGTGCGTAAGATCGCCAATACAGAAAAAAACATCAAAGAACTGGAGTACGAATATAAGACAGTAAAAAGCCAGGTCATTTTCAGGAGTAAGGCAAGCGAATTAGTGAAGGCCGTGGAACCTCTTGGTTTAAAAGAACTGAAGATTCCACCGGTAGTGATCACGGATTCGTCCATTAACCAAACCAAATAACAACACTCGATAGCGCCGTTGGAAATTAAGAAAGACATATTGTGGCGGGTGTACCTCTGTTTCATAGGCATTGCAATACTGGGTATCTGCATCCTGGGCAGGGCTTTTTATATACAGCAGGTACAGGGCAGCTTCTGGCTCAGCATGAGCAACAGCCAGCAGCTGAAATATAAATCAATTGATGCCGAACGCGGCACCATTTACAGCGAAGACGGAAACATGCTCAGCACTTCGGTTCCCATCTTTGATGTATATGTTGATTTTGGCGCCGATGGCCTGCGTGATAAACAGGGAAAGCGTTTTAAAGACAATATAGATTCCTTAAGCACCTGCCTGGCTAATTTGTTTAAAGACAAAAAAGCCACTCAATACAAGAAGGAGCTCCAGCTGGCTTATAAAGAAATGGATCGTTACTACCCGCTTAAAAAGAAAATTTCATTTGACGAGTACCGTGCATTGCGTGACTTCCCCCTGGTGCGTTTAGGGAGAAACAAAAGCGGCTTCATCATTGATCCAAGGGATAAGCGCATCAATCCGTATGTATTGCTTGCCAATAGAACCATCGGGTTATCGAGAGAAGATGGAAAGAAAAATGTAGGTCTCGAACTTACCTACGACAGCCTGCTGAAAGGTACCACCGGTCAGCGTTTGATGCGGTATGCAGCAGGAACATTTATGCCAGTGGATGGGGCCGATCTTGACCCGGTGAACGGAAAGGATATTGTAACCACGCTGGATACTTATATGCAGGATGTAACACAGCAGGCACTTATGCGGATGATGATCGGCAATAATTCACTGCATGGTACAGCTATTGTGATGGAAACGGCCACCGGTAAAATAAAGGCCATCGCCAACCTGGGCAAACAGGCCGATGGTACATATATAGAAGATCTCAATTACGGAATCGGTAAGGCAACAGAACCAGGTTCCATTTTTAAACTGGCCACCCTTATCAGCCTGATGGAAGACGGGTATGTAACAAATGATACCAGGGTTGATTGCGAAGGAGGAGAGAAAAAATTTCATGGGTTAAGAATAAGGGATTCGCATAAGGGCGATCATATTATAACAGTGAAAGAAGCATTTTTTAAAAGCAGCAATGTGGCTTTTGCAAAACTGGCCGATCAATATTATTATAATGCCCCTTTTAAATTTATTGAGCACCTGCAGCATTTCAGGCTTAATAAAATGACAGGAATCGACATTGTAGCAGCATCAGGAAAACCCACTATTAAAACCCCAAAAAACAGGAGCTGGTCTAAAACCACCATTCCGTTCATGGCACATGGTTACGAAGAGCTGGTTACGCCTTTGCACATGCTGATGCTGTACAACGCAGTTGCCAATAATGGTAAAATGATGAAGCCATACCTGGTTAGCGCTATACGGGATTATGGGGTTGATATAAAAAATATTGAACCAGAAGTGTTGGTGGAAAAAATTTGCAGTAAAGAAACCCTGGCACAGGTAAAAGAGTGTTTGGATGCAGTGGTTGACAGTGCACATGGCACCGGGCACAAGATCCTGTTTGATTCATTGTATTCCATTTCTGGCAAAACCGGTACAGCAGTAACGGCGCTCGACAACAGGGGATACAACAAGGGCAACAAGATTTACCAGGCTTCATTTATGGGTTATTTTCCCAGCGAAAAACCCCTGTATACGATAGCCGTGGTTATTCAGAATTCAAAAGAATCAAACCTCATTTACGGTGCAGATGTATCGGGTACAGTATTTAAAGAGATAAGCGACCGGATTTATGGACGTTTTATCAATAACAGCAATGCTTTGTTTGCAAAGTATACAGCCGACAGTTCGGCATACAGCTGCCGCGGCATGAAGAACGATCTGAATTCGATTTTCAGTTTTATGAATATTGGCTTTAAAGATTCATCTGCATCCGGAAACTGGCGCAATGTATCGATGCTGTACAATTATGCAGGACTTAAAGCCCCCGAAGATGCAGCCATTCAGGCACAGGTGATGCCCAATGTGCTTGGCATGGGTTTGAAAGATGCAGTTTATTTATTGGAGAACAGGGGTGTAAATGTGAGTGTGATGGGGCGGGGAAAAGTGATCAGCCAGAGTACAATGGCAGGTACACGAATATTAAAAGGACAAAAGGTTTCATTGATGCTCAATTAAAAGTAAGTATTCGGAATTGCTTTACAGAAAATGTAAAAATGTTATTGCAGGATATATTATATAAAACAGCTGTGCAGGCAGTAAATGGGAACACAGGCATTGAAATAAATTCATTGCAGATTGACAGCCGTGCCCTGCAACAGGGAGGCTGTTTTATAGCTATAAAAGGAACAGCCGCAGATGGGCACCAGTTTATTGATGCGGCCATTCAAAAAGGTGCGGTTGCTATTGTTTGCGAAAATATGCCCGGGCTGTTAACAGCGGGAATTACATATGTGCAGGTAACTGATGCGGCGGCAGCGGCTGGCAATATGGCCCATCTTTTTTATGGAGAACCATCACTGCAGCTGAAACTGGTGGGCGTTACAGGAACAAATGGCAAAACAACCATTGCCACGCTCTTATACAAATTATTTTCAGCACTTGGTTACAGGTGCGGGCTTATCAGTACGGTTGAAAATATGGTTGCGGAAGAACTGGTTCCGTCAACACATACAACACCGGATGCCATTCAGCTGAATGCATTGCTGCGAAAAATGAAAGATGCCGGTTGTGTTTATGTGTTTATGGAATGCAGCAGTCATGCCATTCAGCAGAAAAGGATGGCGGGGCTGGTCTTTGAAGGTGGGCTGTTTACCAATATCACGCATGATCACCTCGATTATCATAAAACATTTGATGAATATATCCGGGTAAAAAAATCATGGTTCGACAGTTTGCCTAAAACGGCCTTTGCCATCAGCAATGCAGATGATAAGCGGGGAGCAGTGATGCTGCAGAATACGGTTGCAAAAAAATATTTCTACAGCCTGAAGACCATGGCCGATTTTAAAGGGAAGATATTAGACAATAGTTTGGCAGGCCTGCATATGACAGTAAATGACACCGAGGTTCATTTTAAGATCATTGGTGAGTTCAATGCTTACAATTTACTCGCTGTTTATGGGGCAGCTGTTTGCCTTGGGCAACAGCGGCATGAAGTGCTTTTACAGTTGAGCAGTTTAAGTGGTGCAGAAGGAAGGTTCGATTATACACTGAGTGATAAAGAAAAAATTGTGGGTATTGTTGATTATGCGCATACACCTGATGCATTGCTTAATGTGCTGGCAACGATCAAAAATCTGAGGCAGGGCCAGGAAAAGATCATAACCGTGGTGGGTTGTGGCGGAAACCGGGATAAAACAAAAAGACCTGTTATGGCGGAAGTGGCCTGCGAGCACAGCGATAAAGTGATTTTTACATCAGATAATCCCCGCAAAGAAGATCCGCTCGAAATAATAAAGGATATGGAAGCGGGTGTAAATGTGGTGACACGAAAAAAATATATCAGCATACCCGACAGGAAGGAAGCCATAAAAGCTGCTGTGAGTATGAGCAATAAAGAAGATATCGTACTGGTGGCAGGAAAGGGTCATGAAAAATACCAGGAGATCAACGGGGTGAAATATGATTTTGACGACAAGAAAGTATTACGGGAAATGTTTGAGTTGCTGGAGAAGTAAGGCAAATATGCAAATCCGAAAATATGCAAATGTGAAAATGATTTGTGCTTGGGTACAGAATGAACTGAAAACATAATTAGCAAGGCGCCTTTGGCACATTTCGGCATTGGCACATTTGCACATTCAATAAAAACATGTTATATCATTTATTCGATTGGTTAACGGAGCACTGGAGCAGGTCGCTGTTCCCGGGGAGCGGGCTGTTTCAGTTCATTACCCTGCGGGTGCTGCTGGCGCTGATATTGAGTTTATTCATCACTACGGTATACGGAAAAAAACTTATAAAATTTCTGCAGCGCCGCCAGTTGGGCGAAACGGTTCGGGATCTTGGCCTGGCAGGAGAGCAGCAAAAGAAAGGAACACCTACCATGGGTGGTATCATATTACTGCTTGCCATCATCATACCCACCTTATTGCTGGCTAACCTCGGTAAGGTATATATCTGGTTGATGTTGCTTTGTACTGTTTGGCTGGGTGTGATAGGATTTATTGATGATTATTTAAAACTCCGTGCAAAACGTATTGCAAAGGAAAAAGGGGTTGAGTACAAGAAAACTGACAGCGATGGTCTTGCCGGCAGGTTTAAAATTTTTGGACAGGTTGTATTGGGCATTATTGTGGGGGCCACGCTTTATTTTAACCCAAACGTGGTGGTAAAAAGGGAAGTGGTGCGTGCAGATGAAACCATTGCACCACCTAAGTTTGACAAAGAAGGTAAGCCGATCAAGTATGATTCTGTTACGATCGACGGCAAAAAAAGATTTTATGTAAGTGCAAAAAATGTGATCACCACCATCCCGTTTGTAAAAAGTCATGAGTTCAATTATGCAAAACTGCTTCCGAAAAGTCTAGAAAGTTTTACCTATATCCTGTACATCATCATTGTGATATTTATTGTAACGGCTGTATCAAATGGTGCAAATATCACAGATGGGCTCGATGGGCTGGCAACGGGTGTGAGTGCGGTGATAGGAATCGGGCTTGGCATTTTTGCCTATGTGAGTGGCAATATCAGGCTGGCCGATTACCTGAACATTATGTACATACCCAACCTGGGTGAGCTGAGCATTTTTATTGCAGCTTTTGTAGGAGCGTGCATCGGGTTTCTTTGGTACAATGCATATCCTGCACAGGTTTTTATGGGCGATACCGGGAGCCTGGCATTGGGTGGTATTATTGCAGCGCTTGCCATCATAGTAAGAAAAGAGTTATTGATACCTATTTTTTGCCTGGTGTTTTTGGTGGAGAACCTGAGCGTGGTGATACAGGTAAGTTATTTTAAATATACCAGGAGAAAATATGGCGAAGGCAGGCGGGTGTTTCTTATGAGCCCGCTCCATCACCATTACCAGAAGCTGGGGTACCATGAAAGTAAAATAGCTGTACGGTTTTGGATCATAACCATCTTTTGTGTGGCAACAGCCATTGTTACACTCAAGTTGAGATAAGAAGAAGTTTGGGAAAAATGAGATGCGTAATGGTATCCATCTTTTCCCGGATCCGCAGGGAAACTGACCCAATAAATTCTATGCCGGTGAAAAACTTTCCTTTGGGAAAGTTATGATGCGGGTGAAAAGTGGAAAACCATTTACCCGTTAAATTCTATGCTGTTGAAGAACCAATTTTAGCTTAAGCTGCTGCAGGGTATTGCCCACATGCAAAAGTTTTAGAAATTAAAACACAAGCTGAACGCACAAGATTTATTCACGCCTCAATACTGATGAAGAACCAATTTTTTAAAAGCGTGATTGGGTGAAAAAAAGAATGGTGATACTGGGAGCTGCCGAAAGCGGGGTGGGTGCGGCCATATTGGCAAAGCAACAGGGCTACGATGTGTTTGTAAGTGATGGGGGTCACATCAAAGAAAATTACCTGGCCGACCTTACTGCACATGGGATCGCTTATGAACAGGGACGGCATTCGGAAGAAAAAATTCTGAATGCGCATGAAGTGATGAAAAGCCCGGGTATACCAGATAGCAATGAGCTGGTAAAAAAGATCAGGCAAAAAGATATCCCGGTCATCAGCGAAATAGAACTGGCATACAGGCATAAAGGCAACAGTAAGATCATTGGCATAACAGGGAGCAACGGAAAAACCACCACCACTTCGCTGATCTGGCATATCTGCAAACATGCAGGACTGGATTGCGCCTTGGTTGGAAATATCGGGTACTCATTTGCCAGGCAGGTGGCAGAAGATCCCAAAGAGTGGTATGTGGCCGAGATCAGTTCTTTTCAGCTGGATGATATCAAAACGTTCAGGCCGGATGTAGCGGTACTTACCAACATCACAGAAGATCATTTAGACAGGTACGATTATAAAGTAGAGAATTATATCAGGAGCAAGTTCAGGATCACGGAGAACCAAACAGAAAAAGATGTGTTTGTGTACTGTGCCGATGATGAAACAACTATAAAGCATATTACTAACTATACCATTAAATCAATACCAGCACCCATTGCTATGAATAAAGAATTACCACAAGGCGCATATCTTACCAATGCACAAATGCATATAAAGTGGCGTACAGAAGAAATGCAGATGAGCATCAACGATTTTGCGCTCAAGGGAAAACATAATCAATATAATAGTATGGCAGCAAGCATGGCCACCACGGCAATCGACATAAGAAAAGAGAAAATACGGGAAGCGCTTCAGACCTTCGAAAGCCTGGAACACCGCATGGAAACCGTGGCCACTATTAAGGGAGTGGAATTTATCAACGACAGCAAGGCCACCAATATCAACAGCACCTGGTATGCTTTGGAAAGTATGACCAAACCTGTGATACTGATACTGGGCGGGGTTGACAAAGGGAACGATTACCAGATACTGAAAGAGCTGGTGCAGGAAAAAGTAAAGGCAATTGTTTGCCTGGGTACCGATAACAGGAAGATCCACGAAGCATTTTCCGATACAGTATCATTAATGGTAAATACAAACAATGCGAAAGATGCAGTACAGGCGGCATTTCATTTTGCCAATAAAGGAGATGTGGTATTGCTCAGCCCTGCATGCGCCAGCTTCGACCTGTTCAAAAACTATGAAGATCGCGGAAAACAATTTAAAGTGGCAGTAAAGGATTTGTAAAAGTTAAGAATTTAAATGGCCGATAATATCAATATAAAATCAATTTTTACCCCCGATATTTCTAATATGGGCGGCAACCTTGTGAGTAAAACAAGGGGCGACCGTGTTATTTGGGCCATCGTTGTGTTGCTAACGCTCGCCAGCCTGTTGCTGGTGTACAGCAGCACCGGGTCCCTGGCATTCCGGATGAACAAGAGTAACGAAAGTTACCTCTTCAAGCAGTTTGCTTTTATTGTGCTGGGCCTGCTCATTATCTACTGGGCACACCGGATCAATTATACCATTTATTCAAGGGTGGCATTGATCCTGTTTTTGATCTCTATTCCATTGCTTTTATATACCCTGTTATTTGGGGTGCAGTTAAATGCAGGCAGCCGCTGGATAAAACTGCCGGTCATCAATATGACCTTTCAAACATCCGACCTGGCAAAGCTGGCCCTGTTCATGTATATGAGCCGGCAGCTGAGCCGCAAGCAAAAGCTGATAAAGGATTTTAAAAAAGGATTTTTGCCCATCATCATACCGGTGGCCATCATTTGCATACTTATTGCTCCGGCTAATCTCTCCACCGCTGTTTTGGTGGCAGGAACCAGTATGATATTGCTGTTTATCGGGAGGGTGAGCACCAAACATATCCTCGCAACAATTGGCATTGCGCTAATTCCCATCGTATTGCTCATCAGCATAGCTGTAAACACATACGATAAACAAAACCACGAAACAAAAAAGTTGCCGGCTATTCTATCTGCCGGCCGCATTCCTACCTGGATCAGCCGTATACAAACATTTGTGTATGGCAGCAAAGAGCTTGATAGTGAAAAATCTTACCAGATCAACCAGGCAAAAATTGCAATTGCCAAAGGCGGTATCATTGGTAAGGGCCCGGGTCGGAGCGAACAGCGTAATTATTTGCCTCATAGCTACAGCGATTTTATTTATGCCATAATAATTGAAGAATATGGTTTGCTGGGTGGTGCGGCCATCATACTTGTTTACCTGTGGTTTTTGCTTCGTTGCATACGTATTTATAAAAAATGCCCGTATGCATTTGGAGCATTTCTGGCACTGGCATTGAGTTTTACGCTGGTGATACAGGCCATGGCAAACATGGCGGTTAATGTAAATCTTTTTCCCAATACGGGGGTAACCCTGCCGCTGGTAAGCATGGGTGGAAGCAGTTTTCTTTTTACCTGCCTTTCTATTGGTATCATTCTAAGTGTGTCGAGAAATGTGGAGCAGCAGGAGGGTAAAATTGCAAAAGAAACAACCAAAGAAATACAGGAAGAAGAGGAGGCAGAAAGTGCATAGGATCATTATAGCAGGAGGCGGAACAGGCGGGCATATTTTTCCTGCCATTGCCATTGCCAATGCCATAAAAGCATTGGAACCTCAAACAGAAATTTTGTTTGTGGGCGCAAAGGGAAAAATGGAAATGGAAAAAGCGCCGCAGGCCGGTTACAAAATAAAAGGGCTCGATATAGCCGGGTTCAACAGAAGTTCTTTGATAAAAAATGTTTTACTGCCATTTAAACTGGTAAAAAGTTTTATACAGGTAAAAAAAATATTTTCCGAATTCAAACCAACGGCCGCTGTTGGGGTAGGCGGGTATTCCAGCTTTCCGGTACTTAAGTATGCACAAAGGAAAAATATTCCTACTTACATACACGAAAGCAATTCTTTTGCGGGGCGCAGCAATATTATGCTGGGAAAAAAAGCCACAAAGGTTTTTACAGCCACCGAAGGAATGGAAAAGTTTTTTCCGGCTTCAAGGATCCTGGTCACAGGAAACCCGGTTCGGAAAGTTATTGCACTCTCAAACACCAGCAGGGAAGAGGCACTGAAATTTTTTGGGCTCGACGCAGCAAAAAAAACGGTGTTGAGTATCGGCGGCAGCCTGGGGGCACAAAGTATTAATGAGGCCATTGATAAAAATATAACTGAATTTGAAAAAAATAGCCTGCAGTTGATCTGGCAAACCGGGAGGCCTTATAAGGAAAAGGCAGTGAATGCCGCAACAGGCCGTAAAAATATTTTTGTGAGCGATTTTATCACTCAAATGGAACAGGCCTATGCTGCTGCAGATATTGTGATCAGCCGCAGTGGTGCCATGGCCATAGCGGAGATCTGCGTGGTGAAAAAGCCCGCTGTGTTTGTGCCTTACCCGTTTGCAGCAGAAGACCACCAAACTGCCAATGCAAAAAACCTGCTGGATAAGAAAGCAGGATTGATGATAAAAAATAATGAAGCCGGGGAAAAACTTGTGGCTAAAGTTATTGAGCTGAGTAAGAACGATGCATTACAAGCCGAGCTTAAAGAAAATATTGCAAAGTTGGGTGTAGCCAATGCTGATATCATTATAGCTAAAGAAATTTTATACAGTTGATCTCAATGACAGAACTTAATAACATACCGGGTACAACGATCTTAAAGGAAGGCCAAACTGTTTTCTTTTTAGGCATTGGCGGCATTGGCATGAGCGCATTGGCAAGGTATTTCAACAGCCGCGGACATAAAGTGAGCGGTTACGATAAAACGCCTTCTGTGCTTACAAAGCAACTGGAGTTGGAAGGAATGTTTATTCATTACGAAGATGACCCGGCATTGATCGATAAAGATGCAGCCCTCGTTGTATATACACCCGCCATACCGGCACAACATAAGGAGCTGAATTATTACAAAGAACACGGGTATAAATTGCTAAAACGCAGTGAGGTATTGGGTATGGTAACGGGGAGCAATTTTAATATTTGTGTGGCCGGCACTCATGGTAAAACCACCACCAGTGCCATGATTGCACACATATTGCGGGATAGTGGTTTTGGCTGTAATGCTTTTTTAGGAGGCATAGCTACTAATTATGATAATAATTTTTGGAGCAGTTCAAAAAATGTTTGTGTGGCAGAAGCAGATGAGTATGATCGCAGTTTTTTAAAATTAAGTCCGGATGTGGCTGTTATCACCGCCATGGATGCCGACCACCTGGATATTTACGGAACAGAAAAGAATATGCAGGATGCCTTTGTTGAATTTACTGGTAAGATAAAAACAGGCGGACTGCTGATATATAAAAAAGGTTTGCCACGGAGCAATGATTTCAGGGTGAGCAACCGTTGGACTTACGGAGCAGCAGATGCCTCAGCAGATTGCCATGCAGCTGCTGTGCACATTCAAAACGGGGCTTATGTATTTGATGCGGTGGTTTGCGGGCATTCGGTAAAAGATGTGGAACTTAATATGGGTGGCCGGCACAATATTGAAAATGCGGTGGCTGCCATAGCGGTGGCAAAACAGCTGGAAATTGAGGAAGACAAAATAAAAACAGCGGTTGCTTCCTTTGCAGGCGTAAAACGAAGGTTCGAGTATGTACTGAAAAACGAAGGGAGGATTGTAATAGATGATTATGCGCATCACCCGGAAGAACTGCGTGCGCTGATAAACGGGGCAATGGAATTATACCCCGGGAAAAAATGTACAGTTGTTTTTCAACCACACTTGTACACAAGAACAAGGGACCTGGCCGATGGTTTTGCAGAAGTGCTGAGTATGGCTGATGAAACCATCCTGCTGCCTATTTATCCCGCGAGGGAATTGCCAATACCCGGTGTAAGCAGCAGCATGATAGCAGAGAAGATGACAAATAATCGAACTGTGAAAGAAAAGCCGGAGTTGCTCAAATGGCTTAAAGACAATGATATTGAACTGTTCATAACGGCAGGTGCAGGAGATATTGATACAATGCTGCAAGATATAAAACTGCTTGTTGAAGCAAAAAGTAAAAAGTGAAAATGGAAAACATTCCGTTTTAGCGTGAAAAAACTGTGGCTTGGTGCTTTTGTGAGAAACAAAAAAAACATTTTGTCTTAGTTCCTTAGATGAACTTTGCATGAAAAAAATGGCTGGTAAAAAGATAAATATTAAAAAATTATTACTCGGCACTGTATGGGCGCTGCTGGGAACCGCGGCCGTAGTACTGCTGGTGGCCGCCATGCAAAAGAAAAATGCTGCCATATGTACTGCGGTGCAGGTGAGCATAAGCGGGGTGAGTGATAATTTTTTTATTGATAAAACCGATGTGCTCAAACTTATTCATCAGCATGCTGGCGGCGCCCCCGAGGGAAAGGAAATAAACAGTTTTAACCTCCGTAAAATTGAAGCCGACCTGGAAAAGGAGATTTGGGTAAAAGATGCGGAATTGTTCTTTGATAATAATAATGTACTACAGGCTTCTGTAGAAGAGCGGGAGCCGGTTGCAAGAATTTTCAGTACTGGTGGAAATACATTTTACATTGATAGCACTAATATGATGCTGCCGCTTAGCGAAAAATTTTCGGCCAGGTTGCCCGTGTTTACCGGTTTTCCGTCGGATACAAGGGTGCTGGTAAAAGCAGACAGTATCCTGCTGAACGATATCAAAGAACTTTCACTGTTAATAGAAGCCGATGCTTTTTTGATGGGGATGATAGAACAGGTGGATATTACGCCACAACGGTATTTTGAAATGATTCCCAAGATTGGCAAACAGGTGATTGTTTTTGGCAATGCAGCTGATGCCGAAGCAAAATTCAGTAAACTGAAGTTGTTTTATAAAAACATCATGCTTAAAGCCGGCTGGGAAAGGTACAATGTTATCAACCTGCAGTTTAAAAACCAGGTTGTGGCCAGGCTGCGGGGCAAAGAAGATGTGGTTGCCGATTCTTTGCGCACCCTGCAACTGATGCAGGTAATGGCAGATAATGCAGCAAAGATGTCGGCCGATTCGGTGTTGATGATGCGGCAACAGCCCGAAAGTACGGAAAGGCAAAACACCGACACAAGCCTGATACAGCAGTCGATCGAAAGAGAGGAGGAGGGTGGCGGACAGGCAGAATCGTCAAATGCGGCGATAGATAAAACTGCAGCAATTCCATCGCCGGTTGCAAAACCAGCCGATGTAAATAATAAACCTGCTGAAAACACAAAAACAACGGTAGCTGCAAAACCAGCAGCACCAGTCATAAAGCCAAACAAACCAGAAGCCCCATCCAAGGCTCCTTTGCAAAAACCAAATCCAAAACCCCCTGTAAAACAAATTACTAAACCCGTTCCTAAAGCGGTAATGAAAAAGAATTAGCAAATGGTTGAAAATTGATAAGGTTCAAATTTTGAAGGGAGTTGGTTCATTGTAATGCGTTCAACAATTTAACAATTTAGCCATGCAACTTCAACGTACTTTAACAAAACACACATAAATAAAATATCGAAATTTAAAACAAACACATACAAAACATATAACTATGAACCAGGAACAACCCATTATCGTAGGGCTCGACATTGGAACCACCAAGATAGCAGCCATTGCCGGCAGGAAAAATGAATTCGGCAAACTCGAGATACTTGGCTTTGGCCGTGCTAACAGCAACGGTGTGCAGCACGGTATGGTGCTTAATATCGACCAAACCATCAAGGCTATACAAACCGCTCTTGAAAACTGCTATGCCTCCAATCCCAACCTCGAGATCAGCGAAGTGTACGTGGGTATTGCCGGGCACCATATTAAAAGCCTGCAAACCCGTGGCGATATCGTACGCCAGCAAAACGAAGAAGAGATCCGCCAGGAGGAAATAGATCGCCTTATTGCCGATCAATACCGCACTTATATACCAGCCGGCGACCAGATCATTGATGTGATACCACAGGAATTTACCGTAGATAATTTCCAGAATATTCCCAACCCTATCGGGTACAGCGGGGTAAAAGTGGGCGCTAATTTTCACATCATCACCGGGGATAAAACTGCTATCCGCAATATCAACCGGAGTGTAGAAAAAAGCGGCCTTAAAACAAAGGACCTCGTACTGCAGCCATTGGCTTCTGCAGCCGCAGTGATGTGCGACCAGGACCTGGAGGCAGGTGTGGCCATTGTAGATATTGGCGGTGGCACCACCGACCTGGCTGTTTTTTATGAAGGCATTTTGAAACATACGGCTGTTATTCCTTTTGGTGGCGAGAATATCACCAACGATATCAAGACCGGCCTGGGTGTATTGAAAACACAGGCCGAACAAATGAAGATACAGTTTGGTTCTGCACTCAGCGATGAGGCCAAGGCCAATGCCTTCATCACCATCCCGGGTCTGCGTGGTATGGCGCCAAAAGAGATTTCTGTAAAGAACCTGGCCAATATCATTCAGGCGCGCATGAGCGAGATCATGGATTTTGTAAGTTATCACCTGAAGCAAGTTGGTCTCGACAACCGCATGCTCAACGGCGGTGTGATACTTACCGGCGGCGGATCGCAGCTGAAACACCTGATACAGCTTACAGAATATGTAACGGGCCTCAATGCACGTATCGGTTATCCAAATGAGCACCTCAGTGGCGGACATATAGAAGAACTGGCCAAGCCCATGTACAGCACCTGTATTGGTTTGATATTAAAAGGATACAATGATTATGAGAACAAGAACAAGACCTTTGATAACAATTTTATTAAAGTGAACGGGGCAGCAGATCTTGCCAAAGAAGCAGTGGATGAAGTGGCCGATGTGCACAATGAAACAAATACGCCCGAACTACCAAGGCAAAAGCGCAAAACCATCAAAGGATTTATGGACAGCTTTAAGAATAATTTAATCGAGATGTTTAAAGAAGAAGAAGATGCGCAGTTGTAATGTGCAAATGTGGGAAATGTGCAGATGTGCAAATGAGAATGTGATAATTTGACGATCGGATAATGTGACGATGAGGAAAGGTGCAAATGCTGTAATGTGCAGATGTGCAAATGAAGAAAATTTTAAACAGGCCTTTTTCGTATTGTTGCTTCATAAGAGTGATCTGTGTATGCTGATAATGCGGGAAAAGATGAACAAGGGTATGTGGTACAAGTGTGCGACGCAACGGAGGCCGGGTGATGGTAAAATGACCGGAACAAAAATATTGATCTCCACCCATGTAAAATGGAATGATTTTTTTTGAAAACTAAAAACTTACTAATTACAACTTACAACCATGATTCAATTTGATTTGCCAAAAGACCAGTCGTCCATCATCAAAGTAATTGGTGTGGGCGGTGGCGGAAGCAACGCTGTAAACCACATGTATGCCCAGCATATTGAGGGTGTTAATTTTATTATATGCAATACCGATGCGCAGGCCATTGCGCAAAGCCGGGTACCCAACAAGGTGCAGCTTGGTCCGCATCTTACGCAGGGCCTGGGCGCCGGTGCCAACCCGCAAATAGGCAAGGAAGCCACACAGGAAAGTCTGGAAGAGATCAAGCGTATTTTGGAAGTGAATACCAAGATGGCTTTCATTACTGCAGGCATGGGTGGAGGAACGGGAACCGGTGGCGCTCCCATACTGGCAAAAATTTGTAAAGACATGGGTATCCTTACCGTAGGTATTGTAACCACGCCATTTGCATACGAAGGGAAAAAGCGCATTGCCCAGGCAGAGGAGGGCATCATGCAGCTGAAAGAACATGTAGACACATTGCTGGTGATCAGTAACGATAAACTGCGTCACCAGTTTGGCAACCTTAAAATGAAAGAAGCTTTCAGCAAGGCCGACAATGTACTTGCCACAGCAGCTAAATGTATTACTGATGTGATCAACAGCACAGGGCAGATCAACGTAGACTTTGCCGATGTATGCACCGTTATGAAAAACGGCGGTGTTGCTATTTTAGGCAGTGCATCTGCAAGCGGTGAAAACCGTGCGCATGTTGCCATTGAGCAGGCACTTGCATCTCCTTTGCTGAACGATAACGATATCCGCGGCGCCCGCTGGATACTGATCAATATCAACAGCTGCGAGGGTGATTATGAATTTACCATGGACGAAGTGGAAGTGATACAGGAATACCTGCTTAGTAATGCCGGCGAAGACACTGATGTGATCCTGGGCCTGGGCTACGATAACACGCTCGAAGACAAGATCGGTATCACCCTTATTGCCACCGGTTTCGAACACAAAGATCCATTCCAAAAGGCCGACAAACCTGAGGTTAAAGAAAGCAAAGAAGAAAAAATTGTGATGCAGCTGGCTATGCCCGAGCCAGCTCCTTTGCCTGTAACTAAGCAACCATCGCTCGATTTTGAGCAGCAAAAAACTGATGAACCCGCACCAGTAGCTGAGAAGCCCGCAACGCATGAGGCTAAAGTGGTAGAAATGAATCCCGCACAAACAACTGAAATTGATTCTTTTATGCCAGTGCTCAAAGAAAGTTCAGAAGTAGAATTCCTTGGTAAAAATACTGTGGATAAAAAAGAGAGTGAAAATACGCATGAACCGGTATTTTTTGAAATATCTTCGGCGTCCGACCAGCTACCTGTTATACAATTTGACCTGGACCTGGCCAATCCCCACCCTCCGCAAAAACCCGAACCGGCAGCTTCCGAAAAAAAGGCTGAAATCCCCAAAATTAAGAAAGAAGAAACCAATGAGGCTAGCAAAATAAGCACCCTTTCGTCGGGGGGCTTCCTGGCAAAGCCAAGGCAGATCTATGCTGAGGACAAGCCAGTTTCTAATGAATCCAAACTGACTGATGAGCCACTGCCAATGCAGCAAGCACCGGCGGCCGACGAACCAATGGAGGAGATGCAACTGGTGGTTAAAGAAAACCAGAATGCGGCGGAGGAACAGCCAATTGTACAACAGACTCAGCCCATCATGATGTCTAATGTAGAGGAGCCTGCTATGCAGGACGAAACAGAAGAACTCAGGCGCCGGGCTATGGAACGCATTGCGAAGCTGCGTAATTTGTCATTCAACATCAATGCAGCTGATCCGAATAATGAGTTTGAAACGGTGCCGGCCTACCTTCGCCGCAATATGGAAATGCACAACCAGATTGCCGACGTAGAAAGCTTTTACAGCAATGTAACGGTTAAAAATAATGATACAAAAAACCAGGCTGAGATCAGCACCATCAATACATTTTTAGAAGGCAAAAAGCCCGACTGATATTTTTAAATGCAACTGCCCCGGTGGTTGCGTTTTTATTTTTGTTGTGTTTGTAATTATAGTTTGTATGGGCCCCGCCGGAAATGGCGGGGCTTTTTATGAGGTAAAGAAAATCCGCCTGCGGTTGCAAACCCTGGCGGCGGTTATGGGTGGGTTTGAAATTTCGCAAAAAGTTTCAGGCGTTTTAAATGTTTCAAGGGCCCAATGACCCCAGTTTTGGAGGCTTTTTAGGGGGCGTAGTCTGTAAGGGGCGGGAAGTTCAGTTTTCTTTTATAAATTGCTAAAACGGGATAAGCTGCAAATTTTAATTTTTTTTATACTTCTTGAACTTCAAGTTAAATTGGCACTTATTGCCCTCTGATACAGTTTTGTGTTTTTAGGGCTAACGTTTTTTATAAAAAAAACATTAAGCGATGGGACTATTTAATGGATTAGTGCATATTAACAGTCGAAACAACTGTGTCCCTTTTAATAGTGGTAGTAAGGGTGTGTGTCTGCTATCTGGTTGCCTTCTGCCTGCAAATGCTACTTGAGGGTATGCAAGGAAGATCATTAATTCGACGTTAGAGCTTTTGTGGCCAATGTAGATGAGGGTGTTTTAACGTATAGATAGAGGGTGAAAATACGGGGTAGAGGGAAGTGAAAGATTGATTAATATTGCCGGACGAGAGTTAAACCTTATACTCAAAATACAAAATTAGTTATCTTGCTAAAAGGAAATCAACTAGTGAGCAAAATAAAATTTTTCTACTTTGAGTGCTTTATTTGAAGTCTAGGTTTTGTATGGGCAGTAAAGGGAAGTTAATTTTGCACTATATTGGAATTTTTATATAATAATTGAGGATATATTATAAAGCAAATAGCATGAGAATTATTTCAGTTTTTAATAACAAAGGGGGAGTCGGGAAATCAACCTTGACTTATCATTTAGGAAATGCATTGGCTGAACTCGGGCATAAAGTGTTAATGGTTGACTTAGATCCACAATGTAATTTGACAATTTGTGCAATGATGGAAGAGGATTTGCATAATATTTGGGCGGAAGAAGATACTTTTATCGATGACTATGAAATGGCATTTGCTAATAATCAAGATATTTCAAATTCCACTCGAAGCATACATTTTATTCTTAAACCAACAGAGGATGGTTTAAGTGAGCCAAATCATTTGCCCCCTCCACATCAAATTGGAAGAAATATAGACTTAATACCTGGAAGGCTGTCATTACATAAATATGAAAACAGAATAGCTGAAAGGTGGAGTGGAATTTATCAGGGAGATAATTTGGCAATTCGTACTGTAACAAATATTAGAAATGTGTGTCAACGATACGCTGAATTAAAGGGTTATGAATATGTATTAATTGACACTTCTCCGAGTTTGGGAATATTGAATAAAGTAATTATTTCAACAGTGGATGGTTTTTTTGTGCCTGCTCAACCAGATATGTTTAGTTTATATGGAATTCGAAATATTGGAAATGCTCTACAAATATGGCAAAGAGAATTTAATTCGATTTATTCTCTTATATCGGAAGAAAAAAGATCGAAATTTCCAAATAATTTCGTTCAATTTTTAGGTTATACAATTTATAATGCGAAGAAATATACAAGGGATAACGAGCCATTTAATGAGTACAATTTAGCCCAAGCCCATTATCAATATGTAGTCCGTATTCCAGAAACCATTATGCAATATATTCAAGAGAGTAATAGAATTAATATTCCTGCAGAAATTATTTCGAGGCCTATAGGTGGTGATTCAATTATCCATACCCATAATACTTTCCCCGCCATGGCCCAAGCATTAAAATGTCCAATGTGGCGTGTGCCTGAAGCATATCTTGCAATTCAAAGGACAAATAGAGAATATTTCGAAATATTACAACAAAATGGGTTTGAATATAATGCTGGTAACAATGGTAGGCTACGGGAAATAGGAGAAAAGTATAGAGTATTTACAGAAGATTTATTAGAAAGAATAAATTTATTATGAGCCTACAGGTCGAAAATATTGATGCTATAATTGATTTCTATAATGAAAATCAGCTAAGGCTACTTCAATTCCAGTCTTCAGTTAAAACGTTTTTTTTAAATCACCCTTTGCTAAACGCAAAACCACTGCCAATAGTACATTCAATAAAAACAAGACTTAAAGACCCTGAGCACTTAAGGGATAAGATTGAAAGAAAGCGTAGAGAGGGGATTGAAGTAAACAAAAGCAACCTGTTTAGTAAAATAACGGATCTGATCGGACTGCGAGTATTACATTTATATCAAGACCAATTTCCATCAATTCATTCACAAATACTGAATTACATTAATGAGGGGGACTGGGCTTTTGTTGCTCCACCAAAAGCAATGACATGGGATCCTGAATCAAAATCAATGTATGATGACTTGGGCATTCAGACAGAATTGCGTGAAACCTATTACACTAGTGTCCATTATTTAGTTAAGCCAAATAATAATTCTTCTAATCCTCTTTGTTGTGAAATTCAGGTTCGAACACTTTTCGAAGAAATTTGGGGTGAAATAGATCATTCTATTAATTATCCACACCCAACTAACGATATTTCTTGTAGGGAGCAATTGAGGGTTCTATCAAAACTTGTTTCTACTGGCACAAGATTGGCTGATTCAATCTTCAGGACTTTAAATGATCATAACAATAGAAGTCTCTAGTTTTTCCCATAAGTATATATAGTTATTTGCCATTACAAAAAAGGGTAGCATGTGACATAAATTCTTTTATAGTCTAATCATGAAGGTAGACGTTTCTGGCCAAGAATTTTTTGAAATTCTACATTTGCAAATTACAATGTTGCCTTTGTTGAACTACTTTCGCTAAAACAATTCTCATGGCGCCAGATCTTATCAAATTAAACCGCTTCACAACCATCCCTTTTTTATTTGATCTGCTCAGGCGTAAAAAACTCAGCTTACTCAACCCCGCATTTTGGGAAGATTTCAACGACAGGGAAACAATAGAAATTTACCGCAAGGCTGTAAAAGCTAAAAGTATTTATGCCCTGTGTATGACCTATAAGAACGAAACCATTCATCATTGGAACGCATTTGCAAACGGTACCAGCGGATGCTGCATAGAGTTTAGCCCCGGCCGGTTAACAGAATTGCTTGACCGGAACGGCATACTGCACGGTAAAACAGCCTATATCCGTGTACGTGACCTTGCCACATCAAAAATTGAAAAAGAACGGCTTCCTTTTGTAAAGCGGGAACCTTTTTCTCCCGAAAGCGAATACCGGCTCATTGCCCTATCAGGCAAAAAGCAGGAAGCGAGTTTCGACATTGATATTGACTTGGATATTATTAGAAAAATCACCATTAGCAACAAGGTTCCAAAAACAGTTTTCGAAAGCCTCAAGGCAAGTATCAAAGAAATGGTGCCGCAATGCCGGGCTAAAATATATCATTCCACCCTGTATAATAATGCAGACTGGATCGGTCATTTCCGGAACCTGGGAAACGGAGTTTAAGATTTTCGGGTCCATGGTAACCCGGGTATTTGCAGTTGCCGTTTCTGCTGCAAGATCATTTACTACCGTATTTACTTCTCTTTTATATGGTTTTCATGTAATAAATTTTCGATTTTAGTTTTATTAATACAGATGTCCGTAATTTACATCATCTTTCCTTCCTGTTTAGCCTTACTCCGCGGCTGCTGTGAAAATTCAGTTTCTCTTGTCCGTTTACCCCACCCTGCTAATATATGACTGATACCGGCAAAGAATGATTTATTATTTCTTCACTTTAAAATTGAAAAGCATGAAAAAATTATTTTTTACAACGCTTATCTTATTGATTGGAACATGGTCGTTCTCGCAGGTTTTTGAATTTTCGGAAAGAATAAATGATGCAGGGGGAAATGCGGCTTTTGTAAAGCTGCAAAACCAACCGCCCGCCGACAGGCAACTGCAGGTGCTCCTGATAAGGGAATTGCTGCCTGCCAAACTGCAGCAGCAAATTGAGATCAGGCCTGTCCGTAATTACGAAGACAAGGCCGGCTTCACACATTTCTTTTACAGTTTTTATTTTAAGGGGATCGAAATTATCAATGCAGACTATGTGTTGCATTGCAAGGCAGGGCGCATTGAATCTGCAAATGGCCGGTTGCCCATAGCAAACTATTCAGGCCTTGAAACCGGGATCCCCATTGATTTTAAAAAAATAACCCCCATTGTACTGAAAAAGACATTGCTGCGGCAGGCATTGCTTAAACTGGCGGCCGAAGATCTTACAGCCACAGACCAGGGCTTGTTTTTATTGTACCGGGATGGTACCGTAAAATTGGTGGTAAAGGCAGAAGTTAAGGCGGGGCGGCAACCAGTTAGTGATATATTTTTACTGGATGCTGTTACAGGCGAAATTTTAAGCGAGGGAAGTACTATCTGCAGTTACGGTGAGCCCGTTGGCACAGAAAATTCGCCTCCACCTTATGTGAGTGGTACTGCCGCTACTTTATACAGCGGAGCACAATCAATTATTACGGATCTAACCGGGGGGCAGTATCGCCTGTATGAAATGCGTAACACGATAACACCCATGCACACAAGGAATGCGAATTTTTATGATACTTATTCAGACATTGAAACGCATGCCACCGAATTTTTCGACAATGATAACAACTGGCAGGCTGCAGAACATGCCGGAAACAGGCAGGCACTGGATGTACACTGGGCAATGGGCAATACAATTGATTATTGGCGAAATGTTCATGCCAGAAATAGTTTTGACGACTGGGGACAGGCGGTAAAATCTTATGTACACCTGCAGGGCTTTATAGCATATTATGACGTAACCTATCATACATTTAATTTTGGAGATGGTAACAGCCAGTTTCTGCCACTGGCAGAACTTGATATTGTATCTCATGAATTTGGTCATGGAGTTACTCAGTACACCTGTAATCTTTACACAGGAACCAGTTTTGAGGCCAGTTCATTAAACGAGGGTTTCAGTGATATTTGGGGTGCATGTACTGAACATTGGGCAGCACCGGCCAAAAATCCATGGATCTCTGGAGAAGAAATTACCCAGGTGGCCCCTTTCTTTTACCGGAGCCTTAGTGATCCATTTTCAAGTCTTAAACCGCAACCAAACACCTACCATGGTACTAATTGGGCATTCCCCGGCCCTGGTACAGGATACGATGAACACAAAAATGCAGGAGTACTTTGTCATTGGTTTTATTTATTGGTAAACGGTGGAACAGGTTGGAATAATGGTCAAAGTTCACATGCTCCGGCAGGCTCCGGGTACCAATGGAATGTAACAGGCATCGGCTGGCGTAATGCAGAAAAAATTGCTTACCGTACTGAACAACTCCTAAGTGCATCTTCCGATTATGCCGCAACACGTATTATGAGCATACAGGCTGCAAGAGAACTATTTGGTGCAGGAAGCTGCGAAGAAGTGAGTGTTACCCGGGCATGGTATGCTGTAGGAGTGGGTGGAAACTGGGTGGCCGGTAACCCGGTAGCAGCCCCATTAATAAACGGACCAGATATTATTTGCAGCAGCAGCCCGGGTACCTACTACATAAATTACAATTATTTTGGTATACCATCATGCGGTACAGAAACCATTAGCTGGTCGGCTAACCCTTCTAATATTGTGAGTTTCAGTTGCAGCACCTGTCCGCAAACAACTATCACGGCCACTGGTACCGGGTTTACCACTATTACAGCTACTGTTACATCTGGTTCGCAGGTTCAAACCAAAACAAAATATATCAAAGTAGGGCCGTACAGCGATTTCCAGGTACAGATCAGTGGCTATACAATGGTGCCACTTAATTACACTTCATCTTACAGTGTTAATATGACCAATTATCCGGGCATTTCTAACCTTACCTGGACCTGGCCTTCACCTCCGTATTATTATCCTCCTTATGCCTGGTCTCAGGTATACAGTGGTGGAACTAATTATAAAATTTTACGTTCGGGCTCCGCTGCCTCTACAGGAGATATACGGGTTTACTTTAGTGCCTGCGGGGTGAACAGCTATGGATCCAAATGGACAGCCTGGGGTTATGGCGGGCCTTCTTACCGCCTCACACCAAACCCTGCAAGTGATGTTGTAAGGATTGATGAACTGGATGCTGCTGAAAAAATGCCGGCAGTCACAGGTATACAAACGGTTGAAATAGTAGACAGGTTAGGAACAGTAGTACTGAAGAAACTATTTGCGAAGGGAGTTTCCAACGGTATCAGTATACCGGTATCCCTTCTTAAGAGTGATTTGTATACAGTAAGAATATTCAATGGAAAAGAATGGAGATCTTATAAGCTCTTGATACAGCATTAATAAACGATTGATTTATGCCCGGCAATTTTTTAAGTTCTTAAAAAATTGCCGGGCTTTTTACTGCACATGGTTATTCTCAAACACGTCAGGTAAACCTGATCAATATCATATTTTACCATGATAACCCTGCTCAAAAAAAACCAGGCTGATCTGTACTTTTATCATCTAAAATGCTTGCTGCATGGAAGTTCCCAACACATCCGCAGTTCCTGTTCCAAAGGAACGCAAAGTAAAGGGCAGGGTGGAGATTGATATACAGAAATGCAAAGGTTGCGAACTGTGTACCAGCGCCTGTAAAGAACATGCCCTCTCCCTTTCCGACACCATCAATATTAAAGGTTACCGTTACATTATTGCCAACAACGATGTATGCACGGGTTGTGTAAACTGCGCATTGGTTTGCCCGGATGCAGTTATTACCGTATACCGTACCCGTGCCAAAAAGAAAGAAAATATTACGCCGGAAAATATCAGGGATGTGATAAAAGATGCAGTGGAGAAAAATAAAAAGTAAAAATAAAAGCGAATTGCCGGGCAGAGAAATTTTGGCGGCAAACCGAAAACATTTGTATGGAAAAAGGAACAAAACTCATGAAAGGAAATGAAGCGCTTGCCGAAGCGGCCATACAGGCGGGCTGCGATGCGTATTTTGGATACCCGATCACCCCGCAAAGCGAAGTGCTGGAATACCTTGCACGTGAAATGCCAAAGTATAACCGGGTGGTGATGCAGGCCGAAAGTGAAGTTGCTTCCATTAACATGGTGTATGGTGCTGCGGGCGCAGGCTTCAGGGTAATGACAACATCTTCTTCGCCGGGTATCAGCCTCATGCAGGAAGGGATTTCTTATATGGCAGGGGCAGAACTCCCCGCATTGCTGGTAAATGTTAACAGGGCAGGTCCGGGCCTTGGCACCATCCAGCCCGGCCAGGGTGATTATTTTCAGAGTACAAAGGGTGGAGGCCATGGCGATTACCGCTTGATCGTACTGGCACCTTCCTCTGTTCAGGAAATGGCCGATTTTACTTTTCTTGGTTTCGACCTGGCAGATAAATACCGCAACCCTGTTTTGATCCTTAGTGATGGCGCCATAGGACAAATGATGGAGAAAGTGAATTTTGGCCATCACGAAGTGAAGAAAATGGCAAAACCCTGGGCCACAACCGGCAAACCAAAAACACGGCAAAGAAACTACATCACTTCATTGCATATAAAACCAGAGGCAATGGAGCAGCACAACCTCAAACTTGAAGAAAAATTTAAAGCAATGCGTGAAAACGAAGTTCGCTTTGAAGAGATCAATACCGCAGATGCTGATTATATTTTTGTGGCCTATGGTTTGAGCGCACGCATTTGTCAGAAGGCCATGGATATCTGCCGCAGTAAAGGATTGAAAGTAGGCATTTTCAGGCCAATTACATTGTTCCCCTATCCATATACAGCGTTGAACAAGCTGGCCGAAAAAACCAGGATGATCCTTTGCGTGGAACTAAACAGCGGGCAAATGCTGGAAGATGTAAGGCTTGCGGTAAACGGAAAGATACCGGTTGAATTTTACGGGCGCATGGGTGGCATTATGCCCACGCCCGAAGAAATAGTTCATCATTTTGAAATGCAAATAGAAAAAAATCATGCAAACTGAAGAGATCATTTTGCCGCAAACAAAGGTGGAAGCCCATACCGAATGTGCGCACGAGGAGTATGAACTGGTATACCACCGCCCCGAAACAATGGTGGATACAGCCATGCATTACTGTCCCGGTTGTGCGCACAGCCTTGTGCACAAACTTATAATGGAAGTGGTGGAAGAAATGGATATACAGGATAAAACGGTGGGAGTGGCACCGGTTGGCTGCTCTGTTTTTGCATACGACTACATGGATATTGATATGCAGGAAGCTGCACACGGCCGTGCCTGTGCTGTAGCCACAGCTTTAAAAAGATTGATGCCCGATAAGTATGTATTCACTTACCAGGGCGATGGCGACCTGGCCGCCATCGGTATTGGTGAAACCATACATGCGATCAACCGCGGCGAAAATATACTGATCGTTTTTATGAATAATGCCGTGTATGGAATGACCAGCGGGCAGATGGCACCCACAACTTTAAATGGTATGCATACCACCACCAGCCCCGACGGGCGTGATGTAAACCTTTATGGCGCACCTATGAAAATTGCAGAGCTGATAGCCCAGTTGCCCGGTTCATATTATGTTACCAGGCAGGCGGTAAACAGCGCCAATGCAGTTCGGCGCACCAAAAAAGCATTGCTCAATGCGTTTAGATACCAGCAGGAGCATAAAGGAACCTGTCTTATAGAAATTTTAGCCAACTGCCCCAGCAACTGGAAGATGACGCCCATGGAAACATCTAAATTTATTGATGAAGAAATGGTGAATACTTTTCCGCTGGGCGATATTAAAATTCCGCAAGTTTTATGAAGTTCCAGGAAACAGTAATGCCGGGGGCGAAAAACAAAGAATAATTTTATGAATACGGCCAACACAAACAAATTTTTTTATACTGCAGCTTCCTCTTTGGGCGGTGGCAGTACATTGGAAGAACTTATTATTGCTGGTTTTGGCGGACAGGGTGTGCTGTCTATGGGTATGACGCTCGCTTATGCAGGTATGGTGGAAGACAAAGAAATATCCTGGATGCCTTCTTATGGTCCCGAAATGCGGGGTGGAACCGCTAACTGCATCACCATTATTTCTGATAAAAAAATAAGTTCCCCCATCATATCATCTTTTGATACAGCCATTGTGCTCAACCAGCCTTCTATGGAAAAATTTTCGGCAAAAGTAAAGCCCGGGGGTTTATTGCTGTACGAATCTGCCAATATTAAGCAAGTGTCGCCAAGAACCGATATTGAGATAGTGGGAATTCCGGCAGCCACAGAAGCGCTGCTGATGAAAAATGCAAAGATCATGAATATGATTATGCTCGGTGTTTACCTTCATCTTAAACCGGTTGTAAAAATGGACGATGTAATGCAGGCACTCGAAAAAGTATTGCCCGAAAAATACCATCACCTGCTGCCGCTTAACCGCCTGGCTATGGAAAAGGGAGCAGAACTGTTGCAGGGCGCTATGCTGTTATCATAAAAGAATTTTGTTGTTGAATAAAAAGGGGTTTAATAGAAATTAACCCCCTTTTTAATTGCCCGTTCCGATCCTCAGAATCCTGTTTCCATTCCGCTGTTTCTTATTGCATCAAATGCTGCTTGTGTAATATATTGAGGTGTATAACTGCCTCCTGCATTTGTTAAATTCCTGTAAAATGAACGCATATGGTTCCTGCTTCCTTTCCGGAGGTTTGTATATACAAGTAATATGTCCTGGTTGTCTATATCGACGAGTGCATTCTCCAGGTCGTAAATATCCAGATCCTCAATAGTAAGCCCTGTTATATACGCATTGAGCAAACTGCTGTTTCCCTGCAACAGCAGGCTGTTATAAAGACCCTGGAGCTCCGGATTGGTAAAAACGCCTGCGGGCTTGTTGGCAGCCGGATCTTCAAGTCCGTATTTATTGAGCAGCAACAGCACGGCATCCATATGCGTTTGTTCACTTTTGCTGATGTTATTGAAAATATTTGCTCTCCATTTTGTGTACAAAGCTGTATAAACATCACGGGCGAGTTTTTCTTCTTCACGCATATATGCCAGGCTTGCCAGTTCTGCCTGGTTCAGCTGTTCGGCAGGCAGGTTATTAATGCCGGTACGCAGGTTTTCAATATTCGGATTTCCGTTGGCGTTTCCATTTGCATTACTATTACCGGCTGTATCATTTTTGTTGCAGGAAAATGCAGTCAGCAGAATAGTGAATGAGATCACGGCAAAGCCGCTTTTTCTTAATAAGTATTTCATTTCTTAAAATTTATAGTTAAAAATTCATGATTCACACAGAAACCCTGCTCTTTTCAGTAACCGTTTCGGTTAGCATTTCTATTGCCATTACCCCGTTTGCATTGGCCCTGCCTGTTGCCGGGCTTTTTTGCCTTCACCTGCCCCGAACGCGGCTGTGTTCCATTTTCAAAATGATCGCACAGGTTATTTTTGTTCATATCGGTATACCGTGTACCTGTGTTATTGCTTCCGTTTCCGGCCCTGTTTGTTTGTGCATACGATAGGGTGCTTACCGCCAGCATCATTATCGCTGCAAGCATGATCTTTTTCATTGTTTCTTTTTTATGGTTTAAAACTGTTATTGTTATTCTGAGTTCTCTTACCGGGTAAAGTATTGACCGGTTCGGTTTTAAAGATGGGTTCAAAAGCATAAGCCAGTTGTTTTTCCTGCTCCGCAGAGCATATCTTTTTTAGTTTGAGATAGAACCCGGCTGTTTCTTTTTTAAGCAGGCCATGCTTTGTGCCAATTTGTGCTGCAAGCTGGTTAAGCCTGGCAGTATCAGGTGCAACTACCTGCATTTCCGAATACATTTCAATTTTCAGTGAATCAATAGATGTTGTCAATTGTGCCAGTACCGGTCTGAAAACGCTGTTTTCGGAGCGAAATTTTTCCATTTGTGCATCATCAAACCCGACTACTTTTCTAAAAAACTTCCCATTCAGTATTATACGGCCATTTCCAGTTAAAGCGTCTTTTACCTTGCAACTTTGCTGCTGGTTACGGTAAATAATTGTACCAATGGTAAAGGCATTTAGCGTAAACAGTATTACCGCCAGCCAGATCCATATGGTGCTTTTTTTTATCATGAGTTAATTATTAGATTCATCATTAATAAAATCGAAATGCTCGGGGTACCTGTCATTTATAAAAACTATTTCCTCTTTTTCAGGGGGAAGGTTATAAAATTCTCCGGCTGCAATACCGGCCCAGATACTTGCAATGAGGCTAATGACTGCCAACGCATTGCGCCATACGGGTTTAACCAAAATGACGTCTGCTTTGTTTTTTTCGATGGCTGCCATCACCCTGGTATGCAAAAAAGGATTGCAGCGGGTGCTCTTTTCTTTTTTTATAAATTCCTCAATTAATATATCTGTGTTTTCGTTCATGCCGGGTGTTTAATGTTACGACTGCTGTTGTATTTCATTTCCTATGGGTTGAGGTGATTCTTTTCTAACCATTTCCGGAGGTTTAAGCGGGCACGTATGAGGAGTTGTTCTACGGCACCTTCGGTAACCTGCATTATTTCTGCAACTTTTTTTTGTGGCAGGTCTTCATATTTGCTAAGTACAAATGCCATGCTTTGTTTCAGGGGTAATTTTTCAATTGCTTTCCTTACAACCTTTATTTCCTCATCTTCTGCCAGTTGGTCGGCTGCATTTTTATCATTGGAAGCTGTATTAAACGGAATGGGAAACCTGCCCCAGAATTCTTTACGCTTTTTTTTGCGCAGAAAAGAAATGCTTGTATTTACCGCAATACGGTAAAGCCAGGTTGACAGGGTTGATTTTCCTTTAAAGGAATTGAGCGCATAATAAGCTTTGATGAATATATCCTGCGTAAGTTCTTCTGCATCTTCTTTGTTGTGAACAAATCCCATGACAGTACGGAAAATTTTCTCCTGGAACTGTTTTACAAGCGTTTCAAAGCCGTGGTTATCTCCATTCACAATATCATATGCCAATTCTGAATCTGTCATACAGATCATTCCTAAGTATTAGACGTGCTTTAGCATAATTTCCAATGCAATCAGGTAAGGTAGTGAGGAGAGGACTGTACTTTGGTAACAAAAATCACATATACAAATGCGCTGGTGACAGGACCTGCGCCAATACCCATTACTGGACAAATTCATTTTTTTTCAACGCGTCCTTCCCTGGAATAGTGAAGTTTTTTTATATCTACCCTTGCATTTATAGTATAATCTGAAGAAGCTTTTAGTTCATATTTTTCTTTTCCTGCCCAAATAGTCAGATAGGCCGTATTGGGGGGTATGCTGCCAAGGTTATTGGCCATAAGTTCAATGGAAAGTAAACTGTCTGATCTGTGTATGGGAATAACAGTTTCAAATGCTTTAACGCCCAGGCCAAGCCGGTTGATGACAATTTTACCATTAAGAAAAACCGTAACGGTATCATTGTCTATTTCTCCATTATCGTGCAGTGTTAGCCGCAGGCTGTCGGCAACGGTTTCGATAGTATGTATGAGTTGCGACTTGCGTGATTCTTTTTGTTGGGTCAATTGGGTCGATACATCATCGGGTACGGGTGTTGGCAACATCACAGCAGCCGGTTGCTTTACACTGTCTGGTTTAAAAGTTGCAATGGGGGTTGCTGGTTGCCGCATTTTAGCTGCGATCAGTTCGGTGGTATCCACTTCATTTGAAATTTTCCGGTAACGGGTATTCATGGGTAAGCCAAAAGACAGGATTTTTGTAATTGTTCTTTTGGCAAAAGCTGAACCCTGGAGATATTCTGTTTCACCCGATTTGCTGTAGTTGAGTTTGTAACTGCTCAGGCCGTGTAAGGCTGTTTTTGCAATAAAACTTGTATTGGTACCTTTTAGTTTCCTGGTAGAATCGTTGTAAATGCCTTCAAAATTGGCCTTGCAATAACCCATCCCGGTATCATAGGTATATCCAAAACAGGAATCGCCTTTCTGTACAATTACCAACCTGCAGTATTCACCACTGGTTGTTCCTTCCCAGGTGCCGGTAAGATTTTGTGAAAAAGAGTTTTGACAAAAAAACAGCAGGAAGAGGAGGATGCATTTTTGGGGCAGGGATGAAGCGAATTTCATTTTTACAACAATTTTATTTACAAGACGCTGTTTGAGATAAACTTGTTACTGCCAAAATGTTAAAATAGTTATGCCTGCTGTAAAAGCTACATCCTGTAGCAAACCGCATTAATATTCATGCCGGCACCCACCGAGGCAAATAAAACAATATCGCCGGGCTGCAGCAGGTGCGTTTCCATTTTGTTTTTTTTCACCATGTCAAAAAGAGTGGGTACAGTGGCCACCGAACTGTTTCCCAGTTTGTGAATGCTCATGGGCATAATATTTTCGGGAACGATCTTGCTGCCGTATAATTTGTACATGCTTTTGATAATGCCTTCGTCCATTTTTTCATTGGCCTGGTGAATGAAAACTTTTTTCAACTGGCCAATTTCCACCCCGGCCTTATCGAGGCAGTCTTTCATGGCCTGGGGCACATACTTCATGGCATATTCATATACTTTTCTTCCTTTCATTTTAATATACCGGATACGTGGATCGCTATCGGGATAATTGGATTTTCCCAGGTAGAGATAATCCACTTCATCCATACAGTGAGCCAGCACGGCGGTAGAAAGGATGCCGCTGTTGCTGGCTGTTTTTTCTTTCCATTCCAGCACACAGGCGCCTGCACCGTCAGAAAATATCATACTGTCCCTGTCGTAAACATCAAGTACACGGCTGAGCGATTCTGTGCCAATAACCAGGCATTTTTTGGCAATACCTGCTTTTATAAAAGCATCAGCCTGTATCATCCCCTGGATCCATCCGGGGCATCCAAAAAGAATATCGTAAGGAATGCAGGAAGGGTTTTGTATCTTAAGGTCATGCTTGATCCTGGAAGCCAGGGCCGGCAACAGGTCTGTTTGTATCGTATGCTTCAGTACGTTGCCGAAATTGTGCGCTACAATGATCTGGTCGATTGTCTCAGGGTCGCAATGCGCATCTTCGAGCGCAGCTTTTGCAGCAATGGATCCCATGCAGGATGCATTCATATCGGCTTCGGCATACCGCCGTTCTTCTATGCCGGTGATCTGCCTGAATTTTTCCACTACTTCCTGGGGATCGGTGTCGATCCGTTTGTGATCCTCGGTATAAAAATTATGTACGGCAAAATCCTTATTTGTCTTTATAACCGGTGGAATATATGAGCCTGTTCCTGTTATAACTGAAGGCATAGTAGTTTAATTGATTGGTTTTAAATACCGGTAAATTGCTTAGATCCGAAACAATTTAAAGGTAAGCGATATTCCTTTACAATAATTTTTTTGAAGCCGCATTTCAGTCAAAATATTACCTGGATCCCGACAATATTAATTGTACCAGTATTACCGCGGATAATAATTTTACGCCTCAAAAATAAATCTTAAAACAGAAATGAAACAATTCCTACTTTTTGGAAGACTGGCATGCAGCACAAATTTTTTTTCGCAAATGAAACCGGTTCTGTACAAATTTAAAAATGGCCAGCATATTAAGATATTAGTAGTAAATAACCAGGATGCTGAACCTGGCATGGGTATGCAAATGAAAAATAATATGACGGCCATTGCAGAAGCCACCGCTCCCGGCACCCAAGCCGGCAGGTACAGCCTGAACTGCCAGGTGAAAAAATTAACAACCATTGCCAATTGATGGGAAATGAAAAAGCGCCCATCACATAAAGATGGGCGCTTTTGCTAATACGATAATTTAGCAGGCATGGCTGATCAGTCTTCCTCTTCTTCTTCTTTAGGCTTCAGTTCAATATTATCTGCCGTAATGTACACATTGCCCGGAACCATTTTTTTTGAAAGAATCGCTTTTCTGAAACGCTCGGCTTCGGCGCGGTCTTCAAAATTGCCAAATTTAAGTTTAATATACGGGCTTTGAAAGCTCATGTAAACTGCCTGGCTGGGAAATTGTTGCAATAATTTTGTACGCACCTGCATGGCAAGGTTGCGGTCGCTGGTGCTGAGTAACATTAACCGGTAGCCCTTGGTGCTGCGTGGTTTAATGGCTAAATTTTTATTGTACTCCGCCATCTTGCTGCCAAGTATATCGATGCGTTCGTCCTTTTGAACGGTTACCACACCCATACTGTCGTTTTGGGCTTTAAGAACCAGGCTAAAACAGGTTGCAAGAATGAAAATTGATATTTTTTTCATATTTATTGTTGGGATGCAAATATCGGCAAAAACCATTCCATGGCAGAACAATTTTGATTTTATTAAGATTTATTATCCTCTTCTTCTTTCCAGCAGGATCATCATCATCAGGCCAAGTATGATACGTTCTTCTTCCCCTTTTTCAAATTCGCTTAATTTATCAAGGTGAAATTTCCTGCCAAAAAAGGAGGGCTGTTTTTTAAGCTTTACCACCTGGGTGCCATCTGGTCTTTCTACTATGTACGAAGGGTTAAAAAGATAACCGGTAAACATTCCCAGGATTGGTATTTCCGAAAATAAAGCATCGCCCACTTTTATCCATGCATTTTCTTCATGTATCACCAGGTCCTGCTGCTGGTTTTCGTCATAAATTTCATAACGGGCCTTCCAGATAGATGCCCATCCCTTACGTGCAACCCGCCCCATATCTTTTCCATCGGCATTGCTGAAAATATAGGTTGAATTGAAATCGATCCACTTATTTGCTTTTATATTGTATTTGAGGATTGTTTTGGCTTCATCTTCATATACGTTCACATCTTCTATGAATTTGAACATTTTTTGCCGCACATAGGCAATGGTTTGGCCGCCGGCATCTTTTGCAACAAAATCGTTGGAAAGGGTACCGATCTTAAAGGAAAAACTGAGCGGAAATTCAATTTTTTTCAGGTTAAACTGCAATTGGTCCATATGTTTCTGTTGTTTTTTTATAAAGATAGCTTTTTTGGCCAATGCCCTAAAAATTTGTTAATGCTCTGTGATACATACGCTTGTTAGTTTTTCTATAACATTTCATCGGCTACATTTACGTTATACAATCAAAACAATATTGTTCACAAAATAAAAACCCGCTGTATGAACAAAACACTACTCTTTGCTATTTTACTGTTTTCGGTCTTTAATTTAAAGGCACAGGATGCGGCCCTGGCACCGGACCAGAACCCGCGTTACAAAGAAAGCCTTGATAAATATGTAGCTTCAAAAGACGAACTCCAGAAAACCAATAATACCACCGTACAGGATACCTATAAAGCCTATGACTGGTACCAGGCAAAGATGGACCGCAGGCAGGACCGTATCAATTACCGCAGGCAAATGAACCTCTACCGCCGCAATAATTATTACCCTTACGACAACTATTACAACGGTTATGATCATTACCGTAATAACAATTACCGGTACAACAACCGTGGAAATAATAACCGGCATTATAATTACCAGCCAGGCTGTTCAAGCCCATTTGGTAACTGGTTTTACTGGTTCTGGTAACCGCCGGAATAATAGCGCCCGTTTTTAAAAATGTAACCCTTCAACTGAACCCGATTCATCACTAAAAAATCATTTTTATGAAATCTATTTTTACCCTCAGCTTCTTTTCAGCTTTTTTACTGCTTGCTTCCTGCAGCCGTAATGTAACCCGTATCGACCCTGCCGAAACACCCGATATTGCAGGAACCTGGAACAATACCGACAGCCGGCTCACCGCAGAACAAATGATCAGCGATGCGCTTACTGCCGACTGGCTCAGCAACCATGTACAGGCTAAAACTAAAAAGCCGGTTGTTATTGTAGGGATGGTTACCAATAAAAGCCACGAACACATAGAGGCAGAAACCTTCATGAAAGACCTGGAGCGCTCTTTTATCACTACATCAAAAGTGGGGCTTGTGCAGAGCGGCAAAAAAAGAGAAGAGTTACGGGCAGAAAAGGCCGATCAGCAAACCAACGCCTCTGCCAGCACCATGAAAAAATTTGGATTGGAAAATGGTGCTGATTATATACTCCAGGGAAGCATCAATTCTATTGTAGATGCCCATAAAAGGAAAAAGACCGTTACTTACCAGGTAGACCTTGAACTTACCAATATCCAAACAAATGAAGTGGTTTGGATTGGTGATAAGAAGATTGCCAAATATGTAAAGAATTAAAAGGCTTGAATTTTGTAATACCCTTTGGTATTGATCATTTTCAATCTTCCATTTTCCATTTTCAATTTTGTCAATCATGAAACCCCGATATTGGTGGTTGTACATACTGCTGCTTTGTACCCCGCTGTTATTTTCATGCGCCACTTACAACATGTCGATGCAATCGTATTACGATGAGGTAAATGCACGTGATTACGATAAGGCATTAAAGACGCTCGAAAGCAAAAAGATACTGAAGCGTAACCGTAACCGGCTTTTATATAACCTGGAAGCCGGGCGACTGCATCACCTGCGGAAAGATTATGTAAAAAGCAATGAATATTTTAACCGGGCAGATCATATGGTGGAAAATATCCGCAAGTCTGCCGGCAGTATTGCGGTTGCCAACATTCTTAATCCCATGCACGAAACCTATAAGGGAGAAGACTTTGAGCAGTTTATGATGCACTATTACAAGGCGCTCAATTACTCGGGTATGGGTTTAACCGAAGATGCAGTGGTGGAAGCCAGGCGGATATCGCTGGCCAGCGGCAGGCAGAACGATAAGTTTAATGGAAAAGATAACCGTTACAGCAAAGATGCTTTTGCCCTTACACTGCAGGGCTTATTATACGAGTCGGCAGGTGATATCAATAATGCCTTTATCTCTTTCCGGAATGCAGCAAATATTTACCTGGAGGCAAAAGGAACCTATTATGGTGTTGCACTTCCTGCACAGTTACAGCAGGACCTGCTGCGCACGGCCCTGCTCATGGGTTTCGACGGCGAGTTTACCCATTATGCCCAATTGTTTAATTATGCAAATTACCAGGCCCCGTCCAATGAAGGGGGCGAACTGATCTTATTCATTGAAGAGGGACGGGCCCCGGTAAAAGATCAAAAAACAATATACCTGAACGCAGAAGGAAATGGCGCAAGTTTTTTGTATGTAAATGATGAAGGTGCTGATGCGTGTTATGATTTTGATTACCGCTATCATGGTTTTTCGGCGGCAGACCTAACAGGAACGGGCACACTTAAAATTGCATTGCCCGCATACAAACTGCAAAGTTTATTTACAGCAGATAAATATTTGCTGGTGAATGGGATCGAATACAGGCCACAATTGCTCCAGGATATCAACAGCGTGGCCACTAATATTCTCAGGGAAAGATATGTACAGGAAATGGCCAAAGCCATAGCCAGGCAACTTAGCAAACAGCTGATGCAAAAGGGGGCCGAAGCAATTGGCGAAGCTGCGGCCCGACCGGCAAATAAAAAAAATGACAGCAATAGCTCAACCCCGGCACAGCAGGAAGAAGAAAAGAAAAAGCGCCGGCAAAAAGCAGAGGCTGCAGGTGAAGCTGCGGGTTTTGTAATGAGCCTCTTTAATAAGGCCACAGAAAAAGCCGATACCCGCAACTGGCAAAGCCTTCCGGCTTTTATCAGTTATGTGCGTATTCCGCTCAAAGAAGGCGAAAATAATATTGTTTTGAAAACAGGCGGTGCCGAAAAAAATATCAGTGTAACAGGAAACGGGCGCATGCTCATCCGCAGCGAAATCATCAATTAGGATTTATTAACCGGGAATAGAAAAGGGTCAACCTGAGAAGGTTGGCCTTTTTTGCTGTAAAAGAAAACTGAGGCGCCGGGCACCTCAGTTTTTCTTTTATAATTTTATTTCCTCATCACTGTCGTCATAAAACCTGAACTCGGTTAAATGATTGGTTGAGTTTGCTTTTATTTTTACCCATTGTTTAAAGCCCCAGCTCCATTTTAACCTGCGGCTGAAAAACCCCGAGGTGAGGTAAGTATAAAGAATGGGGTGAACTTCCACGGTAAGGCCTTTATGCCTTTGCATGATAAGATAGTTGAGGTTCTTGTAGATTTCATCTTCTAATATCAATGTGCTGGAAATCTTCCCGGTGCCTTCGCAACTGGGGCAAATTTCGCTGGTATTGATATTCATCTCGGGCTTCATACGCTGCCTTGTGATCTGCATGAGCCCGAATTTGGTAATGGGCAGTACGGCATGTTTGGCCCGGTCTACCCGCATGAACTGGTCCATGGCATCGGCCAGTTTCTTTTTGTTGTCGGGCAGTTTCATATCAATAAAATCCACCACAATGATGCCGCCCAGGTCACGCAGCCTCAGCTGCCGTGCAATTTCTTCTGCAGCTTCCAGGTTTGTTTCCAGTGCATTTTGTTCCTGGTTATTGCTCACACTTTTGTAACCGCTGTTTACGTCAATAACATGCAGTGCCTCGGTATGTTCAATGATCAGGTAAGCGCCGCTGGGCAGGTTCACCGTTTTACCAAAAGCCGCTTTTACCTGCTTGGTTATTCCGTAATTATCAAAAATGGGTGAATCATTATTGAAATAAGAAACAATATCGGCCTTATGGGGTGCTATGCGCTGAATATAGGATTTGGTATCTGTATAGATCGCTTTATCGTTTACCACAATGCGGTTAAAATCTTCATTAAGCAGGTCACGCAGGATGCTGGTGGTTTTACCCTGTTCACGCAAAATTTTTGCCGGCGGGGTGGCACCACGCAGGTTTTGCTGAATGGTATTCCAGGTTGCCTCCAGGTCGCGAAGGTCTTCATGCAGTTCTGCGGTATTTTTTCCTTCTGCAGCGGTTCGTACGATCACACCAAGATTTTTCGGCTTGATGGCTTCTATTATTTTCTGCAGCCTTTTTCGCTCATCAGAACTGTGTATTTTCCTGGAAACGGCCACAATATCGTTAAAAGGGGTAACCACTACAAACCTGCCGGGTAAACTGAGCTCGCAACTCAGCCTTGGGCCCTTGGCCGCAATGGGTTCTTTTAATATCTGTACAAGAATATGGGGTTTACCGTTGAGTACTTCAGTGATCTTCCCGGTCTTTACAATTTCGGGTTCTACTTTAAACTGGCCAAAATCGAAACCTTTTTCAGATTTATCGTTTACCGCCATATTGGTAAACTTAAGAATGGAGCGTACATAGGGGCTCAGGTCTGTGTAGTGGAGGAAGGCATCTTTTTCAAAACCCACATCTATAAAAGCCGCATTGAGGCCGGGTATCAGTTTTTTTACCTTGCCAAGGTAAAGGTCGCCTACGGCAAAACTGGCATCCGCTTTTTCGGTATGCAGTTCCACCAGCTTTTTATCTTCGAGCAGGGCGATTTCCACACCCTGGGCGGCTGTATTAATAATAAGTTCCTTAGTCAATCGAATAAGTTTTGTGCAGAATCAATAACACGGTAAGGAAACATAAAAGGCATAATATGCATACGGAAAACACCGCACCATATTATGCACAGGATGTTTGCCGCGGGAGATGATGCGGCATCATTAAAAAGATGAATTACCTCTTCTTATGACGGTTCTTCCTCAAACGCTTCTTACGCTTGTGGGTGGCAATTTTATGACGTTTTCTTTTTTTACCGCAAGGCATGTTAATTCTTTTTAAATCAGTTAAAAAATCAGTTTAGAAATATGTTTGTTTTTTTGGCTTCTGTTTATTTGAGCGATTTGATGCGCTCATCCACTTCTTTGCTGTAAGCAGGATTGTTTACCAAGCGCTTGCTTACATTGTACCATTTTACGGCTTCGGCCTTATTACCGGTGGCTGCATACGTGTCGCCTAAAAAAGCAGCAGCTTCGGCATTGTTTGGTTCGGCCTGCATTACTTTTTTAAAGCGTTCGATGGCTTTATCGTACTGACCCGAAACAGCCCCGCCTACTCCCAGCACAAACTGTGCTTTCATATTGTTGCTGTCTTTCCTTACCACGGAAAGTAATTCCTGTATGCCCAGCATGGTCTGTTGCACATCACCGGTTTGTTTACCGTAGATATAAGAACTGCCCAATCCAATTTTAAGGTCTGTATTTTCGGGATCAAGTGCAAGTGCCTTTTTAAAGAGGTCAACCGCCTGGCTTGTTTGCCAGCCAAGCCTTGCATCATCATGTTCCCGCCGCAGGTTATCTAAAAATAAATGGGCTGCAAAGGTGAGCTTTTTTTCCGAATTATCCAACTTGGCTGCCTCTGAAATGTAAAAAGCGTAAGGATCAAAGAGTTTCAGGCTGTCTTTATAAAAGTTTGCAAGCTGCTCATAAGCGTTTATTTGCTGTTCTTTTACGTTTCCACGGCTGATGCCATTTTCCATTTTGGCCAAAATTTCCGATTGTGAAGGACTTGCTTTGGCTTTTGATTCCTTTATATAGTGTTGGATATCAAATAGTTGCGAAGTATTTGTGTCGGTTTGGGTTACAGGTTTTTTGGGGAGGCTTGTTTTTCCGACAAAAAATAGAATGGCTACTAATGCAATTCCTGCGGATGCAGCGATAATTTGCTTTTTCAATTAAAAATAGTTTGAGGATGCAAATTTAAGCATTAATCCTCGCTATCTTCTTTTACAGCCGGAGCTTCTTTGATGCTGGGGGAAGTTTTTACTTCCTGCACAAACTCCTTGGCCGGTTTAAAAGCCGGAATAAAATGTTCCGGGATCGAAACAGCTACATTCTTCTTGATATTTCTACCTATTTTAGCAGCTCTTTTTTTAATGATAAAACTACCAAAACCACGTATATAAAGGTTTTCGCCGCCGGCAAGCGTGGCTTTCACCTCTTTGAACATAGTTTCGAGTGTTACCAGAACGTCTACTTTTGGTATACCTGTCTTTTCAGAAATTTTACTGATGAGGTCTGCTTTTCTCATAAAAAAAATTTGACAGTTTAAAATTAAGAAAATATATTATAAATACAAAAACTAAATGATAATCAGTCCGTTTAAAGGACATATTTTTCATGTATCGCAAATATCTCACCATAAAATCCGCCTTTCCAAAAAAATTACTGGAATGGAACAAAAAGCATAACAAAAGGCAGATGCCCTGGAAAGGGGAGAAGGATCCGTATAAAATATGGCTGAGCGAGATCATACTTCAGCAAACAAGGGTGGAACAGGGCTGGGATTACTATAACCGTTTTATAGCCAAATACCCGTCTGTACTGGATTTGGCAGCTGCAAAAGACGCCGATGTTTTTAAACTATGGGAAGGGCTTGGTTATTACAGCCGTTGCAGGAACCTGCTGGAAACTGCCAGGCATATAGTGAATCAGATGAAGGGGGTATTTCCTCAAGATTTCGAAAAAATTCTAAAACTCAGGGGTATTGGTCCCTATACAGCTGCTGCCATAGCGTCATTTGCGTATGATCTTCCACATGCCGTAGTGGATGGGAACGTGATGCGGGTACTTGCACGTTTTTTTGGAATATCCGAGCCAATTGACAGTACAAACGGGAAAAAGCTTTTTGCCGCCCTGGCGCAGCAATTGCTCGATAAAAAAAAACCGGGTATCTACAACCAGGCCATTATGGATTTTGGCGCCACTGTTTGTAAGCCACAGCAACCATTGTGCCTGCAATGCCCTTTACAGGATGGTTGTGTCGCTTATGCCAAAAAGCGGGTAGATGCATTACCTGTAAAATTAAAAAAATTACGAAAGAAGAACCGCTGGTTCTATTATATACTGGCACAATGGCGGAACGGCTTTTATATTCGCAAACGGGAACAAAAAGATATCTGGCAAAACCTTTACGAGTTTTTGCTGATCGAAACCAATGACACGCTTCCAGAAAAGGAATTATTGAAACAACCGCTTCTTAAAAAAAGCCTGGGAGAGTTTGATCTGCTGGACATATCAAAAGAATATAAACAACAACTGACACACCAAACCATTCACGGAAAATTTGTGCATATAAAACTTCATAAAAAAATATTAACGGAAGGCTACGAATGGAAAACAAAGAAAGAAATAGCAGGCCTTGCGTTTACCGGCTTTATCAATGCATATTTTAAGGGCATGAAACAGCATTAAATAGGTCAGTCAATTGATAGTCAATGAATAACAGCCGCTCATTGGCTTATCTTAAATAAATCTTATCTTTAAAGTACCAAAACCTTGTAAGAGAATCAGTATACACAAAATTTAAAAAACTATGAGAGGGGTAAACAGGGTAATGTTAATAGGAAACCTGGGCAAAGACCCGGATATCCAGTTCCTCGAGGGAAATATTGCTGTGGCTAAATTTTCGTTGGCCACTACAGAAACATATAAGGACCGGAGCGGTAAACTAATTTCGCAAACAGAATGGCATACAGTGGTGCTTTGGCGAGGCCTGGCCGAGCTGGCACAAAAATACCTGCACCGGGGCAGCCTGGTTTACATAGAAGGCCGCCTTAAAACACGCAGTTGGGAAGATAAAGAAGGCAATAAAAAATTTGCCACTGAGATCGTTGGCGATAACCTGATCATGCTCGATAAGCGCAGCGATGTAACCGGAGGTTTTGAAAATATGGAAACACCGGAAGATATGCCTCCGCCCGCAACAGAAGGAGGAGACGAGCGCCTTCCGTTTTGAGCACAACGCCTGGCGGAAAACTTAAGTTGATATATTTGTTTACTAAAACCATTTGAGTTGGACTACCATTCGGTACTTACAAATACCCCTTTAATCATTTTTCTTGTGTTGAACACGGCAGCTGTAACGGTGCTCATATTTGTAGCTATGCTGCTGCTTTTTCTTTCTTTTTTAGTGGCGGGTAGTGAAGTGGCTTTTTTTTCGCTCAATAATAAAGACATCAATGTGTTAAAAACCAGGCAGCAGCCCTCCTACAGGCGTATTGTGAGCCTGCTGGAGCAACCCAAAACCCTGCTTGCCTCCATGCTTATTGCAAACAGTTTTTTAAACATTGCCATCATTCTTATTTCAAACATCCTGATCAATAACTGGCTGCCCACCAATGCGGCGGGAGATTATACATGGCCCGGCTGGGCCGTATTTGCCGCTAAACTTAGTTCTGTTGCCATTTTAATTGTGCTGTTTGCCGAGGTGATGCCGAAGGTTTGGGCCACGCACCATAAGGTTTGGTTTGCCAGTACAGCCTCGCTGATCATAGAAATTTTCAACAGTATTTTTTATGGGTTAAGCAAAAGACTGGTAAGGTTTAACGATAATATTGAGAAGCGGCTTTCACCCGAATCAGATTCCAAGATCGATGAAAGTAACCTCGATTATGCCATCGACCTGCTTCCGGATCATGAGGCAACTACAGAAGAAAAACAGATACTCAAAGGGATACACAAGTTTGGGAATACTTCTGTTAAGCAGATCATGCGTACACGCATGGATGTAAGCGGCATTCCTTATACATGCAATTTTGATGAGGTTAAGCAAAAGGTGGAAGAGCTGCACTATTCACGCATACCGGTTTATAAGAACAACCTCGACGAAATTGCGGGAATTGTACATACCAAAGACCTGCTGCAGCATTTGAATGAACCTGCTTCTTTTAACTGGCATGAACTGATGCGTACACCATATTTTGTACATGAACAGAAATTTATAGAAGATCTTTTGCAGGAGTTCCGCAGCAAACGGGTGCATTTTGCCGTGGTGGTGGATGAGTTTGGAGGTACATCGGGCATTGTGACACTGGAAGACATTATGGAGGAGATCATTGGCGACATCAACGATGAGTTCGACGATGAAGAAAGCGTGAACAAAAAGCTGGATGACAATAACTATATCTTTGAGGGGAAAATGATGATCAACGATGCCTGTAAGGCCATGGGCCTGTCGCCCGATACTTTTGATGAAGTAAGGGGCGAGAGTGATTCGGTTGCCGGGCTTGTGCTTGAGATCGCCGGTGAGTTTCCGCAGGTGAACGACAAATTTGAAAGCGGCGATTTTACATTTATCCCGCTTTCGATCAACAGAAACAGGATCGACAAAGTGCAGGTGACCATTGCCCGTACTGAAATATAAATTTTAATGTAAAACCATAAGTGCAGGCGAAGATGTATCAACCTACTGCATGTATCAAAAAACTTGTCTCTTGAAAAATCTTTTATTTGTTTTTTTTATTTTAAGCTTTATTTCCTGTAACGAAACCTATACTTCCAAAAAGCGGGGTTATTTTAAGATTGATTTCCCGGAGCATAAGTACAGGCTCCTGGATGAACCCGGCCTGCCCTACAGTTTTGAATATCCTGTATATGCAAATATTATGCAGGACAGCACTTTTTTTGACAGCAACCCGGAAAACCCTTACTGGCGTAATGTAGACATACCGGGTTTTCACGCAAGAATATTTCTTAGTTATAAGATGATCGGGGGGAAAGCACTTTACAAAGTGCCGGTAGGGGAAGGGAAATATAAGGATTCACTGGGGATCAATCATTTTGACAAACTGGTGAACGATGCTTTTACACTTACCAATAAAAATGAAGTGGTGGCATCATCTATAAAGGACAGCCTTTTTCGTACAAAGAATGGTATTTCGGGGGTCTATTTCAAAGTAGGAGGAAATGCCGCCACAGCCAAACAATTCTTCATGAGCGATACAGCTAAGAATTTCATCAGGGGTGCCTTGTATTTCGACAGCACACCCAATGCCGATTCATTAAGACCTGTGCAGGATTTTTTGCAGCAGGATATCGACCATCTTATCAATACTTTTCGCTGGAAGGAAACAAAATAACAGGAAGGTTGCGGATACAATGAATTGCCCCAGACTTAAGTCCGGGGCAATTCATTACTTTTGCACAATGATAGCAATTGATCATGTGTTATTGAGCGACCAGGTGATCCAGGAAAAATTTGTGTGCGATCTCAGCAAGTGCAAAGGTGCCTGCTGCGTGGATGGTGATGCCGGTGCCCCGCTGGATAAAGATGAACTTAAAATGATAGACAAGGTTTTCGACAAAGTGAAGCCATATCTTAATAAAAAAAGCCTCGATGAAATTGAAAAGCAGGGCCGTTATGTGTACGACCGGGAATTTGGCTGGGTAACCCCTGCTATCAACGGAGCTATTTGTGTTTATGGCATCACCGATGAGAACGGTATTGTAAAATGCGGTATTGAGCAGGCCTATTACGATGGAAAAGTAAAATGGAAAAAACCTTTGAGCTGCCACCTGTTTCCGCTTATTGTAAAAAAAAGTAAGGATGGCATTACCGAATATGTTAATTACGAACCAAGGGAAGACAACTGCAAAGCTGCCTGCTCGCTGGGTAAAAAACTAAAAGTGCCTGTGTACGAATTTTTAAAAGAGCCACTGGTGCGTAAATTCGGCGAACAATTTTATGAAGCCCTTGAAGCCACTGCCAGGCATTTGAAAAAATAAGTTATGAAATCCAGTATATTCTCCATTGTCATTATCAGTTTTCTTGCAGGTTGTTCTGTAAACCGGGCAAAAATTGACAACAGCCTTAAAAAATACTTTGATGCAAAAAATGTGGATGGTTGTTTTACCCTGCTTAACAATGCAGATGGTAAGATCACTGTTTACAACCTGGGGTTAGATACCAGCAGGTTTTTGCCTGCATCCACTTTTAAAATTGTGAACGGTTTGATTGCCCTTGAAACCGGTGTGGCTGCAAACGAAAATATGGTCATCAAATGGGATGGCCAGGTAAGGCTTTTCCCAAACGGCAAAGAAGCCAAAGACTGGAACCAGGACCTGGCTTTTAAGGATGCTTTCAAAAAAAGCTCGGTACCCTATTTCCAGGAACTGGCCCGGCGGATTGGAAAAGATACCATGCAGCAATGGATAGACAGCCTGGGTTATGGAAACAGGAATATGAGCGGGCCCATCGATTCCTTTTGGCTAAATAACAGGCTAAAGATTTCGCCCGATGAACAGCTTGGCCTCATGAAAAAATTATACTTCGATCAGCTCCCTTTCCGCAAGTCGGTTCAGGAAACCATGCGTAACATAATGCTGCAGGAAGATAATACGGCATACAAATTGAGTTATAAAACCGGCTGGGGCTTCGATGAAGCAGGTAATGCCATTGGCTGGCTTACCGGCTGGATAGAGGAGAACAGGCACGTGTATTTTTTTGTAACGCTGGTAAAATCGCCCGATAAAAACATCGACATGGTGCCGGTAAGGCTGGGCATTACAAGGGATATCCTGAAGGAATATGGCTTTTTTGAAGGTAAAAAGTAGTTGTTTCTCTCCAATTTAAAATATTCGCAGATCCTTTACGTTTCATTAACAAACTAAGACCGGGAAAAATATAATTTGCGCACAGGAATGCCCGAATTTCAATATACATATCTTTTATACGCACTGGTACTGTTGCCCGTAATGGCATTGCTATTCTTTTTTGCGCTGGCCAAAAAGAAAAAGGCCATAAAAAAGATCGGCGATCCTGCACTTGTACAGCAATTGCTTGTTCCCTATAGAAAACAAAACTACAGCTGGAAATTTTTGATCCTTTTTTTTGTAATGGGATTGCTGGTGCTTTCACTTGCCAATATGCGTACAGCTGCAGGTGTAAGCGGCAGTAAACGAAATGGCGTGGATGTAATGATCGCACTCGATGTAAGCAAGAGTATGCTGGCAAAAGATATTCAGCCGAACCGCCTCGAAAGAGCAAAGCAGGTAGTGAATAAACTGATCGACCGGCTCCAGAATGACCGTATCGGGATCGTGGTTTTTGCCGGCAAAGCTTATTTGCAGATGCCGCTTACGGCCGACCACAGCGCTGCTAAAATGTACCTGGGTGCTGCTGGTCCAGATGCTATTCCCACACAGGGTACGGTTATATCCGAAGCACTTAAAATGTGTTACGCCGGGTTCAACAGCAGGGAGAAAAAATATAAGACCATTGTGCTCATCAGCGATGGAGAAGACCACGATGAGGAGGCGCTTGCAATAGCTGACCAGCTGGCATCTTCTGGCGTAATTATTCATACCATTGGTATTGGTTCAGCACAGGGTTCGCCCATACCCGATGAAGCTACCGGCCAGATGAAGACAGATGCAGAGGGCAATACGGTCATCAGCAGGCTTAACGAAGAGGAACTGGCTTCCCTTGCAAAGAAAGGAGGAGGTATTTACCAGCTTTATACAAACAGCGACCAGGCAGTAGGCAATATCATCAACCAAATAGGCCGCATGGATCAACGTGCAGTAAAAGATGATGCTTTAATTACCTGGAAAAGTTATTTTCAATATTTGTTGGGAGCTGCATTGCTGCTGTTGCTGCTGGAGTTTTTTATAACTGAGAGAAGAAATATGAAAGGCCGCAAACTAAAACCCGCTGTTGCAGGCCTGCTGCTGTTTTTAAATGCCAATGCATTTGCACAGGCAGATAAGGAAAGTATCAGGCAGGGAAATGATGCGTATAAAAGGGGCGATTATGCAGCAGCGGAAGCCAATTACCGTAAAGCCAGTACCCAAAATCCCAATAACGCCACGGCCTATTATAACCTCGGAAATGCTCAATACCGTTCAAAGAAAACGGATGAATCGGTGGCCTCCTATGACAATGCCATAAAGCTGATGACCAATAATGCCCAAAAATCGGATGCCTTTTATAATAAAGGTGTGGTGTTACAAAATAGTGATAAGCTTGAGGACTGTATCCTTGCTTACAAAAATGCACTGATCCTTAACCCAAATCACGAAGAAGCCCGGCAGAACCTGCAAAAAGCCCTTCGCAAACAAAAAGAAAACCAGGATAAGCAAAAGCAGGATAATAAGAACCAGGATCAAAAACCTAAACCGCAGTCGTCTAAGCTCAACCAAAAAGAAGCAGAGGAAAAACTGAAAGCGCTCATGCAGCAGGAGAAAAACCTGCAGGATAAAATGCACAAACAAAACGCACAGGCTCCCGATCAGCCTGAAAAAGACTGGTAAAAATCATAATTTCCTGAACTGCAAATTCTCTCCCGTAAACACTTTACATATTTAAGCAAACGCACCGCATTAATTTATGAAGATGCGGCAGGGATTGATTTATTCTGCTTACGTTCAGTAACTTTGCCGAAATCATTTTTACCTGTATGCAATTATATTGCGAATCCATTTCTTCATACAAAAGGCTTAAAACCCGTGAAGTAAAAATCGGCAACCTGTTGCTGGGTAATGGTCATCCTGTAAGGGTGCAAACCATGACCACCACCGATACCATGGATACCAATGCCACGGTGGAACAATGTATCCGCTGCATTGAGGCCGGTGCCGAAATGGTACGCATTACCGCTCCATCAAAAAAGGAAGCCGAAAACCTGCAGGCCATTAAAGATGAATTGCACAGGCGTGGTTATACAACACCCCTGGTGGCCGATATCCACTTTACACCCAATGCTGCAGAACTGGCAGCACGCATTGTAGAGAAAGTGCGGGTGAACCCGGGCAATTATGTAGACAAGAAGAAGTTTGAACAGATCGAATATACCGATGCCGAATACCTGGAAGAAATTGAACGCATCAGGGAACGGTTTACGCCATTGGTAAAAATTTGTCAAGAATACGGAACGGCCATGCGCATTGGCACCAATCATGGAAGCCTGAGCGACCGCATCATGAGCCGTTATGGCGATACTGCCATTGGCATGGTGGAAAGTGCCATGGAATTTCTCCGCATTGCCCGAAGCGAAGATTATCACAATATTGTGCTGAGCATGAAGAGCAGCAACCCGTTGGTAATGGTACAGGCATACCGCTTGCTCATTAAGCATATGATGGAAGAATTTGGAGAAGCCTATCCATTGCATCTTGGGGTAACCGAGGCGGGAGATGGAGAAGATGGCCGCATTAAATCTGCCATTGGTATTGGAACCCTGCTGGAAGACGGTATTGGCGATACCATCAGGGTAAGCCTTACCGAAGACCCCGAATTTGAAATACCCGTTTGCCAGGATTTAGTAAGAAACCTGCCGGTTAATATTGACTCATCTGTTTCAGAGAACCCGGCTCCCCTCTCTTTTGGAGAGGGCTTGGGGCCCAGCCCTTATTCTCCTTTTGAATATCAACGAAGAACTACAGAAGCGGTACTGAATATCGGGCAAAAACAGGTGCCGGTTGTATTTGCCGATTTTATAGCAGCAGAAAATATTGAACCAGCCGCCCTTATTTCCATTGGTTATACCTACAACCAGCTAACAGATAAATGGAATATTGCCGATGCGGCAGCCGATTATATTTATACCGGCAGCAAAACCATCAATTTTGAGCTGCCCGGTACACTGCGGGTTGTTTGCGATTACAATACCTGGATCACTACAAATGAACTAGGCAAATATTTTCCACTTTTTAGCAGAAGTAATTATGCCGATGCCAGGCGCAGATCAACAGCAGCTAATTTTATTGCCGTTGATGTAAGCAGCGATTGCAGCGATGTTATTTCATTTTTAAAGAATGACAGCAGCCTGGTTGCCTGCATTTTTGCAACTGCCAAAAATGCCATGCAGCAATTGCGTGGTTTTTTCATAAGGCTTATGCAGGAAAATATCTACAATCCCGTTATTATTGCCGTGGAAAGTATGCACAAAACGGTGGATGAACAGCTGATCCAATTTTCCACCACTGCAGGCGGCTTGTTCTTAGATGGCATGGGTGATGGTATCTGGCTGATGAATGACCCTGCACAAATGCAGGATATTCCCATGAAGGGCCGTACTTACCTGCCCATGAAAAACAATCACCAGTTTTTAAACAATACTTCTTTTTCTGTTTTGCAGGCGGTGCGCACCCGGATCTCCAAAACAGAATATATCAGCTGTCCCAGTTGCGGCCGCACTTTGTTTGATTTGCAGGAGACAACTGCTAAGATCAGGAACGTAACCCATCATCTTAAAGGGTTAAAAATTGCCATTATGGGTTGTATTGTAAACGGCCCCGGCGAAATGGCCGATGCAGACTTTGGTTATGTAGGCAGCGGGCCCGGTAAAATAACTTTGTACAAGGGAAAAGAAGTGGTGAAAAGAAATATCGACAGCGAAGTTGCCGTAGCCGAACTGATAAACCTCTTGAAAGAAAATGATGTGTGGGTCGAGAATGCCTGATGTGCTGCAGCTGTGTATAGAGAATTTTAGACTTTTTAAACCCTGAACCTTTTTGAACCTTTATTTATGCAAACAGATTTTCTTGTTATTGGCTCCGGTATTGCAGGATTGACCTATGCGCTTAAAGTGGCGCAGGAATGTCCTGATAAAAAAGTGACCGTACTTACCAAGACACAAAACGATGAAACCAATACCAAGTACGCACAGGGTGGTATTGCCGGCGTTTGGGATAAGAGCCAGGACAGTTTTGAAAAACATATGGAAGACACGCTTATAGCCGGTGACGGATTGTGCAACCCGGCAATAGTGGAGATCGTGGTAAAAGAAGGCGTGCAGCGCATTGCAGAACTTATTGAATGGGGGGCCAATTTCGACAGGGAGCCCGATGGCGATTATAAACTGGGCAAAGAAGGCGGCCACAGCGAATACCGCATCCTGCATCACAAAGACATTACCGGCATGGAAATGGAAAGGGCATTACTGGAGGCTGTTGCCAAACAAAAGAATATTGAGATCATCAGTCATTGTTTTGCGATCGACATCATTACCCAGCACCATTTGGGTTATCTTGTTACCAAATCTACTCCCGACATTGAATGTTATGGTGTGTATGTACTGAACCTCCAGACAAAAAAAATAGAAAAAATACTTTCAACAATAATTTTACTTGCCACAGGCGGAAACGGCCAGGTTTACCGCACCACCACCAATCCTGCCATTGCAACCGGCGATGGGGTGGCCATGGTATACCGTGCAAAAGGCAGGATCGAAAACATGGAGTTCATACAGTTTCACCCAACCGCTTTGTATGAAGCCGGTGTACGCGGGCAATCATTTTTGATCACAGAAGCGGTGCGTGGCGACGGCGGCATTCTGCGCAATGCAAATGGCGAAGCTTTTATGGAACGCTACGATGAACGCAAAGATCTTGCGCCACGTGATATTGTGGCACGTGCCATAGATAATGAAATGAAGGTGAACGGTACCGAATTTGTTTACCTCGACTGCCGCCATATGAATACAGAAAAATTCATTGAACATTTTCCAAACATTTATGCCAAATGCAAAAGTATTGGGATAGATGTGGCAAAAGATATGATACCCGTTTCACCCGCGGCCCATTACAGTTGCGGTGGTGTTAAAACAGATGAATGGGCACGCACTTCTATTAAAAATTTATATGCAGCCGGCGAATGTGCCAGCACCGGCCTGCATGGGGCCAACCGCCTTGCAAGCAACAGCCTGCTTGAGGCCATGGTGTTTGCGCACAGGGCGTTTAAGGATTCTGTAGAAAAGGCAGGAAAAGAAAAAGCTGGAACTGAAAAGCTGCTGCCCGACTGGAATGCAGCAGGTACCACGGCGCCAAAAGAAATGATCGTGATCACACAGGGTGTTAAAGAACTAAAACTTGTAATGAGCGATTATGTGGGTATTGTGCGCAACAACGACCGTTTGCAACGTGCCAACCGGAGACTCGACCTGTTGCACGAAGAAACAGAAAATCTTTACCAGAAAACGGAGGTCAGCCCCCAGCTTTGCGAACTACGGAACATGATCACGGTTTCTTATCTCATTGTAAAGGGTGCAGAATTAAGGCACGAAAGCAGGGGCCTGCATTTTAATACAGATTATCCGCATAAAGCTGCAATTTTGCAGAATACTATTTTGTAGCCGGCATTACATCTTTAATCACCTGCATGGGCGTCGCACACTTGTACATTTTATCATTATGGTACAGTGAAAAAATTCCAGGCAGTTATTTTTACCAGTTATGTACTATATCGTTTACGGTTTTTTATATACTTTTTCCCTGCTACCATTCTTCATTTTATATGGCATCAGCGATCTTATTGCCTTTCTTATGTATTATGTTATTGGTTACCGCAAAGAAGTGGTGATGAAAAACCTGGCCATTGCATTTCCTCAAAAAACAGAAAAGGAACGGATCACAATTGCAAAAAGATTTTACAGAAACCTGGTCGATACGTTCATTGAAACGATCAAGCTGCTGAGTTTATCCGATAAACAAATATCAAAGCGTGCCATTGTTGATGTGGAGGTAATCAACCGCATTGCGGCCGATGGAAAAATACTGCAGCTGATGGCTGGCCACCAGTTTAACTGGGAGTTTGTGAATTTGGCCATAGCCGAAAAAATAAAAATCCCCTGGATAGGGATATATATGCGCATTAAAAATGATTCTATCAATAAGATCATTTACAATATGCGTTCAAGGCGTGGAACGGTGCTGGTGGCTGCACATGAGTTCGTAAGTAAAAGGCACAGCGTTTTTAACGGGCAATATGCCATTGGATTGGCGGCCGACCAAAACCCGGGAAGGGTGGGAGAAGCTTACTGGATCAATTTTTTTAACCGGCCAACACCTTTTATTACCGGGCCCGATAAAGGAGCACGCAAACCGGGCGTAGCAGTTGTTTTTGTAAGGTTTGTAAAAATTAAGCGTGGCCATTACCGTTTTGAATCAACGCTCATAACCGAAAATGGCGAAACACTGAAAGAATACGAATTGCTCCTCAAATACCGCGATTTTTTGGAAGAAACCATCCGGCAGCATCCCGATAATTATTTGTGGAGCCACAACAGGTTCAGGTGGAATTATCACTCGGAAGCCAATTGGGTTGATACGGCACCTGCTCCACCCGACCCGGCTGCCGAATTAAGAAGCAGTTGATGGAACAGGGTCATTTATCAGCCGCATCAGGCAATGGCCTGCAATGCCGGTTCCCTTATTTCAAATAAAAATTTCAAGGTGGCTTCCACCCGGTTTCGCACACCCATTTTGCGGTAAATATTTTTTATATGCTGCTTCACGGTAAGATGTGAAATAAAAATTTTATCTGCAATTTCTTTGTCGAACAGGCCGCAACTGACCTGCGCCATAATTTCAATTTCCCTGCGGGTTAAAGCAGATTGTGAAGTTTTCATCTTTGTAGCTTTTGAACTGCAAAGATGCAGCGGCTGTTTTTAACCAGCAACGTGAAAATGACCCAATTTTTCAGGGTGATTTCACACGGAAAACACCCTGTAGTGCCTGGAAATAATAATGCAGGCATACTTCTTTGTATAAAAAGAGATGCCTGCATCGTGTTTTATTGGCTTAAAATTAATTGAGCACAGCCGTATCTTTTTTAGTGGGTATTTGTTCCTGCAGTTTTATTTTGGCCCATCCACCCAGTACATTCCGCAGGTTATGAATGCCCTGCTTTTTAAATAAGGATGCGGCAATAACACTTCTGTAACCACCTGCACAATGTATATACAGGTTTTGTTTTTCTTCAAAATTTGCCAATAGGGCCAGGTCGGTCAAATCGGTCAGTGGTAAGTTAATGGCGTCCTTAATATGTCCATCGGCATATTCTGTTTCCCTTCTTACGTCGAGCACCAGCAGGTTTGGATCATGCGGAAGGTCCATAGCCAGTTCATCGGCTTCCACATCAATCACCAGGTCGAGCGTTTCTCCAGCATTTTTCCAGCTTTCTATGCCGCCGTTGAGGTAACCTTCCATTTTATCGAAACCAACCCTTGCCAGCCTGATCACTGTTTCTTCTTCTTTTCCCACAGGAGTTACCAAAATAATTGGCTTGTCAAAAGGCAGTATGCTTCCGGCCCATTCGGCAAACCTGCCTTCGAGGCCAATGAACACAGCGCCGGGAATAAAGCCGGTTGTAAATTCGGTGGCATGCCTTGTGTCGAGTACGATCATTTCGGCCGCATTCATGCGCTTTTTAAATTCATCAATGCTTAATGGCTGCAGGCCGCGTTTTTTTACATCTTCCAGCTTGTCGTAGCCACGCTGGTTTATCTGTGCATTGATGGCAAAATATTTTGGGGCCTCGCCTAGGCCTTCTGTAACTGCTTTTATGAAATCTTCTTTTGATTGTGGCTGTAGTGCATAGTTCGACCTTTTTTCATCGGCAATGGTGCTGTGTGTATTGGGGCCAAGGTTTTTGCCACAACTGCTGCCGGGTCCGTGAGCCGGGTAAACAATAATATCGTCTGCCAGGGGCAAAATTTTATCCTGTATTGTGTCGTACATAATGGCTGCAAGCTCCTGGCTGCTGAGGTCACCGCTGCTCAGGTCGGGCCGGCCTACATCGCCTACAAATAAAGTGTCGCCTGTAAAAATGGCATGGGGTTTACCGTTTTCGTTTTTCAGCAGGTAACAGGTGCTTTCCAGTGTGTGACCGGGTGTGTGTAATACCTGTATGGTGAGTTTGCCAATTTTAAACTCTTCACCATCATTTGCTGTATAGGTCTTATAACCGGTTTTGGCACCGGGACCATAAATGATGGGTGCACCGGTTTCGTTTGAAAGGTCAATATGCCCGCTCACAAAATCGGCATGAAAATGTGTTTCAAAAATATAACTGATGCGGGCATTTTTTTCCTTTGCAAGTTCGGTATAATGATGTGTATCCCTCAGGGGGTCAATAACGGCGGCTTCGCCATCGCTTTCAATAAAATAAGCCGCTTCACTCAGGCAGTTTGTGTATAGTTGCTTGATAAACATAACTGGTGCAGTTAAAATAAATTTATAATGATGATGAAATGAATAAAATTAAAAAGCGGCTCTTTCGGACCGCTTCTTCATACACTTTTTCAATTGTACTAAATTAAGCAATAAGTTCTTCAACAATATCACTTACCTGGTCAATTCTTTTATAATTAACCGTGTAATAAATGAATTTGCCTTCACGCTCGGTGGCTACAAAGCCGGCTTTACGTAAAATAGCAAGATGTTGGGAAGCAACTGACTGCTCCAGGCGCATTTTTACATAGATCTCAGTAACTGTAATTTTCTTTTCAGTTTCAATCAGATGTAAGATCTGCTGCCTCAACTTGTGGTTCAGCGCCCTTAAAACCAACGCTGCTTTTTTCAAGTTGTGATAATTGATTTTCAGTGTTCCAGGGTTCTCCTGAACAGGCACATCGGCCAGTTCAATTGATTGAGTGGCAACCGTCATAGGTTCATTAAATTTTAGAATGCTTGAACAATAAATTTGAAATGCAAATATACAATAATGTGTACTATTTACGCACAGAAATATTGTTAAAATATTAATATGTTTCCTAATTACTTGTTACTGAAGAACTCTTTTATATATAAAGGTTGACTCAACGAAAGTTCTGTGAATTTTTTTGTAGTAAAACTTCTATAAGTAAGCAGTGCAATTGCTTTTGGCAGATCAAAATATTCAACTGAAAAATCAGCATTTGGGTGATGACAACAGATCGCTTTCCATTTGGCAGCGCCATTTCCAAAGAAACACGCCCTGGAGCCCGTAAGTTCATCTTTATAGGAATCTTCATTTAAAACCAGGGCTTGTGCGGGCATTTTGAGTTGTAATGACTTGTTATAAACAGCTGTAAAAACCTCCATCCGCCTGGCATCTATCATGGGGACGAGCAATAAATTTTCTTCACTGTTTATTTCAAAAACAGCAGCCTTTGCCATGGCTTCCAGCGTATTAATGGTAATAAAAGGTTTTTGCAAAGCATAGCATAAACCTTTTGCCGCCGACATGCCCACTCTGAGGCCTGTATAGGATCCCGGTCCTTCTGTTACGGCCACAGCATCAAGTTCTTTTATATCAACAGCAGTTTTTACAAAAATATTTTTGATGGCCGTGTGTAAAAAAGCAGCATGTTCCTGCTGGTTTTCATTTTGCAGTAACTGTAAAATGTCCCCGTTTTTTGCCAACGATACAGATGCTGTTTGGAGCGAAGAATCTATGTTGAGTATAAGGCTCATGCGATGGCTTCTTTTTGTAACAGGGAAGCGGGTAAATAACGCTTGTCTGTTTGAGATAATTTTTCAAGCAGGGCATAAATATTTCTGAGGCCAATAATTTCACTCCATTCAAAAGGGCCAAACGGATAATTGGTACCCAGCTTCATGGCAGTGTCTATTTCTTTCTTTGTACTTACGCCTTCCTGTAATGCGTAATAAGCTTCATTGATGATCAGTGCGATCACCCTTGGGCTGATAAAACCCGGCTCATCGGTACATGGGATGATCTCTTTATTGAGTGCATTCAATACTTCTTTTGCTTCATCAGAAATATTTCCTGCAACTTCCCATTTTTGTTTTTGTAAAAATCCATTCCAGCCATTGATGCGGATGCTTTGTTGGCCCGCATTTATTTCGTGGAGTGTTTTTGTAATGGCATTAATGAAAACCGGTTTGGCAACAGCAGGAATGTTTTCAGCACTTTCATCCAGTAAAAAATAAGCAGCTGCATCCTCTTCATTAAAGAGCGCTTCAGGCGATCCGGCCGCCAGCCATTCAATTCCGGCATTGGCCTGCATGAGTTCATTCAGCAATTCTCCTGGTCCATAAACAGCTAATTTCATTATTACCCGGTTTTTTGCAAAAATACGTGCTTGATAAAAGATATATTTGCTTCTGTTAAATAAAAATGTATTATGGCAAACAAGGTTATTAAAACAAATGCGGCCCCGGCGCCGATAGGCCCTTACAACCAGGCTGTAAAAACGGGCAATTTATTATTTGTATCGGGCCAGGTGGCAATTGACCCGGCTACCGGCAATTTGCTCAACGAAAGCGTGGAGCAGGAGGCGGCGCAGGTAATGAAAAACCTGCAGGCAATTTTAAAGGAGGCCGGTTACGATTTTTCTGATGTGGTAAAAACCACTATTTTTTTAACCGATATGCAGTTGTTTGCAACGGTAAACGAAATTTATGGAAGTTTTTTTACCGATGCCAGTGCTTACCCGGCCCGCGAAACGGTGGCGGTAAAAGGCCTGCCAAAAAATGTGAACGTAGAGATCAGTATGATCGCATCTAAATGAAACAGGTAATTATAACGGCGCCCGCTCATGATATTCTCATAGAAACCCTTCAAAAAAAAGGGATGGATGTTTTGTATGCGCCCGCCATATCTTACGAAGAACTAAAAGGAAAGATTCAGCATGCAAGGGGGCTGGTGGTTACAACAAGGCTGCAGGTAGACAGCCCGTTGATGGATGCAGCTTTCAATCTTAAATGGATTGGCAGGCTTGGCAGTGGCCTTGAACTGATAGACCTGGAATATGCATCTCAAAAAAATATTGCCTGTTTCAGCAGCCCCGAAGGCAACCGCAATGCGGTTGCCGAACATGCCTTGGGTATGCTCCTGTGCCTCATGAACAATATTGCGGCCAGCAATGCGGAAGTGAAAAAAGGGCAATGGCTGCGCAATGAAAACCGCGGAACAGAACTAAGTGGTAAAATGGTGGGCATCATTGGGTATGGAAACACGGGCAGCGCTTTTGCAAAACTGCTTCAGTCTTTTAATGTTACCATACTTGCTTACGATAAGTACAAGGCCGGATTTGCCAAAGACAATATTAAGGAAGCAAGCCTTGAGCAGCTTTGCAGGTATGCCGATGTGATCAGTTTTCACCTGCCGCTTACGGCCGAAACAATGTACATGGCAAACCAGGAATTTTTTGAAATGCTGGAACAGAAACCCTGGTTCATTAATACCAGCCGGGGTAAAGTGGTTAAAACGGCTTCGCTTACAGCTGCGCTTGATAAGGGCCTTATTGCCGGTGCCGCACTTGATGTATTGGAAAACGAAAAGCCAGGTTCATGGTCAGTTGAAGAAAAAAAAATATACAATGATCTGCTGGAACGCGGCAATGTGCTTATAACGCCCCATATTGCCGGCTATAGCCATGAGGCTTATTATAAAATGAGTACCGGTTTACTTCAAAAACTCGAAAAAGAAGGCTTTATTTAAGGCTAATTCTCCGATAAATGATATATTTGCGTATCTGCAACGCTTCGGCAAAAACCGGGGCGTTGTATTTTTTTTTAATGTGCTAAATGGATTTTTATGGCAGAAACTAATTATGTAACAAAAGAAACCTTCGAAAAGATGCAGCAGGAGCTGCAGAGTATGAAAGCCATCGACAGGCCGGCAGCGAGCAGGGCCATTGCAGAAGCAAGGGAAAAAGGCGATCTTAAGGAAAATGCGGAATATGATGCAGCAAAAGAAGCGCAGGGTATGCTGGAGGCAAAGATCAAGTACCTGGAAGGCGTAATAGCCACGGCAAGGATACTGGATGAATCAACCATTGATACCAGCCGGGTGAGTATACTTACCAAGGTTACGGTAACCAATGTAAGTACGAAAAAATCGGCCACTTACCAGATCGTGTCAGAAAATGAAGCCGATCTTAAGGCCGGTAAAATATCTGTAACTTCTCCAATCGGCAGCGGTTTGCTGGGTAAGGTTGTGGGCGATGTGGCCGAAGTAACGGTACCTGCAGGAGTAATAAAATTTAAGATCGAAGAAATAACCGTATAAATCTTTCAATGCTTTCATAAAAACCCGGCCTGTAAATGCCGGGTTTTTTGTTGTATGTTCATTGTGTAACTTTGCTGCATAATTCAAACGCCATGACCATTTTTTCAAAAATAATTTCAGGTGAAATTCCTTCTTATAAAATTGCCGAAAACGATCATTTCATTGCTTTTTTGGATGTGTTCCCGCTCGTAAAAGGCCACGTACTGGTAGTGCCAAAACTGGAGGTGGATAAGCTGTTTGACCTGCCCGCTGATTATTTAACAGGGATGCTTGTTTTTGCCAAACCCATTGCCAAAGCCATTGAAAAAACTTTTAACTGCAGGCGCTGCGGCATCAGCGTGGTGGGCCTCGAAGTTCCGCATGCACATATGCACCTGGTGCCTATTAACAGCGCTGATGATTTGAATTTTACAAGGGAGAAAATGAAATTGGAAGCTGCTGAAATGACGGATATCCGGGAAAAGATCATCAGTAATCTTTCTTAAATATATTCTTAAAATATTTTTAGAATCACTTCATTCTCCCCGGATTTTTTGCAATAAACTCTTTCCAGTCTTTTGCTTTTTTGCCTTCGGTGGCCAATGGGCCGCTCTGCTGAAAATAATGGCACACGGCAACCGCCAGTGCATCGGAAGCATCAAAACTGGCTGGCTTTGCGCTGAAGCCGAGCAACTGCTGCAGCATTTTCAATACCTGCTCTTTATCAGCATTACCGTTTCCGGTGATGGATTGCTTTATTTTTTTTGGAGAATACTCATATACATCAAGCCCCGCCTGCATGGCCGTGGCAATGGCAACGCCCTGTGCCCGCCCGAGTTTGAGCATACTTTGTACATTTTTTCCAAAAAAAGGGGCTTCAATTGAAAAGCTGTCGGGCTGGTGTTTCATAATGATCTCACCCACTTTTACCTGTATCTTTTTGAGGCGTTCATATGCATCCTGCCTGGCTGTAAACTTAAGTACGCCCATTTCGATCAGTTCCATTTTTTTACCGCTGATCCTGATCAAACCATAGCCCATGATAACGGTGCCGGGATCAATACCTAAAATGATTTTTGATGTTTTATGCAAGGAGGGCGCTATTTTTACCAATTAATAAAGCATTATCTGAACAAAAGTATCAAAATATTAGTCAACTGGTTCCTGGGGCCGCTGCTGTTCATCGTTTTGAGCTGGAGCCTTTACCGCCAGGTGATAAACCAGCCCGATCTTGAAACCAGGTGGCAGCAGATAAAAGATGCCATGTCCAATGCCTGGCTTTGGGTGATCGTACTGATGATGATCCTCAACTGGGGTATTGAGGCACGCAAATGGCAATTGCTGGTGGCGCCGCTGGAGAAAATTTCTTTTACAAGGGCGTTTAAAAGCGTGTTAGCAGGTTGCAGTATCACCATGCTTACCCCAAACAGGATAGGCGAATATGGAGGCAGAATTATCTATGTTAGCGAAGAAAACCGGGTTAAAGCCATTTCTCATACTATTTTAGGCAGCATGAGCCAGCTTTTTGTTACACTGGTAATGGGGGCTGCCGGACTTGTATACCTAAGATTTTTTTCGGGCAGCGATGAAATGTTAAATAATGTCTTACCAAGACTGGCATTAAACATAATACTGTATTTGTCGGTCTTAATGAGCATCGGTTTATTATTACTCTATTTGAGGGCCGGTTTTTTGGTAAACCTGCTGAACAGGGCCGGAGTTTTTAAAAGATTTGTTAAGTATGTGGAGCATTTGAGCGATTTTAGCCGGAAACAGTTGTTGAAAATACTTTTTTTATCGTTCTTGCGCTACCTGGTGTTTATTATACAGTATTTATTGCTGTTGCGGGTATTGCAGGTGCAAATAGAGCCGGTTTTGTGTTTTTGGTTACTGGCTGTTTTTTACCTGGTAATGGTAATGGCGCCAACCATTGGCTTTACAGAGCTACCGGTAAGAGCTGCTGTTAGTGTGCAGGTATTGCAATTGTTCAGCAGCAATATTGTAGGTATACAGGCTGCTTCGCTGGGTATCTGGTTAATAAATCTGGTAACACCGGCTGTAATCGGGAGTTTACTGATATTGGGAATTAAAATAATGAAAGAAAAATGATAAAGATCCTTACGAAACCTTATGTACTTGTATTGGGTTCCATCCTGTTTTTAAGCTTTACGCCGGTGCAGGTTGCCCCGGGCGGTGGCGGTGGCGATGTATGCGGTATCCGTAATTCTACTTTTAAAGCTGGAGAAAAGGTGCTGATGAAAGTTTTTTACAGTGCGCTGGGCGGATATATCGGCGCCGGGGAAGCAACTTTTACCACCACGCTCGAACGCTACAATGGTAAACCTGTTTATCACTATGTTGGCGAGGGCAAAACCTATTCTTTTTTTGATAATTTTTTTAAAGTGCGTGACAGGTATGAAAGTTATGCCGATACTGCAACCCTGCTGCCTTATAAATTCATCCGTAATGTAGATGAAGGCGGGCATAAGATATACAACAACATCAGTTTTAACCAGGAAGCAAATACTGCCACCAGCACCAAGGGGGTGTACAAGATCACCGATTGTATGCAGGACGTGGTGAGCGCCGTTTATTATTCACGTAATATTGATTTCAATAAATATAAGCCCGGCGACAAGATCCCTTTTGATATGTTTCTCGACGATGAGATATTTCATATGTATATCCGTTATATGGGAAAAGAAAAAGTAAAGACCCGCTACGGTAAATTTCATGCTTTTAAAATAAAACCATTGCTGCTTAAAGGAACCATTTTTGAGGGCGGTGAGCAAATGAATGCCTGGATTGCCGATGACCCCAACCGTATATTGTTACGTGTAGAAAGCCCTATATCTGTTGGTAAGGTGGTGATCGATATGATGGGATACCAGAATTTGAAATACCCGCTGAGTTCATTGATCAGCCTGCGGTAATTATGTTAAAAACCTGTTCAGTTTTAACAGGGCATCCGGGTTTGGACAGTTGGACCTGTAGTGTTCCAGCTCCGATCTTTTACAAACGCCCGGATAATCGCCGTCGAAGTTTTCAATATCAAATATCAGCTGAAAATGCAGGTGTGGCGGCCAGTGGCCATTTTCTTCCGGCAAACCGAATTGTGCTAAACGCTGGCCCCTGTTAATGAACTGTCCCAGCCGTATATGTTCCAGGTCTTTTAAAGAAAGATGACCGTAAAGCGTATAGAAATTAACTGTTTCTAATTGATGCTGAAGGATAATGGTGGCACCATAATCACCAAAATTGTTATTATAAGCAAAGCTTTCTATCATGCCGCCAATGGGTGCATAAATATTGGTGCCGGCATCACCCCAAATATCCATACCAAGGTGGATGCTTCGTGGTTCATCGTCGTCGGTGGCCAGGGTGCGCAGGTTATTGCTGAAGAGCTTGCTTCGTTTGTACATGGCCCTTTCTTCGAGGTAACCGCCAATTAAAAATTTATAGCCGGTTCTTCTTTCTTCAATAAAACGTGTGAAAAGTTCAAGATCAGAAAATACTTTTTCTGAAAAGACGGGATTGTTTTTAGATAAATCGATTGGCCCGATGCGTTCTGCTGCAGGTGCAAAATTCACTACCGGGTGAAAATCCCCGGCGTGCTTTTCCATTACATTGCTGAACTGGTCAATTAAAGGGCGGTTATGAAAATCGGGGAGCGACATATGTAAAGCAAAGGTATGGAAGATAAAACCTTTACAGGTGACATCTTTTACAAAGATGTTACCTGTAAAGGACTAAAAAAGGTCGACCACCTTATTTTAGTGACTCGAAGTATAAAAAAGCTGTAAGGTGGTCGACCTTAATCTTCTCCGCTAAATTCATGATTGTAATAATACTGGCTCATGGTTGCATGTAGTTTTATAAACTGCTCTTTTCCACCAAACCAGTCTAACGCTTTTGACCGCATGATATGAGTGGGATTATTGGATAAAATGGAAAGGTAGGAGGACCACTTATATTCTCTGAAATCCTTCATTACGCCATGTTTCATCACATTTGAATGGATATAAACATATAACTGGGTTATATGGGCCTCATCTGCCAGTTCAATTCTTCTGAAAGGCCTGTTAAATAAATGGCCCGAAACCTGGTGCATTTTATTAAAGGACAGGGTATAGGCTATAAAAAACCGGTTAAACTGTTGCTCAATCAATTCATGAAAGTCGCATTGATTGGCTAGAAATCTTTTATGTGTTAAAGTGAGATTTGCTGCGGGTAATTTTTTTAAATGCCGGATGATTTCGGATGCACTTAATGTTCTTATAAGAAAATGTGCATGATTGCCGAGTAGGGTCCATGCATATGTTTCAATAAAGCCATTTGTAAATTGATGAAAACGTTGAAGGAAGTAGCGGCGGTTTTCAGCATGTAAAAATAATTTTCTTCCATCAATACTTTTGCAGATCACATGGTAGAATTTTTCTTCGTCAAAATTTGCCAAAAGTTTTCTGGGTAACGGCATGCAGAAAATATTTGGATTAAAGTTAATTGAAACACAAAACCAAAGCGCCCTTGGAGTTAAAAAAAATGAGGGTATTGATATTTTCTCGGGAGCCTGCCGAAAAAGGTCGGCAAGCTTTGAGGTTTTTCTTGTGAGAAAGCCGTAAAAAAGGTCGACAACCCTGGAGCTTTCTCCTGTGAGAAAGACTGTAAAAAAGGGTTGTCGACCTGGTTACAGCACCACGTTAACCATTTTTCCTTTTACAAAAATGATCTTTTTTGGTTCTTTGCCTTCGAGCCATTTTTGAACTATATCATTTTTTAATACCATGGCCTTTACTTCCTCTTCGCTTGCGCTTAAGGAAATATTGAGTGTAGTGCGCATTTTTCCGTTGATACTGATGGGGTATTCCTTTTCTGATTCTACCAGGTATTTTTCTTCCAGCTTTGGATAGGCTGCATCCAGTACAGAACCGGTATTGCCCAGGGCGTTCCACAGTTCTTCTGTAATATGCGGCGCATAAGGACTAAGAATGATGAGCAGTTTTTCCAGCACTTCTTTTTTGTGGCATTTGGCATCGGCCAGTTCATTTAAGCAAACCATAAAGGCGCTTACGGCCGTGTTATAAGAAAACTGTTCGGTATCACTGTCTATTTTTTTAATGGTTTTGTGGAGGATCTTCCATTCTGCATCGGTAACTTCTGCCCCTGGCATCCCAGACCTCACCCCCAACCCCTCTCC
>JBATOU010000063.1:0-7041 GCA_049291115.1 Ferruginibacter sp.
CTCATTCTGTTGTTGTATTCGCTTCTCCTTTGAATTTTAATTGTCGCCATATATAAAATTAATTTTTTATAAATCAGTCAAGGTTGTTTGTTTAACGTGCGGTCATTATAAGTTGCCGCCAACGTACAAGGCTTTATGCAGGTGGGCATTGTTGTTTCGTCCGCCCGGCTTACTGAAGCCCATTAGAATTACTGATGATGAAGTTAGTTAAATTGACGCAGCGGAGCAAGTCAAGCCCGGTTATGCTGCTTGGTTTTGTACTGAAGATGAAAGACGCATTCCGTCTGGCCCACTGGCATAAAACCTAATGTTGGTGGTTCGTGCCTTATCAAGCAGGTTGCTGAGATTTTTGTGATATTTTCGTTTTTGCCCTGCGAATTGCTTGTAACTGCCTTTTTTCTTTTTGTTTGCGTATGAACGTGCTAATTGCTAATTCTTCTTCCTTAGTAATAGGCTGTTGCTGTCCACCAATGAAATCTACATCTAATTCTTTAAGTTTATTTTTCATTTGGGAAATATTTATTTATAAGTTTTAGTGCTGCTATTGTGTCAATAATCATAATACGCCCGCCAACATGAATAGCTCCTAAAGTGTCAATATAATGTTGCACTAGCTGTGTTTTGGAAAAGAAGGAAACATTACCTTCATGTCCACGCTGAAAAGCGAGTTTGCAGGCAAAAGCAACTAAGTTTCCTGGAACTCCTGCATAAACTTTCGTTTTACCTTTGTTGAAAGGTGCGCTTTCTACAAGGTGCATGTAAACATGGTCTGATTTAATTTCTAAGCTTATGAAACCTTGTATTACGGATTGATTATTTACAATTGTTAATTTGTAAACATCACGCTCTGGTTGCTTAAATTCTAATTTCCAGTCAAACTGCCAATTGTTCTTCTTCAGAACCGACTTTAAGTCAGAAGTGTTAACAAGCGAAATATCTGTTGCAAAACTGTCCCCAGTCACGACATTTTGGATGGAATTCGTGAGTTCATCAATTATAAAATCGAGTCCCGTATTTTTCTGTTTTTTCACTTGACGAATTTACGAAAAAAAAGGGGTCTGGGCAAATGCTGTTGATGTATGGAATGTGTCCAATGGCATGACCACCAACGTACAGGGCTTGCTGCTGTGCTGGAATTCATGCTTGTCCAGCCCGGCAACTGAAGCTGATTAAGAATTTGATGATGAATTTACAAAAAAAATGCTCATTAGCACCCTGTCCGCCCGATATTAGCTGATAGTAGTACAAATGCTGATTGTTGTTCCGTCCGCCAGCAGTAGCAGCAAGCCCCATGTTAGCTGTATACTCCTTGTCAACCGTAATTAAAGTAAACTGTCGCTGCTCCCTTTGATTTTGCATATTCAAGAAAGCGTTTGAAGTTACGCAGATCTTGCCCAAAGTTATTTCTAATATAGCCATCACCTTTGTCGTCATTAAAATTTGAAAAGTAGTACCCAATACCAATTGTGTCATTTCCGTGTGCAATTATCTTTTTCTCAAGGTCAGCAAAGGTTGAAAGTCTGTCCACCAAAGTAGTTATGCAATTATATACTTTGTCAATATTACCTTTTAAACTTTCTCTGTCTGACTGGATTTTATTAGATATCCTTACTTTATCTTCCTCCGTCTCACCAAAAGAAATTTGATGCTCCGCACTTTCGTCGTCCCAATACTTTTCCATTTCAAAAATTGGCTCAATGTCAACGTCAGTAAGTTCCGCTATTTGATTAAACTCTGTAGTTCCTGTTGAAACGTGTTGTCGGCACATGAGATTACAGAACTCTCTACTCAAGCTCATTTTATACCTAAGGTCATTTTCTTTGCGGTAAAAATCTATAGAATAAACCTCTTTGTCTTTGTCTGTTGATATGTGAATGTCGAGTCCCATTGGAGTTACAGCTAACGTTCGAGTATTTGCGAAGGCAGGGAATTCATTAAACGTCCAGCCCGGTACAAATGCCCATTTGAAAATATTTTGTTGAAGTTAAAAACTAAAGCTGAACATTGAACGTCGAGCCCGAACTGCTGCTGATGCTTGCAAATAGCTGATGTTACATTGTCCAGCCCTGCTTTTGCAAATACTTTTGTTGGCTGAAGTGTTATTCGATAATCCTTTCTTTAATTTTTTTTATTACTTCGTCAACATCGTTTTTTGTCCGAAGCCAGAGTATTAATAACAAGATCCCTATTATTCCGCTTATTGTACAAACGATTATAAATATATAAAACAACTTGTCTTTTTCTTTAAAGTCGCAGGTTAATATTGCAACTAAGAAGGAAGCAAATATTGAAATAAGAAAGATTGCAAAATTTAAAAAAGTGGAATTAGGTGAACCTCTTTCTATTGTTTCAAGTTCTCCTTCACTTACTTCATAAATTACCAACGAGTCTACTCTTGCCCTTCGAATTGTTGTTGCCTTTTCTCCAGTAGTGTTTTTGGGGTCTTTACTTGTACTTTCAACGACCTGACCATTTGAAACCTCAGAGTCTGTTGGAATGTTTTGATTTTTATTTTCCATGCTTTGAGATTTAAAGATGTTTTTTTAACCATTCAGATCTACAGATTGGATTTCTCCAAGCGGCAACAGAACCTGATTTAATAACGAATAATCGGCTTCCGTCCGGTAAAAAACTTATTAGATGGTCTCTGACTTCACTAGCTTTTGCATCTGTCACAATCGCCCATGTTGATTTTGTTACATGAGCCCAAGTTCCATATGCTTTAATAGCCTGTATTAGTTCTTGATATTCTGAGCCGCTTCCTTCTGCCAAATCATACGATATTATAAATGTTTTATCCATATATTATTTTTATTAGTAGAGTGCTTCATTAAACATTTCAGCCAACGTACAGGGCTTTGCGCTTGTGTGGAATTAGTATTCCGTCCGCCAGGCCACTGCTGATTTAGTTTCTGATGATGAATTTAAGTAAAAATGCCCAATTTTATCCGTCCAGCCGATAACCGCTGTTTGGCTTTGTACCGCTGCCGAAGTTTGTTTGTCCTGCCACACTTGCGCAAAACCCCATGTTGGCTGCAGTTTTTTGTAAAAGGATGCTATTGTCTAAACAAAAGTTTCCAATTTGCTAAAGTCTTTTCTGTAATGCTCAAGAAGTTCTTCTGTGAATCTTCCTATGTACAAACCTTTAATGTATTCAGTAGGTTCTTGATTTGTATACCATGTCACTGTCAATATTAGTCGATTGGGATTACTTGCTGTAGAAGGTTTTAAAAGTGCCTTTTTGAACCACTGTTCAGGATTATGTGTCAAATATTCATTGTTGTTTGCATCTTTTACGATACTCCAAGTCTTTATTTTTTTGTCAACAATATCTGTTTTAACTTTATCAAATAAACTTGCTGGAGTATTAATACTAAAAACTTCTACTTTCATTATTGCTGCTTTTTAAAAGTTACATAAGAAACAACTGACACAAAGTTAAATTATGCCAGTTGTTAGAAGAAATCGGAAGTTGATTTAGACAAACTTGATATAAAGTTCATCGTAAATTACTTCTTACCAAGGTCACTATGAATGAGGTCATTTAGTGAGTTAATCCCATTCTCTTTGAGGAAATTTCCAAGCTCTTTGTCGCTTCGTACGCCGAAGTCTCTGTTGTACTGCTTTTCAATTGTCCCCATGTGGGTATCATCTCGTTTGTCCCTCAACTGACCATCTTGGTTTCTACTTCTGTCGCCCTTCATTCCAGGAGCGTCATTTTTAGATGCCATAAAATTTAGTTTTATTGTGATAAAATAATTAGCAAATTTATTTTATCATTTTGAAATATTCTTACACAGTTATTAACAAGTGTGAATTAGTGGAAAGTTTGATTTTGATGCTGTCGCAAATTGCAGCCAACGTACAGGGCTTTGCGCTTGTGTGGAATTAGTATTCCGTCCGCCGGGTGCCGCTGCTGATTTTATTTGTGATGATGAATTTAAGCACAAAAGCTGAATTTGACCGGTCAAGCCCCGAACCAAAGTTTGGCTTTTTACTGCTGCTGAAGTTTGTTTGTCAAGCCACACTTGTGCAAAACCCAATGTTGTGTGTAGTGCTATTTTTTCTTTTCTCCTGCTGCAACAAGTAAGCCAACGAAGAGTAGTTGCAAGATGAAATTAATAATATAGTTCCATATCCACGTTGTGCTTGTAATTTGTGGTATTAAGCTGCAAAGCCAATAGAATAACCATCCGAATCCGAAGAATAATGCTGTGGCAAAAATTCCCGTAGCAATTCTTTGAGGCAAAGATGTTTTCTTGTCAGTAAATACTATAACTGGTATCATTAAAACAGCAAGCAGATACCAAAGTCCACCTGCTGTTAAATGAAACCAAAAATTACTTTTGGAAATGAGGTTTTTATTGTCGCTGGGTTGTGTCTGAACTGGTGTTGTTTGTTTTTTTGAGTTTGTCCATCTGATATTTCTAAAAAATGATGCTGCTTGATAAAATACGTTTTTTCTGTCTATTATTTCCGTACGGAGCTCTTTCGCAAATGTTTTTGTAGTGCTGTCGCTAGTTGTGTCTTGAATAATTGAGTTTAGCTTTTGTACTTGTTCAATTTTTTTGTTGTTACTAAAATAATAAGAGAACCCTAATACGTTGTCTACTACGAAAATTGCAATTATTGCAAAAACAACAACTGCTGCTTTAGATGAGAGTCGTCTGTTCTCATCAAATAAAAATTCTGTGATATGGTCAATGTAGCTCATGTTGGGAGGTCTCAAGAAGCATTACACACAACGTACAGGGCTTGCTGCTGTGCTGGAATTTCATGTTTGTCCAGCCCGGCAACTGAAGCCGATTAATAATTTGATGATGAATTTACAATAAAATGCTCATTAGAACCGGTCAAGCCCAATATTAGCTGACAGTAGTGCAAATGCTGATTGTTGTTCCGTCCGCCAGCAGTAGCAGCAAGCCCCATGTTGGGCGTCGTGCTTTACTATTCTTTAAAAATGTCCTGTAATATCTGCTTTACATTTTCAATTTCATTTACATAACGGAAAACTATTTTGCCTTCTGGATTAATAAGTATATAAGTTGGAACAGCATCTATTGCATATTGTGTAAAGACTGGACCTTCGTAGCCTTTCAAATCGCTGATATTTTTCCAGTTCATTTTTTCATTATCTATCGCTTTTTTCCAGTCCTTGTGTTTTGTATCTCCCGATATACTTATAATCTCAATCTTTGCCCTACTGTACTTTTCGTAAAGTTCTTTCAGGACAGAATTGTTTTCACGACATGGTTTACACCAGCTTGCCCAAAAATCTAAAAGCACATACTTACCTCTGAATTCACTGAGTGTCAAGAATTTCCCGGACGTATCTTTAGATTTTATTGGAATTGCTATCTGATTTGCACATGGAGGATTTATCGCTGCTTGAAGCTTATTTATAACTGCACTTCTTTCTAAACTAGTACTACTTTTCTTCGGAAATATATGAGTAAAGGTATTTAACAAATGTTTTAGGTAATTTGTATCTTTCGAAAAAAAATACAGGCTTGCAGTAATTATTTGGTCTTTGAAATACCAAAATGAAAAATAGTCATTTGGATGCCCTCTTAAATATTCTATTATTTTTTCATTTTTTGTTTTAAGGAGCTGCCTGCTTAAATCTGTGATTGAGTCATTCCAGGAGTCAGGATTACTATTTTTGCTCCAAAATTTCCCATAATCTTCAAATTCTTTTTTAGTAAAGTTCAATAAGCCTTTTAGGCGCATATTTTGGACAGTATCATCAGTTTGATAAGCATAATGGCTTATAAATTGTTTAGAGGGAATGGACGACTTTTTAGTATTGTGATAAAAATAAATACTGGCTTTATGATTATTTACAAAAAATCTGTGACTTGTAAATGAGCCAGAGCTATCGGAGTATTCAATGAAAATAGTCGCGAATTCCGAGTAATACGGTTCTGTTAAATGTAGTACATGATTTTTTGGTTTGTCACTTGAGTAAATTTTATATTGTCCATTATCAATTGAATAAGATATTGAATTCAAAGGAATTTGTTTTTCAAACTCAACATTTAAATTTATTTTTTTTTGTGCAGCGCAAATAGTGTTTGCAAATAGGAAAAAGAGTAGTTGAAGAGTTTTCAAATTTTAAAAGATGTGAGGTTGATTTGCATGTCGCCCAACGTACAGGGCTTGCTGCTGTGCTGGAATTTTATGCTTGTCCAGCCCGGCAACTGAAGCCGATTAATAAATTGATGATGAATTTACAACAAAATGCTCATTAGCACCCTGTCTGCCCGATATTAGCTGATAGATGTACAAATGCTGATTGTTATTCCGTCCGCCAGCAGTAGCAGCAAGCCCCATGTTAGCTGCATACCCATTTTGGAAGCAGTTTTATTCTTTGTAATAGTCAGTTTGTAGCAGGTCAAAATTTTCATTTAAAACTTTTGTGCTAATTGAAAATGAAAAACCACCATATTTAAATGAGCTTCTGTCACTTTGACTTACTATTCTTTCTTCTAATTCGTCATACTTTACTGCTTCCAAATAAACGCCAATTGGTTTCTTGTCAATTGGATTTGATGTAACCCAAATTTGTTCTCCTTTAAAAAGTTTTGTTGTCCCGCCACCTGTGTAAGGTGCTGACCAATTTGTTATAAACTCAACTTCTTGGTCGAATTTTGTTATATATAAATCTCCTTTTTCAGGAAATCTATAGTGTGATGGAATCAAACTTTTTTCATATTCTCTTGCCCAAGTCATTTCAGGCTCACGGATTTCTTTTCTTGTCCCATTTTTCATTTCTTCCATTAAGTCAGAAATTGTAAAATTCCAATCCTTTGGAAAATGAATTTTCTCGTCTGTTTGCGGTTGTCTACAAAAAATATTTTTGAAAAAATTAATCATTAGAAACTTTCTAAACTTGAACGTCTTTTTGGGTTGCAGCCAACGTCGAAGTATTGCTGACGTTGGGGCTTATAGCTTGTCAGCTCAGTTGAAGATACGCAGTTTAACAGAATTACTGAAGCTGATTGACTTGCTGTCGCCCCAATGTTAGCAATACGATGTTGT
>JBATOU010000064.1:0-15476 GCA_049291115.1 Ferruginibacter sp.
GTGGTGGCCGAAAGATACCATAATGCGGTGGCGTGATAGATGGATAGTGCAATAAAAACAGTCGGCAGTAATCCATCTGCCGACTGTTTTTTTAACGCCTGTAGGAACACGCCTCGAGGCGTGTTCCTACAGGCGTGTTCCTACAGGCAAAAATTAATCTGCCACAAATTTCATTGAAATGGAATTTACACAATGCCGGGTATTTTTTTTGGTAAACCCTTCACCCAAAAAAACATGCCCCAAATGTCCGTCGCAGTTGGCACAAACAATTTCCACTCTTTCTCCATCCACATCGGGGTATCGTTTTACAGCTCCGGGTATTTCATCATCAAAACTGGGCCAGCCGCAATGGCTGTCGAATTTAGATTCTGAACGGTAAAGCGGGGCATTGCAACGTCGGCAGATATAAGTTCCTTTTTGTTTATTGCTGAGCAATTCGCCGGTACCGGGGTATTCGGTTCCTTTGTTAACAATAACCCTCGATTCCTGCGGCGTCAGTTCATTCCACTGGCTGCTGTCTTTTTTTACTGTTAGATTTTGCATTTGTTGTGTTTTTGCTGTTTTTTCGGCAGCCTGCTGTTGTGCACAGGATGCAAGCCCAAAAACCATGCATACAAAGATGAAAGAAGTTGTTTTCATTTATGCTAATCTACGATAAATTAACAGGGTCGGTTCTTAAAGAAACCAAAAAGTTTAAATGAACAGCATCTGTTAACTTTACCAAAAAAAATAAATGCCCAAGCAAGATCCGGCTGATAACACTATAGCAAGAGATATTATTATTGGCATGAGCGATGGCCTTATCATTCCCTTTGCACTGGCCACCGGGCTGGCATCGGCAGACAGCAGCCGGCAGTTGATACTTGCTGCCGGATTGATATCGGCTGTTGCCGGGGGCATTACCATGGGAATTGGAGGGTACTTTTCGCAAAAGGATGAACCCAAGCACCATCATCCGGATGAAGGTTCACTGGAAAAATCATTGAATATCCTGGAAAACATTGGGTTAGACAAAGATTTTCAGCAGCAAGCCATAAAAGCCATTGAGCAGGATCATGATACGCTTGCATCCCTGGTTGGAAATGAAGAAGAAATAATGACACCATCAAAAAATGGCATTATTATCATGATTGCTTATATGCTTGGAGGTATAATTTCAGTAGCACCCTATTTCTTTATTGACGATACAAAGCAAGCACTCCTGGTCTCCTCCTGTATAACTGGCCTGCTGCTGATCTCTGTTGGTTTTTTAAAAGGAAAATTAAACGGCGGCAATCCACTTTATTCTGCATTAAGAGCCATCATAACCGGAATACTCACTGCAATGGCAGCATTTTTTGTGGCTAAATTTTTCTGATCATACTCCAATAAAAAGCCGCCGGCTTTAAAACCGTCGGCCATTGTGATATTGTATCTGCTGTAAAATACTAATGCAGCTACAGATACAGGATTTAATTTTTTACAGGTGTCAGCTTTTAAAAAGCTGACACCTGTAAAAGATCACTTCTTCTTCCTTGGGTTTTCCAATGCTGCCTGTGCTGCTGCCAACCTGGCTATTGGAACCCTGAAAGGTGAACAGCTCACATAGTTCATCCCAATGCGGTGACAAAACTTCACACTTTCCGGGTCGCCGCCATGTTCGCCGCAAATCCCAACTTTCAGGTCCTTTTTATTTTTTCTTCCCCTTTCTGTACCAGCCTGGATCAGTTGGCCAATACCTTCCTGGTCGATGGTTTGAAAAGGATCATCGGGCAGTATTTTAAGATCGAGATACTTTGGTAAAAAGCCGCCAATATCATCCCTGCTGAAACCAAAACTCATTTGCGTGAGGTCGTTGGTACCAAAGCTGAAGAAGTCGGCCACATTTGCCATAAATTCTGCACGCAATGCTGCACGGGGCGTTTCTATCATTGTTCCGTACAGATAGGGTATTTTCTTCATCTTCATTTTTTCGCATACTTCTTTGTACACCCTGTCTACAATTAATTTCTGATGGCGCAGTTCGTGCGAAATAACTGTAACCGGAATCATTATTTCGGGCATGGCTTTTTTACCGGCCTTTATTAATTCTGCTGTAGCCTCAAAAATAGCACGCACCTGCATTTCTGTAATTTCAGGATAGCTGATACCCAGTCTTACGCCGCGGTGCCCGAGCATCGGGTTATTTTCGTGCAGCGCAAGTACACGCCTGTTGAGCATACCCATGCTGATGCCGAGTTCTTTACTCAGCTGCTTGAGTTTTTCTTTATCATGCGGCACAAATTCATGCAATGGGGGATCCAGCAGGCGGATGGTTACCGGGTGCCCGTTCATCACTTTCAATGTATCCTTTACATCTTTTTTTACATATTTAAATAAACCACTGAGTGCCTCTCTTCTTTCTTTTTCTGTTTTACTCACGATCATTTTGCGGAGCTGGAATAACGGCTCTTCGCTGCCTTCGCCGTAAAACATATGTTCTGTACGGAACAAACCAATACCTTCTGCACCAAACTTAACAGCCTGCAATGCATCTTCGGGTGTTTCGGCATTGGCCCGTACCCCTATTTGTTTTGTTTTATCAACAAGCAGCATCAGGTCCTTGTAACTCTGGTTTTTCTTGATATCGATATCCACCAATGGCATTGAACCTTCATAAACCAATCCTTTTGTTCCGTTAAGGCTGATCCAGTCGCCCTCCTTAATGGTTTCGCCATTCTTTGCTTTAAATAATTTCCCTTCATCATGTATCTCAATATCGCCACAACCTACAATACAGCATTTGCCCCATCCGCGTGCCACAAGGGCCGCATGAGAGGTCATACCACCTTTGGTAGTCAATATGGCCTGCGCTTTGTGCATACCATCCACATCTTCGGGAGATGTTTCTTCGCGGACCAGGATCACTTTTTCTCCTTTTGCAGCCCAAGCCACCGCATCGGCACTGGAAAATACCACCCGGCCTTTTGCGCCACCGGGTCCGGCAGGCAATCCTTTTGCAATAACAGCTGTGGTTAACTCTGCTTTTGGATCAAGCATCGGCAGCAGCAGTTCCACCAGCTGGTTTGGGTGTACCCGCATGATAGCGGTTTTAATATCGATCATTTTCTGCTTGTACATTTCGGTGGCCATCCTTACCGCTGCCACCCCATTGCGTTTGCCCACACGGCACTGCAGCATATAGAGTTTACCTTTTTCAATGGTAAACTCTATGTCCTGCATATCGTGATAATGTTTTTCGAGGCGCTGCTGGTAACCATACAGTTCCCTGTACAGTTTAGGCATAGCTTTCTCAAGGGTTACGAAATGTTTGCTCTGATCATTTTTCGAATATTCGTTTACAGGGGCTGGGGTGCGTATACCGGCCACCACATCTTCGCCCTGGGCGTTGATGAGGTATTCGCCGTAAAATTTATTTTCACCGGTTCCGGGATTTCGGGTAAATGCCACGCCGGTGCAACTGTCTTCTCCCATGTTTCCAAATACCATGGCCTGAACGTTAACGGCTGTACCCCACTCATCGGGTATCCTTTCTATGCGGCGGTATTCAATGGCACGTTTTCCGTTCCAGCTGCTGAAAACAGCACCAATGCCACCCATCAGCTGCTTCCATGGATCTTCCGGAAATTCGGATTTCAGGTATTTTTTTATCAGGGATTTATATTCCTTAACAAGGTCTTTCAACTGAGCAACCGTAAGCTCTGTATCGCTTTTATACCCATTTTTTGACTTTGTTTCGCTCAGCAGTTCATCCATGAGCTTGCGGATGCCTTTACCTTTTGCAGGTTCCAGTCCTCCGGCTTTTTCCATTACCACATCGGCATACATCGTAATAATCCTGCGGTAAGCATCGTAGGCAAAACGTTCATCGCCTGTTGATTCAATAAGTCCTTTGATCGTTTTTTCCGTAAGGCCCACATTCAGCACGGTTTCCATCATACCGGGCATCGACCTGCGGGCGCCTGAGCGAACAGATAAAAGCAAAGGAGATTTTTCATCGCCAAATTTTTTGCCCATGATCTTTTCAATATTGGCCAAAGACTGCTCAATTTGCTTTTGCATAATGGCAGGATATTTTTTACCATTAGTATAATAATAAGTACAAACTTCAGTAGTAATGGTAAACCCGGGTGGAACCGGCAGTTTAAGTTTTGGATGCCCCGCCATTTCGGCCAGGTTTGCACCTTTTCCGCCCAACAGGTTTTTCATGCTTTCGTTACCATCGGCTTTACCGCCGCCAAAGAAATAAACGTATTTCTTACCTCTTGATTTAGTAGCCATAATTAGTTGATTTTTCGAGGCACTAAGTTGGCAACTATTTCAGCTTCAGGAAATGATACATATCAGGTTTTAACATGATTCGCTGCCCGGCGCCTTCATTCGGGTGCCGGTAACAAAGAGAAAGCAACTATTTTACTGCCCTGTGCAGGTATGATTTATAATTGGGTATGATACTGTTATACTCATCGTTCATCAGCGGGGAAGTAATGATGAAGTCGGCCGTAGCCCTGTCGCAGGCCAGCAAAATATTCCAGGCCACACCAAGGCGGAGCAGTGCCTTTACATCACTATCGTGTGGCTGGGCTTCCATAGGGTCCCAAAAAAATATGAGGATATCAATTTTCCCTTCGGCGATCATGGCGCCTATCTGCTGGTCGCCACCAAGCGGGCCGCTGAGCATTTTTTTTACAGGGCGGTCCAGTTCTTCCTCGAGCATCCTGCCCGTGGTTCCCGTGGCAATCAGGTTATGGCGGGCCAGGTAAGTTTTATTGTAAACAGCCCATTCTATCAGTTCCGCTTTTTTATGATCGTGCGCAACCAGTGCAATTGTTTTTCGCACAGGTATTTTTCTCAAATTTTCCATGTTCTTTACCGTTTCTTTGTAATGTACTAAACCTGTCTTCATTTTCAGGTTAAGAAATGTTCAGCTCATTTTTTGGACATGATCACAAAAAGTTCGGTGCCGGCCCTGGCACTGATAGAGTTATAACAAGGCTGCATTGTTTGGATATCAAATTTTTTTGAAAAGATTTCCTCATACTCCTCCTTGCTGCCACCAAATGGCGGCCCCCCTTCAAAGTCTCTGTTAAAAAAGACCCCGGCCAGTTTTCCCCCGGCTTTTAATAAACTGTACATTTTATCTGCGTACTTCTGCCTCAGGGATGGGTTCAACGCACAAAAAAATGTTTGCTCAATGATGAGATCATATGCACCGGTAATTTCGAAAAAATCGGCACAAATAATTTGTACCTGTTTTCCGTTATACGCAGCCAAACTTTCGCTGAGGTTTTGCACCAGTTGTGGGGAGATATCAACGAGGGTAATATCCGTAAACCCGTTTTGCAAAAGCCAGGCGGCTTCATGTGCGTTGCCGCAACCAGGCAAAAGAACAGAAATGTCTTTATTTGCGAGCTGTTCAAAATATTCTTTCAGGGGCAATGAAACATCCCCAATATCCCAACCGGTATCTCTGTTGATATAGCGCTGGTTCCAAAAATCCTGATCGAGTTTATGATTTCCCATTTTTTACTGATTGATTTTTAAAGATATAGCCTTTAACTTTTGCAAACACAACCAGCCATATAATTTATTTTTTAGATTTAATGAATACCTGTAACTTATCCCCCTAAAAAAATTATCATGAAAAAAATATTGATCGCCTGCGGAATGGGAGTGTTATTCCTGCTTTCATCCGGCAACTCATTTTCTCAAGCTAAAAAAGCAAAAGCAAAGACCCCGGCAAAGCAAGTAACAGAACAAGCCGGTAATAAGGGAGATAAAGGAGAAAAAACACCCATGCCTGATAAGGCAGAAAAAAAGGAAATGCCCAGCCAGGATGAAATGATGAAAGCCTGGATGGAATTTTCGAGCCCGGCTGAAATGCACAAGTGGATGGAAGGAATGAATGGTACCTGGGAAGGAGTAGTACTCACCTGGATGGACCCTTCTGCACCTCCTTCAAAAGAAAAAGCAACCAATGTGCAAACATCTGCAATGGGTGGCCGCTACTTTATTGGAAATTTCAGCAGCAACATGATGGGCATGCCTTTTGAGGGTATGAGTATAATGGGCTATGACAATGGCAGAAAAGTATTTGTAAGCACCTGGATCGACAATATGGGAACAGGTATCATTAAAATGGAAGGTACATATGACGAGGAAAGCAAAACACTTCGCCTGAAAGGAAAACAAACCGACCCCATTACCCATAAAGAAACAGATATAAGGGAAGAAATGAAAATGACTGACAACGACAATTATGTAATGACCATGTACGGAGCAGGCATGGATGGCAAGGAGATGAAATTCATGGAAGGAACCTTTACCAGGAAAAAATAACAAAACGCCCCGGGTAACCGGGGTTTTTTATTTTACAAAACATTTACAGTAAGGCAGGGGGTTTTGTGTAAATTGCAAGACAGTGATATAAAATGACAGGTTTTAATTTTTCTAAATACGATCCTGCAGAAAATGCAAAAAGCAAGTTCGATGAACTGCTCGACCTGCTGTTGCAATTACTCACCTATACCAATGGCGATTTTACCGAAGCCATGCAGTGGCTCAATGAACTCGACAAAGAATATAAATTAACCGGCGACGATTATGGTATGGGCGATTTTTTAGAAGAACTCAGGGAAAAAGGATATATCAAAGACGATAACCAGGCAGGAGAAATAAAGATCACATCCAAAACAGAACAGGGCATCCGTAAAAAAAGCCTGGAAGAAATATTTGGGAAACTAAAAAAATCAAAGCAGGGAAATCACCAAACCTTTAAGCCCGGCGGGGGAGATGAAATAAACCCCGAAACAAGGCCTTACCGTTTTGGCGATACCATGGAACAGATCGATTTTACCGGCAGCATCCGCAATGCACAGATCAACCATGGCATCGACAGCTTCCATATGCAGGAAACAGACCTGGAAATAAGGGAAACAGATTTTAAGGCACAAACTTCCACCGTACTCATGATCGATATTTCTCACTCCATGATCCTGTATGGCGAAGACCGCATTACCCCGGCCAAAAAAGTGGCCATGGCATTAAGCGAACTTATCCAGACAAAATACCCCAAAGACACGCTCGACATTGTGGTGTTTGGAAATGATGCCTGGACCATTGACGTAAAAGACCTTCCTTACCTGCAGGCAGGGCCTTATCATACCAACACTGTAGCCGGGCTCGAATTGGCTATGGATATTTTGCGCCGCAGGCGAAACCCAAACAAACAGATCTTTATGATAACAGATGGCAAACCCACTTGTTTAAAAATTAACGGAAAGTATTATAAAAACAGTTTTGGCGCCGACAGAAAAATACTGAACCGCTGTATGAGCCTGGCCACCCAGTGTAAAAAATTAAAGGTCCCTATCACTACTTTTATGATAGCCAGCGACCCCTGGTTACAAAAATTTGTACAGGAATTTACCGAAACAAATAATGGCAAAGCCTTTTTTGCTTCACTCGATAAATTGGGGTCATTTATTTTTAAGGATTTTGAAAGCGGAAAGAGAAAGACCGTATATTAATTTGATGATGTGATAATTGAATAATATGCCAATGACGAAATATGCAGATGTGCAAATTGTACAGAATGCCAATGCTAAAATATTAAAATGGCAAAATATGCAGCCGTGGAAATGAACAACAAATATGAACATTGAAAAAATAAAAACATTCGGCGAGCTTAAGAAAAGTAGCTATGTTTCAAAACAGATCAAAGACGAAGTACGCGATAACCTCATCAAAAAAATGCGTGCAAAGGAAAATCCGTTTCCGGGCATTATGGGTTACGAAGACACGGTGATCCCCGATACGGAAAGGGCACTCCTGAGCAGGCATAATATTCTCTTTTTAGGATTAAGAGGCCAGGCAAAAACCCGTATGGCCCGGCAGATGCTTTCGCTGCTTGATGAATATATTCCGGTAGTGGAAGGCAGCGAGGTAAATGATGACCCTTTTCATCCCATTTCAAAATATGCAATGGACCTACTGGCGCAAAATGGCGATGATACGCCCATTGCATGGCTGCACCGCAGCCAGCGCTACGGAGAAAAACTGGCCACGCCCGATGTAAGCGTGGCCGATCTTATTGGCGATATTGACCCCATTAAAGCAGCCAACCATAAATACAGTTTAAATGATGAACGGGTATTACACTATGGCATTGTACCCCGTTGCAACCGCAGCATCTTTGTTATAAACGAACTGCCCGATCTGCAGGCACGCATACAGGTATCACTTTTCAATATTTTAGAAGAAGGCGATCTGCAGATACGGGGCTTTAAATTGCGCCTGCCGCTGGATGTACTGTTTGTGTTTACAGCCAACCCCGAAGATTATACCAACCGCGGCAGCATTGTTACCCCGCTCAAAGACCGTATCCAAAGCCAGATACTTACACATTATCCAAAAACAATAGAAACGGCTTTAAGCATCACTGAACAGGAAGCATCTGTAAAGGCCGAACAAACAGCATTGGTACAGGTAAGCGATCTTATAAAACGGTTAATAGAACAGGTTTCTTTTGAAGCCAGGGACAGCGAACTGGTGGATAAAAAAAGCGGGGTGAGTGCACGGTTAACCATTGCCGCTTACGAAAATGCCGTGAGCGCAGCAGAACGCAGGGCCATCATCAACGGCGAAAAAAATACAATCGTGTGGCTGAGCGACCTGCAGGGTATCATTCCTTCCATTACCGGAAAAATAGAATTGCTGTACGAAGGCGAACAGGAAGGCCCTTACCAGGTTGCCTATAATTTGCTCGAAAAAGCCATCCGTACACAATTTGCCCAGTATTTTCCGGGGCCCGAAACGTTTAAGAAACGCAAAGGCGGCACGCAGGAAAAAGAAAATCCGTACAAAGCGGTCATCAACTGGTTTGATGCGGGTAATTCGCTCAGCATTATAGCAGAATTAAAGGATGCCGATAAAATGCAGCAGCTTTACAAAGTAAGCGGCCTGGATGCGCTGGTAAGAAAATATTTTAATGCGCCATCGGAAAAGGAACATGCCTTGCTCATGGAACTGGTGCTGCATGGATTGGCAGCTTACTCCCTCATCAGCAAAAAAATAGTTGAAGGAAAAATTGAGTTTAAAGATTTGATGGGAAGTATGCTGAACTTAGGCAGCCACGACAATGATGAATTTGACGACCCGGATCTTAACTGATCACTTCGTCAATAAAAAAAGCCATTGTTAAATATTCATTTCTTATACTCATACACTTCATAACCCCATGCAGGTATTGTTTTTTTGCCTGCCGGCAATGTTTCTGCTTTTCTCTTAAAAACATTGTACACATTTCCTGCCAGGTTATTGCCTATGTTTATTGACTGGCTTTTGGCCGAAAGATTGAGAAGAACCAATACTTTGCTGCTGTCTTTTTGGCGGGTATAGGCATACAGCGCATTTCTATTTCCCAGGTTAAGTTTTTCAAAAGACGCATCGCCGCTTAACGCGGGGTTTCTTTTGCGCAGGTCCAGCAGGGTTTTATAGAATGCTGCTCTTTTATAATTTTTAAAGCCCATGGGGTCTTTTTCAAAAAACTGGATGGAGCGCAGCACCGGTTCTTCCTGCCCGCTGTAGATGAGCGGTATACTCCTGTCCGTTGTTTGAGTAAACACTGCAAAAGGTGCATGTATAGCGCCTGGAAAAGTGGCAAAGTCTGATTTGTTCCAGCTGTTTTCATCGTGGTTACTGGTAAAATACAGGAACAGTCCATCTGCGGGATATATCTTATTATAATGATTCCACACACTGTCGAGTGCAAATGCCGGTCTTTCACCAGCCGCTACTTTCTTCATCATCTGAAACATTTCCCAGGGATAAGTGGCATCAAATCCGCTGCGGTGCAAAAAATCCTTGTCACTCTCAGCCAGCATGAAAATATTTTTCTTTGTTCGGTTCAGGTCCCTGATGCAGCGCCTCCAGAAACTTTCCGGTACATCGCCGGCCACATCGCAGCGGTAACCATCAATATCTGTTTTTTGAATCCAGTATTTCATGGTAGAAATCATACTGTCCTGCAGCTGCCTGTTATCGTAATTGAGTTTACGCACATCTGTCCAGTCGAATGGAGAAATGGCTTTACCGGTACTGTCTCTCACATAAAAATCCGGGTTAGTGTTAAGCCAACGGTGATCGGCCCCGCTGTGGTTTGGCACCCAGTCGATGATCACTTTCATGCCCATGGCATGAATCTTACTCACCAGTTTTTTCCAATCTGCAAGTGTACCAAACTCAGGGTTCACGGTTGTATAATCGGAAACGGCATAATAGCTTCCCAAAGTTCCTTTGCGGTCGGTAACGCTAATGGGGTTAATGGGCATGAACCAGAGTGTTTGCACACCCATATTTTTTAATCTTGGCAAGTGTTTTGCAAAAGCATTGAACGTGCCTTCATTTGTATATTGGCGGATGTTTACTTCGTAAATATTACCCTGCATGATCCATGCCGGATGTTTGCTTTTTGTTTGTGCAAAGGTAATAGTATTCACTGCCAGCAGCAGTAAAAGGAATAGCTTCTTCATTGTAAAATGTTTAAGGAGGGGTTTGAAGAGCAAAGTTAGGCATTCTTGTTTTACCGCAGAGAAAAGAGAAAAAGAGAGATCGCTGAGATTTTCTACAGATGATCAGCGCCTGATTTTCTCGGCACTATTTTTCTACAGCAGAGCAAAAGAAATTTCCCTGCGCTTACACTGCGCTCCCCTTTCTCTGCGGTAAAAAATCAATCCTTCAGTATCTTATTATAACTCGCCGTTATGCCCCGAATCAATGAAGAACTAAAACCCTGGTGTTCCATTTCATTGAGGCCCGCAATGGTGCAGCCTTTGGGTGTGGTAACCTTATCTATTTCCTGTTCGGGATGCGTACCCTTTTGCAATAACAGTTCTGCAGCGCCTTTTACAGTTTGTGCAGCAATAAGGTTGGCAGTTTTAGAATCGAAGCCTATTTCTATACCGCCCTGTATATTGGCACGTATATAACGCATGGCATAGGCTGTGCCGCAGGCGCCCAGCACAGTGGCCGCATCCATCAGTTTTTCATCTATCACCGTTACTTTTCCTAGTGTACTGAACAGGCTGGAAACAGTTTCAATATCTGAGGATGATGCATTGGCATAACTTAAACAGGTCATACTTTCCTGTATGGCAATGGCCGTATTGGGCATGGCACGAAAAACAGGTAATTTCTTTTTTATGATTTCATTAAGGTCCGACACCGTAACACCTGTTATAACTGAAACCAGTATTTGTTTTGTGCCAAGATTTTTTTTAAGGCCATCCAGCACTTCTTTTACCTGGAAGGGTTTTACGGCCAGTATCAGCAATTGTGCATCTTTTACAGCCGCGGCATTATCGCTGCTGATCTTTACCCCTTTTGCAGCCAGTTCTTTTAAAGTGGAAATATTTCTCTTGGTAATAGTAATATCCGTGGCTTTGCAGAATTTGCTTTTAATAAGACCTTCGGCAATGGCAGTACCCAGGTTTCCGCCGCCAATGATGGTGATTTTTTTCATTCGTATGGTTCTGGTTATTTTATTCAAAAGATATGTGCGCAATAAACAGGCTCTAATGGCCGCTGATTGCAATAGTGAAACAGTTGTTGACCTATATCGCCAGCAATGCCCCTTCGCTCTCTGTGCCACTCATTAAATTTCCAATGGCGTTTTCATATTTTTCTCTCCACTGGCTAATGCTTCCCCAGTTTTCTCCGTCAATTTTTACATCTTTTTCAGTTACTTCTCCCAGTAACGAGAATGTTGTTCCGCTTTTTTGCAGAAAAGCAATAAATAATTCTTTCTGCTCTTTCATCACACTCACCAATACCCTGCTCTGTGCTTCGCCAAACCAGTATGCATCTTTGCGAATAGCTGTTTCTTTTTGCACTACATCAAAACCCAGGTTATTGTTAAATGCACTTTCCATTAACGCCACAAACAAACCGCCCTCGCTGAGATCGTGTGCGCTTGCAATCAATCTTTGTTCAATAAGTCCTGCGATCACTTGCTGCAGCGCAAATTCTTCTTCTATATCAAAATGCGGGCAGGGACTGTACTCTTCACCAATTATTTTGTGCAGGTACTCGCTCGATGCGACATCATTCCTGCTTTGTCCGATCAAATAAACAGCATCTCCCGCCTGCTTAAAATTCATGGTCATTTTATCAGCTGCACTGTCAAGCAATCCCACCATGCCAATGGTGGGTGTTGGATAAACGGGTCCATCGGGGCTTTGATTATAAAAGCTCACATTGCCGCCTGTTACAGGAGTATCGAACCTTCTGCAGGCATCACCCATACCCTTAATGGCCTGCGTAAACTGCCAGTACACTTCCGGGTCATAAGGATTGCCAAAATTAAGGCAGTTGGTTACACCCAACGGTTCGCCACCACTGCATACAATGTTACGGGCGGCTTCTGCCACGGCAATCATGGCCCCTTTGTACGGATCTGCAAAAACATAGCGGCTGTTACAGTCGGTTGTTAATGCCAGGGCTTTATTGGTAGGCTTTGCCACAACCACAGCCGCATCGCTTGGGGCATTGGTACTTGCGTTACCGGTTCCCACCATACTGTCGTATTGTTCATAAATCCAGCGCTTGCTGGCAATATTATGCAATGAAATTATTTTTTCTGCAATCGGTCTTACAGAAGCGGGAACCGGAATTTTATTGATATCAAATGAGTTGATCTTTTGCAGGTAGGCCGGCTCTTTTGTTTCACGCACATACTGCGGTGCGCCGCCACCAAGCACCAATTCCTGTGCAGGCAGTGAAGCTTCCAATTGACCGTTCATATAGAAATTTAAAATACCATCGCCGGTTACTTCTCCAATATGGCTGCAGGGAAGGTCCCATTTTTCAAAAACTTTTATGATCTCCGCTTCCCTTCCTTTTTCTGCCACCAGCAACATTCTTTCCTGGCTTTCGCTCAATAACAATTCCCATGCCTTCATATTTGTTTGGCGGGTAGGCACTTTCTCCAGGTCTATTTTCATACCGGCATTTCCTTTAGCGCTCATTTCGCTGGTAGAACAGATAATACCTGCTGCGCCCATATCCTGCATGCCCACCACGGCACCGGTTTGTATCACTTCCAAACAGGCTTCCAGTAATTTCTTTTCCTGGAAAGGATCGCCCACCTGAACGGCAGGCAGGTCTTCGGCACTATCGGCTGTAATTTCTGCACTGGCAAAAGAAGCACCGCCAATACCATCTTTTCCGGTGGCACTGCCTACAAAAAACACCGGGTTGCCGGCTCCTTCTGCTGTAGCAGAAACCGTTTCTCCATTTTTTAAAATACCCACACTCATGGCATTTACCAACGGGTTGGTATGATAACATGCTTCAAAATAAATTTCGCCCCCAACCGTGGGCACGCCAAAGCAATTGCCATAATGCCCGATGCCATGCACCACCCCGGCAAGAAGATGCTGTGTTTTTGCTTCTTCCAGCTTGCCAAAACGCAAAGAATTAAGCGAGGCAATGGGCCTTGCGCCCATGGTAAAAATATCGCGGTTGATACCACCCACGCCCGTGGCGGCACCCTGGAAAGGCTCAATGGCACTGGGATGGTTATGCGATTCTATTTTAAACACCACACCATACCCATCACCAATATCCATAAGGCCTGCATTTTCTTCCCCTGCTTTTACCAGCATTTTCTTTCCATCACGCGGCAATGTTTTTAACTGTTTGATGGAGTTTTTATAACTGCAGTGTTCGCTCCACATACCGCTAAAGGCACAGAGTTCATTGAAATTGGGGGTACGGCCCAGTTTTGTTTTTATGAGTTCAAATTCTTCTCCTGTTATTCTTAATTGTGCAGCGGTGGAAGCGGTAATTTCCATAAAACTGTTGAGGTTATTTTTTGAAATGCAAAGTTAGGCACCGATACTGTATTCCCGGATGCAATTATTTTAACTAACTTCCCACATCAAAACATCAAGTTTGTACTACCTGCTTTTCATATTTTATTTTGCATTATTTTATTTTTGTATAAGCCGCAGTTCATTTATTAAAAAAACCGGGCTCAATAAAAAAGAAATTGCAGCACTCTTTACCCTGAAAATAGCGGCAGGTATATTGTTAGGGTTTGTGGTAAACAGGTTATACCCGGGTATCAACGACTACTGGGGATTAAATGCCGAAGCAAAAAGGGAATATCAACTATTGATGCACAGCCCCGGTGAATTTATTAAATCAATTTTTCAATCGGGGTACAACGAATATGGCGGTTTTTTTGGCTCCTTTAATTCTCACTGGAACGATTTGAGAATAATTTTACCCATAAAACTGGTGGCCATTTTCAATATATTTTCCAGGGGTAATTATTACATCAACAGCCTGTTTCTGAACAGTATTGTTTTTTTTGGACATGCCGCCTTATTCCTTGTATTTACTGATGTTTTTAAAGGAAAAAAATGGCTGGTTCTTACCGGATGCTTTTTACTTCCCTCCACACTATATTTTACATCGGGACTTGGCAAGGACGCTGTTGTTTTTTTGGGGCTTGCGCTGTTCAGTTATGCCATTTACTTTTTACGGAGCAGCGGCGTCCATCTAAAAAAAATGCTATTGCTGCTGGCATCCTTACTGATGGTACTGCTCATAAGAAATTTTGTAGCCATGTTGCTGCTGCCTGCAACTTTTGCCCTATTACTCAGTTACAGGCTAAAAATAAAACCGCTTTATCTTTTCCTCGCAGTTTATGTATCATCTGCCCTGCTGCTTACCGCGCTGCAATATGCCAGTCCGCAAAAAAACCCGCTGCATATTATCGCGTCAAAACAAAAAGCATTTTTTGAAATTGAGCCGGGCCGGGCCAATATAGCCACAGACAGCGTAGAACCCCGCATCCAAAGCATACTTAAAAACAGTCCGCAGGCACTCAATCATGTGCTGATGCGGCCCTACGTAACAGAATCAAAAAACTGGATGTATGCAGGTATTGCTGCAGAACTGGTTGCATATCAAATATTATTTTTGCTCACGCTCATTTTTTTTGAACGGCCAGCTGCCCCAGCAAGGCCATTTGTAAATTTTTCCATTTTTCTTTCACTTTCGCTGTTTATTTTTATTGGACTCATTGTACCTAATATTGGTGCTATATTCCGTTACCGCTCGGTTTATTTGCCCTGGCTCATTATCCCTATCCTATGCAGTATCAACTGGAGAAAAATAAGCATCAATTCACATTAATTTTTAAAATATGTGAATATTTTTATTAAAATTCTGCTGAAAATTTAGCTTTAAAGCCAATTTTTCTTGCTCATTAACTTAAAAAGGCCTTTTTTTGCTGCTTAAATAAATAAAATTATGAACTCATTGCGCTTTAAGGCCATTTCAAACTTTACAGTAAGGCAGGCCGAAACAGATCCGGATAATATCGGAAAAGTAACATCGGTATTTAACGAAAATGTATTTACCCTTGAAACAGCGAGAAAATTTTTGAGCGATGAAGCTTATAAAAGCCTGGTGGCATCCACCAAAAC
>JBATOU010000065.1:0-35209 GCA_049291115.1 Ferruginibacter sp.
GTCGCTCAGGTATTGCTACCCTTGCGGCTCTATGCTATATTTATTCTGTGATCCCCACCCCCGAGACAAGAGGGCATGTCTGCCAAAAATTTCATCACCCCACAGTGTATAATAACTTTATCAGTACTTTGATGACACAAAGATAGGGTAAATCCCCATTTACTTAAAAATATTTTAATAAAAATTTTGAAATTATAGAAATTATTTAAATATTTGCATATTAGTTTAAACAATTACTAAAATCGATTGCCAATATGGGAGCAAAATTAAATCTCGACAAACTCGATCTGCAAATCATTGACGCTATGATGCAGGATGCAGAAATATCTTATGCCGAACTGGGTAAGAAGCTATTTGTAAGCGGCGGCACCATTCATGTACGCATCAAAAAACTCCAGGAGTACCGCATCGTCAAAGGTACAAGATTGAACGTAGATTTAAAACTTCTGGGCTATGATATTACGGCTTTTGTAGGTATTTATCTCGAAAAAAGCTCCCTGTACGACCAGGTGGCCAAAGACCTGCAGAACATACCCGAAATTGTACGGCTAAATTATATCACCGGAAACTACAGCATGTTCCTGGAAGTGGTTTGTAAAGACATTACCCAGCTCCGCAACGTGCTGCACGACCAACTGCAAAAAATAAAAGGTATCGAACGCACCGAAACATTTATTTCGCTCGAAGAAGGGTTTAGCAGGAATGTGCCCGTGGCACCGTTGGGAATGTAGAATGTAGAATGTAGAATGTAGAATGTAGAATGTTGAATGTTGAATGTAGAATGTTGAATGTTGAATGTTGAATGTTGAATGTTGAATGTTGTGGGAAAAATGAAGATTCAAGTTAACAAGAACTTCTCAATATTAATTAAAAGTAAGTATTAGTAAATTCTTATTGTTTTATTCCTTTCATTTTTAATTCTTCTAAAAATGCTTCAGGGCTCATATACCGTACTTTTTTTAGGTGATTTTGAAATTCAATATCAAAATCTTTAATTGCTCTTAGTTCTGATATACCAAACCCTTTTAAGATGCTGCCTTCTGAAGAAGATTTTCGAATGCCAATATTGTAAACATCTTCTTCTGTAAGAGGAGATCTCATTTTTAAGTAGTCGTTTTCAATCTGATAATTACGATTTCCTAAGGTCAATGCATTAATTTTATCATTAAAAGCGATAAGTTTCTCGTATAGTTTCCTTTGGGCAAGATATTCCGAGTTGATTATTTGCAAGTAAAATGATTTTAGTTTTTCCGCATCTAATTTGTAAATAGCGTATTTTTCATTTAAATCGGCTAGTGAATCTTTAGTTGCGTTGATGATACTTTCTAATTGCTTTTTTATTACATTTAATTTAATGATACTTGTTGTAATTAGTTTAATAGAATCTTCAAATACAAAATTTTTCCCAAACAATTCTTTGTTTAGCGATTCGAGAGTGCTAGCTTCTGTTTTTAAAATATTAATAGTATCTCGAATTTTTCTTACCTCATCATCAAATGAGCTTATTGAATGCTTCAATAACTTAACAGTGTCTTCAAGAAATTTTTGCTCTTTTTTTAAATCATCAATCTTGTTTTCTTGCCGCTCAATTTTTGTTTTTTGTCGTTCAATACTAATTATTCCGCTATAGAATGCAATTATTATAGTAAATAATCCGATTATCCACGGCCCTAAAGCCGACCACCACTGAGCTTTAAGGTACCATGGCTTATGTAAGTCGTTATTTTCCTTTGTTAATTTTTGTAACTCAAGGTTCGCTTTATTTATTTCAAGTTTTCTTTTTTGTAATTCAAGATCATTTAACTCAGAGTTGAATTCACTGTTCTCAATATTCATAAGGCTAAAAGCTTTTGAGGTGATGTGAAAATCCTATTCTAAGGTAAATAAATTTGAGGACTTTTGGGTCCTGTTGCTAAAGTATTACTAAGCCCATTTCTTCGCAATTAAAAGTATGTGAGTATCTGAAAAACAAAGTACTGTTACAGACTCCAGAAATATTAAATATTAAATCCTCCATATTAAATCTACATTACCTCTCTGCCACTGCATCTCTCAACCCGTTGCCCAATAAATTAAAAGCAAGCACCAGGATCATTATAGCAAAGCCGGGTACCAGTGCAAGAAAAGGATTATTGGTGATGATGAAATTATAATTTTCTTTTATCATCAGTCCCCAGCTGGGTTGTGGTGGCTGTACTCCAATGCCCAAAAAGCTCAGCCCGGCTTCCACGATGATGGCCGTTGCAAAATTTCCGGCGGCGATAACCATCAATGGCCCGAGAATGTTTGGCAATATATGGCGCATGATGATCCTTGCATTGCTGAAACCGAGTGCTCGGGCTGCCTGCACATATTCCAGTTCTTTAATGGCCATCACCTGCCCGCGTACCAGCCGGGCCACAGTTACCCAAAGCGTAAGGCCCACGGCAATAAAAATTTGCCAGAATCCCTTGCCCACGGCCATGGTAAATGCAAATACCAATAGCAGGGTGGGAATGCTCCAGGTAATATTTACGAGCCACATGATGATATGATCTGTTTTGCCGCGGTAATAACCTGCCAGCGCCCCCAGTAATACACCAAGCGTTAAAGAAATAAATACGGCTATCAGGCCCACGGCCAGGCTTACCCGGGTGCCAATAATGAGCCGGCTTAAGATATCCCTCCCAAATGCATCGGTGCCCAGCCAGAATTTTTTTATAACAATAAACTGGCTGATGTTTTGTTGGTTGTTATTTGTTATTTGATTGATATCGTATTGCTGCAGTACGCTTGTGTCTTCATCCACGTATTTCTGTACAAGCAAATCACTTCCTTTTATTTGATAACTGCTGATGGGGATGTATTTGAAAGCTGCCGGTTTTCCAAAAAAAAGAGAGGATAAAAAACTTTCTTGTCCGGTTTTTGCATCCGGGATCTTTAAAAACAGCTGTGTATAGCCGGGTTTTTTTGCCTGTATTTCGATGGTTTGCAGATCGGCATTGGGTGTGTTATCGGGCGCAATGATATAGGCGAAAACGGCCAGCAAAAAACTAATTATGATGACGATAAGGCCAGCAAAGGCCAGCTTGTTTTTTTTAAGCTTTTGCCAGGTTTGTTGCCAAAAAGAAAAAGAATTGTCTTGCACAATGTAAAATAAACTTATTCGTGCAATAGCCCCAAAACTTCGGCCGAATACTTTCTTATATCATTGCAAAGCGCCGCATCAGCACTGATTGATTTTCCGTAGCTGGGAATCATGGCATGCAGGCGCTCCTGCCATTGCCGGCTTTCCATGCGAAGCGGAAAACAGCGGGTTAAAACATCGAGCATAATGGTTACCGCCGTAGAAGCCCCGGGCGATGCACCCAGCAAGGCTGCCAGGCTTTTATCGTTTGTACAAATAACCTCTGTTCCAAACTCCAGTACGCCGCCTTTTTCTTCATCTTTTTTTATCACCTGCACCCGCTGGCCGGCAATGGCCAGTTCCCAATCGGCCGGGTTTGCTTCGGGGAAATATGCTTTGAGTGCGTTTATACGATCGTTCATACTTTGCGACACCTGTTCGATGAGGTATTTGGTGAGTGGTATGTTTTGTATACCTGCTGCAACAAGCGGAACAAGGTTATCAAACCCGATCGATTTTGGCAGGTCGAGATAAGATCCCTGTTTCAGAAATTTTGTACTGAATCCTGCATAAGGCCCAAACAACAATTGTTTTGTACCCTCTATCATGCGGGTATCGAGGTGCGGAACACTCATAGGCGGCGCACCCACACTTGCTTTTCCATATACTTTGGCATGATGCCTTGCCGCAATGGCCGGGTTGATGCACTTGAGCCATTGGCCGCTGATGGGAAAACCGCCATAGCCGTCTGCTTCTTCCACATCGGCTTTGTCGAGCAGGGGAAGTGTACCGCCTCCTGCGCCTATAAAAAGAAACTGTGCCTCTACATTCCTCTTAGTTCCGCTATTGAGATCTTTTACGCTGATCTCCCAATTGCCGTTTGGCAACTTATCAATATCCCTCACTTCATGATGCAGGCAAACATTCACGCCTTCCCTCTTGTCAAGATGCGCAAGAATGGCATTGGTAAGGATCCCAAAGTTTACATCGGTGCCAATATTCATCCTGGTGGCCGCCACCTGTTCTGAATCATTGCGGCCTTCCATGATAAGCGGTGCCCATTGTTTTATTACGGCGGGATCTTCGCTGTATTTCATGCCAAAAAAGGGCGGATGTTTTATTAAAGCTTCGTGACGCTTCTTTAAAAAATTTACATTTTCGGCGCCCCACACAAAACTGATATGTGGTACGGTATTGATAAACGCATGCGGATCGCCTATATAATTTTGTTTAACGAGATAAGCCCAAAGCTGTTTTGATTCTTCGTATTGGCCGGCAATTTTGAGCGCCTTGCCAATATCGATACTGCCATCTTCTTTTTGTGCTGTGTAATTAAGCTCGCAAAATGCCGAATGGCCGGTACCTGCATTGTTCCAGCCATCGGTGCTTTCGGCAGCGATCATGGGCAGCCGCTCAAAAATATCTATTTCAATTTCCGGTTCCAGTTCTTTGAGCAGCGCTGCTAACGTAGCACTCATAATACCGGCGCCGATGAGAACGGTTTTAGGTTTATTCATTGTAAACAGTTCAAAGGTTCAATGTTTATTGCTGTTGCAGATTTTTACTTTTTTTCTCCATGCAGTATCTTCAAATATTTTTCCAAACTAATTTCTTCGGCTCCCATGCTGAGTAAATGTGGGGTTGGTACCTGGCAATCGATCAGCCCGTATCCGCCATTTTTACATAGCCAGATCAGGGCTGCTTTTGAGGCATTACTTACCAGGCTGAACATGCTTTCGCCGCAAAATAGCTGGCCCATTTGTATGCCGTATAACCCACCCACCAGTTTGTTTTTTTGCCAAACTTCCACGCTGCGGGCATGGCCTTTTTTATGCAGTTCAATGTAGGCATTTTTCATTTCATCGGTTATCCAGGTGCCATCCTGCCCCGGGCGTTCTTTGTTTTTACAATTGCTGATGACGGCTGCAAAAGCTTTATCGGCAGTAATGCTAAAAACCCTGTCTTTAAAAATTTTCTGCATGCTTTTGCTGATGATGACATTTTGCGGGTACAGCACACAGCGTGGATCCGGCGCATACCAGCAAATGGGTTCGCCCTCGTTGTACCAGGGAAAAATACCGTTGGCATAGGCAAGCAGCAATCTTTCTGTACCCAGGTCGCCGCCAATGGCCAGCAATCCACTTTCTTCTGCAAGTGAAGGATGGGGAAAGCTGAGTTCTTGCGTGAGCTGAAAGATCATTGCGGGACGCTGATTTTTATGATTTGTTAAGGTGAATTATGATTTTAAAAGTCTGAATCAATCATGATTATCGTAGTAATCAGTGTTCTTACCTGACCAATCGTTGTTTCCATTCATACCTGCCGAATTTTCCTAAAAAACCCGCCAGTACGGTATAAACAATATGAAACGGCTGGGCCAGCGGAAACCACTTCATCAACGATATCTCTTTAAAAAACAAAGCCACCGGCAACAGGAAAATTATTTCCACTACAGTTTTTAATATGAGTAACAATGCCCAATTAAAAAGTACCGGCCATTTTCCCAACACAAAGGCCCAGGCTGGTATTACAAGTAATAAAACATTCAGGAGGTAGACCATCAGCAGCACCATAAAAATTCTTTTATCATCGTATTTGCCGGCCTTGCTTGCCCACCGGATGCGTTGGTTTAAAAACTGCCTGGTGGTTTTCACAGGCGCTGTTTGCATAATTACATCTTGGGATTTAAGATAGTGAACAGTTTTTGGATTGCGTTTAAATATCTTATGCATCAGCAGCATATCATCGCCGCTGGCAATGCTATCAATGCCCTCGAAACCGTTTACGGCATTGAATGCTGTTTTGCTGTAGGCAAGGTTGGCGCCATTGCACATTGAATGGAATTTTTTGTAAACAGAGGCCCCGGTAATTCCCTGCAATGTCATAAAATCGAGTGCCTGGAATATTTCAATAAAACGGTTGCTGTATTGTATGCTTACGGGCATTACAATAAAATCGGCCCCGGTGCTTTTGTAAAAAGCAGCGATTGTTTGCAGCCAGTTGGGTTTTGCCACACAATCTGCATCGGTGGTTATGATGAGTTCTCCATTGCTTTTCCGGATGCCTGTTGCCAGGGCTTTCTTTTTGTAAGAATTGATGGGCAACGAACCAACTGCCTGTTTCAGCGGAATAACTTTTACACCTGTAAAAGAACCGGCTATAGCAGCTGTATCGTCTTCAGAATGATCGTCCACCACAATGATCTCAAAAAACTCTTTTGGATATGTTTGCTGCATCAGGCTGCTGAGCAGGGCGGGCAGGTTAACTGCTTCATTTCGGGCCGGAATGATCACTGTCAAAAATGGGAAATATGATAATGGCGGAGGTTCAAATACCGGGGCCTTTATCCATGCCTGTTGATAATAAAGCAGCAAGAGGGCGTAAATAGCCAGCAAAAAGATACATATGGTAAAAAGTAGCTGCAGCATTTTAAACTATAAATATAACATGATAAAAAAAATCAGCTCAGCTTATTTTTTTGTACATACTGCAGGATATATTTTTTCAGGAAATCATGATAAGCAGCTTCTGTCATTTGCGGCAGGCGATCCAATTGCCTGAAATGCGGCCAGCCTGTGTCATCCACCCACATCAGTTCATAATATTTTGCTGGTGCCAGTATAGCACTGATGGCCACCTGCTTTAAATTTTCTTTATCTGTTTCAGTTAATTTTTTAGGGGGCAGGCCGGCTTCAAGGGAGCCAATGAAAATAAGTATTTCATCCAATACAGGTTGCCGGCCAAATCGTTCTGTAAGCCTTAATTCAAGTTGCAGCCATTGCTGTTGATCAAATTCGGGCAGAATCATGAACCAAAGGTACAACAGCCTGATTTTGCCTGTGTTAAATTTTGCCTGTTATATTTTTTTATCTCAATAAACCAATATCAAAATAAATTTTAAAATATGAAAACAATTTATATCTTTATGGTTGCATAAACAACTATATGCCAAACAACCAATTTAAAAAAGGCGAGTTATACAGTTTTATTACGGGTAAAGCAAGCACGGCTATAGCAAGAAGATTGCAGAAGAACTTTAAACAGAGCGGTATCAATATCAGTATAGAGCAATGGAGTGTGCTGTATCATTTGTGGAAGGAAGACGGCATGAGCCAACAGCAACTCTGCGATGCCACATTCAGGGATAAGCCCAGTATTACAAGGCTGGTTGATAACCTGGAAAAATTGAAGCTGGTGAAGCGGGTGGCCAGCAAAGACGACCGGCGCATTAATATGATTTACCTCACACCCGAGGCACAAAAATTGCAGGAACAAACAATGGATGTGGCCAATCAAACGCTCAACGAAGCGCTGGCCGGGGTAACAAATGGACAGGTGGAGATCGCAAAAGAAGTGCTGCAGATGGTGTACGAGAACCTAAAGTAATTGAAAATGAAAAGTTGAAAATGTGTATCCTTTCAGCAATTCATAATTTATAATTTATAATTCATAATTAAAATGAGTACCACACAAACCACCCAAACATTAAAAGGCGGTGAATGGCTGATAAAAGAAAGCAACCCGTTTGAAATTTTTACTCCCGAAGATTTCAATGAAGAACAACTCATGGTTAAAGACATGTGCCTGCAGTTTATTAACAGCGAGATCGTTCCGGTAATTGACCGCATCGACAAAATGGAAGCCGGCCTGATGCCCTCTTTAATGGAAAAGGCGGGGGTGCAGGGTTTGCTTGGTGTTTCGGTTCCCGAAAACCTCGGCGGGCTTGGAAAAGATTTCATTACCTCCACGCTTGTGAATGAAGGATTGGGAGGTGGCTTTTCATTTAGTGTGGCCATTGCGGCCCATACCGGCATTGGCTCATTGCCTATTTTGTATTTTGGAACCGATGCACAAAAACAAAAATATATTCCAAAACTCGCCAGCGGCGAATGGAAAGGTGCTTATGGCTTAACGGAGCCCAATAGCGGGAGTGATGCTTTGGGTGCAAAAACAACCGCTAAGCTGAGTGATGATGGAAAACATTACCTGCTCAACGGACAAAAATGCTGGATAACCAACGGCGGATTTGCCGATATATATACGGTATTTGCAAAAATAGACGGCGATAAATTCACAGGCTTTATTGTAGAACGCGGCATGGAAGGGTTTACGCAGGGCCCCGAAGAACATAAGATGGGCATAAAAGGTTCCTCTACCGTTCAATTGTATTTCCAGGATTGTAAAGTGCCGGTAGAAAACCTGCTTGGAGAAATTGGTAAGGGCCATGTGATCGCATTCAATATCCTCAATATCGGCCGCCTGAAATTATGTGCAGCAGCGCTTGGTGGAGCAAAGATGTCGATAGATACCAGCGTTCAGTATGCCATTACAAGAGAGCAATTTAAAACGCCTATTGCCAACTTTGGCGCTATTAAATATAAGCTGGCACAAATGGCTATCCGCACCTGGGTGAGCGAAAGTGCTTTGTACCGAACGAGCAAATGGATAGAAGACAAAGAAACAGAACTGGAACAGGAAGGCAAACCATTTAATGAAGCTGTATTGGGCGGTGCAGAAGAATATGCTATTGAATGCGCCATGCTTAAGGTAGATGGCAGCGAAGCACTGGATTATGTGGTGGATGAAGGAGTGCAGATACATGGTGGTAATGGCTTCAGCGATGAATACCTTATTAGTCGTGCATACAGAGACAGCCGCATCAACCGCATTTACGAAGGAACCAATGAGATCAACCGCCTGCTAACGGTAGACATGATGCTGAAGCGTGCAATGAAGGGCAAGTTAGACCTGATGGGTCCGGCCATGGCTGTAAGCAAAGAATTGATGAGCATACCAGAATTTGGAAACGACGATGAAGGTGCTTTTGCAGCAGAGAAAAAAGCCATTGTAAATATGAAGAAGGCCATTTTGATGACTGCGGGCGCAGCTGTACAAAAACTGATGATGAACCTGCAGAACGAACAGGAAATACTGATGAATATTGCCGATATGGCCATTTATACTTTCAATGCAGAAAGCGCTTTGCTGCGTGTGATGAAAATTGCCGATAAAAATGGAGAAGCCGCCGCGTCGCTGCAGGCTGATCTTTTACGCTGCTACCTCAACGATGCACTGGATGCAGTGAATAAAAACGGACGCGACGCTATTAATGCATTTGCCGGAGGCGATGAACAGCGCATGATGCTGCTGGGCTTAAAGCGTTTTACAAAGGCCGCCCCGTTTAACAGCAAGGATGCCCGCCGCCGCATTGCAGATAAGATGATAGCAGAAAATAAATATTGTTTTTAACTGGTCTGACCAGGGCATATTTGTACGGGTTGTTTTAGAAATAAAAAAGCCGCAGTGTAAAAGCTGCGGTTTTTTGTACCCGGGTTTGTGTAATTGCAGGAGTAGTGCGGTGCAAACAAATGCCTTTTTTTATTGTATTTGCCAAATGCCATATTTCCGCCGCAAGGAACCGATGGGAATCCAATAACAAACCGTTTGATTCAGCCGCCTGTTCCTTTTACTTTGCCAGAATAGTCAACAATGCCTATCAAAGTAGAATTACCCCCATTCGGCTGATGGATGATAAAATCCATTTTTTTTACAAAACTATTTTCCCAGCACTGAGAAAATGACGCCTGTATTTGCTTCCAGAGACGTAGCAGGCTCCAGCATGATGCTGTACACAGCTGCATTAAACCTTACAACCGGGTAATGCGGGCGGCCGGAAGGTATTACAACATTTGAACGCTGGCCAGGCACAATGGCATCGGCCCAATTGGCCGGGTTTTCCCATTCATCGTTCAGGTTTCCAGTCCAGTATTCATCTGAAAAAGCGTGTTGGTGATGGTAGCCGTCTCCATTGCCTCCAATAAAAATCGTGTTGTTGCCCGAAGAAATAAAGCTGACAGTAGCATGGCCATCATGTGTGCCACCAGAAAAAATATTGCTATTGCCGGCCGATAGAAAGTTAATTACTGCATGCCCATCAGCATTTCCACCTGTAAAGATGTTGCTGTTTGCTGAAGAAATGTGATAACCTGCCGCATGCCCGTCATTATTGCCCCCTAAAAAAACAAGGTTGTTGCCCGCTGAAATAAAATATACAACAGAATGGCCGTCGGCGCTGCCCCCGGAAAAGATATGGCTATTTCCAACAGAAATAAAACTGGCGTTTGAATGTCCATCGCCAATACCTCCGTTCATTACAGGATTATTGGCGGAAGATAAAATGACGCAGGCGCCAAATTGCACGTTACCATTGGCCCCGCTAAAAATAAAGTTATTGCCAGGGGTTATGTATGAGGCACCTGACACTCCGTCTTGTACGCCACCGCTAAATATTTCGTTGTTGATATAGCTTAAATTAATGCATACAACTGATTCCCCATCGGCATTGCCGCCACTAAAAATTCTGTTCCCTTGCGAATAAAATTTTTGTATAGAAAAACCATCACTGCTTCCTCCCATGAAAATGCCGTTGTTCAGAGTATTGCTTACATAAGCATTTTTTGCAAAACCATCGGAAGCGCCGCCCCCAAATACTCCGTTGTTGCGGCTCCAAACATATTTTAACACAGCAAAACCATCCCTGCCGCCACCATTAAAAATGGTATTCTGCGCCCTTGCCTCAATGGCACAGCAAAGCACGAGCAATACCAGTAAACAAGTAATTCGATAAGCCATTCTTAAAAAGTTGTTCTTACCAACCTGCCACCCCGGGTTGAACTTCTTAATGTGTTTCCATCTGTGCTGTTAATTCGGCTACGGTCAGAAACCCGGTATGTATTAATGCCAACAGAGCCGTCAAAAGTTCCACCTTTTTTTGAATATTCGGCCAGGCTCAGGTTTGCTATATCGCAGTCGCCGGAGGCTGCAAGCGAGCCGTTTCCATGAAGGCCGGTAAATGTACGTTGGGCCGCAGTTCCAATACCAATCACCTGTTCTTCAACATTACCGCCCATTTCCATAATGCCCCAAAAGGTTGCACCGGTTTCTTCACGGGTTTTGTTGGTGGCGCTGGCTGCAAAAAAGCCGCAGCGCAATGGCCTGGCTGCAACATTTGCACCAGAAGTATTAGTAAACCTATTGTTGAAATTGCCATTTGCAATACACAAACCTGTTGCTGCTTCATTTGGTAATCCGGCATTCGCCAAAAGATCTGTATTGACGGCACCACAACCGGTAGAAAGCCCCCAGGCACATTCATCTACCAACGGCGCATCTATTCCGCGACAGGCTTTTTCGTACTCAAGCTCGGTCATAGGTCTCAAACCCGACCAGTCGGCATAAGCACATAAATCTGACCAGCTTAAATAATTACAGGCACGGTCGGGCGTACTGGTGATGTACAAGTCTGGAGCAGAGCCGGTGTTGGCAATGGTATGGCCGGTAAGCCCGTTTTGATTGGGAAAACGTGCAAGGGCCTGCGCCGCGGTAAGTTTGTTTAAAAAATCGCAATACTGCTGCATACTTATCTCATACTTCATGCAATAAAAGCCATTGAAGCCTTTAGGAAATGCTGCCGAAAGGGTTTGAAGGGTAACATTATCAAAATCATCGGAAGTGTTGTTTCGCGTGCCAATACTGGTAAGCGCTGTGCCCCCGAGCGTTAATGAATTTTCGGCAGTTAGCTGAAAAGGGTTAACTGTGCTGCCCTGGCTTATTTGCCTGAGTGTCCCGGTAGAACTGGCATCTCCTGCATAAAACGCCCCCTGGTTTACATGCACCATTTCAATTGCATACACACAAATTTCTACACGGTCGGCATCAGTAATGGTCGTACCGTAATTTAATTGTAGTTGCACGCCGGTAAAAGAGGTATTTCCAATACCGTTTGCCGAACGGTAGATGGCAGCTCCCCTTGCATCGGGCGAAATTTCAACTGTAGAGCCAGTGGGAGCCACAAAGCCGGTAAGATTAAGGACTCCATGTGACCAGTTTGCCTGTGTACGTGCTTTAAACTTTACAAATACCCAGGCGGCATCGTAGTTGCTTTCGAACGTACTGGTGCGCCAACTATTTTCCCAACTGATGTCAAACTGCACCTGGTAGGTATTATTGGTTGCATTTTGGCCGGTAAGCGTCAGGTTGTTTACAGTGATATTATTTGCTTTGTTTTCAGCAATGCAAACAGTTGTTAAAAGAAGGAATAAGCATATTTTTTTCATTGCAATAGTTTAATAATGAAAAATATGAATATTGGAAATGAATTTTTTGGCTGTTGAGCCGAATGCTGGCTTTTTTGAGTAGTTGGCTTGTATTATTAGCAGTCCGGCCTGAAAAAGAATTAATACAGTTTACCAAATACAGCTAAATTGTACAACCCCACTAAAAACCGCCGACTTGTTGCATTAAAAGCAACAGCTTTTCCAAACCTGTCAACACCGGTGCCGGCAGGCCTGTAAAAGTATTGCCGTTTTATCCATTGGCTCCCAATTCTTTGAAAAATTGTTGCAGAGCCTGATCGTACGCCGCTGATAACATCCGCGTCTGCACCTACAATGGCATAGGATCCATCAATGAAAACGCTTCTTCCAAAATTAACTTCAGCATGGCCTTCATTAAATGGTAATTCACTTTCCAGCCAGTCTGTACCGTTATATTGAAATGTATATGCCGCACCCTGGTTGGTATTGGACCCGTTTGAATGAAAAGGCGCTCCAACTACCGCGATCTCTTCGGAAATTGACACAGTTTTGCCAAAATTGTCAAACATGCCACCGTTAGATGAAGATATTTTTTTCATCAGCGACCAAACACCCGCAGAACTTTTGAAAATAAGCGCGGACCCCTGCTGAAAGTTTGCTGCAACATTATCTTCGTCTTCGCCCACTATAAGATAGTTTTGGCATATAGATACGGAAATGCCAAAATTTTCTCCATTAGTAGCAGTTGCATCAAATACTTTTTGCAGCAAAACCCAATTGCTGCCATTGAAATGATAGATAAACGCTGCCCCGGCATTAACAACCGTAGTGTTTGCAAAAGGCGAACCTACTACAGCTGTGTTGCCAAAAACAGAAGCACTTATGCCATAATTATCATTCGCTTCCCCTAGGGCGTCTGCTAAATTTTGCCTGAAAACCCATGCGGTACCGTTAAATTGAAACACACTCACGGATCCTTTGTCTGTTCCCCCTGCATCATTGTAAGGGCTCCCGACAAACACAAAATCGCCATACATGCTTACACTAAAACCAAATTTATTTCCTGAAACACCTAAGGGGTCGTATATTTTTTGAACAAACTGCCAGGTAGTACCATTAAACCTGTAAATACTTGCAGAGCCTTTGGCAGCATCGTCAAGTGGTGAACCGATTATAGAAAAGATGCCTGAAATTGAAACTGATGCGCCAAAATTATCGCCAGTTTCCACGCCGTCGGCTACGGGATTATATTCAGTAATACCATACAAATCGCAACCGCCCCAAGGGCCAAAACCTACGTTGCCATTAACAATCGTTTCTCCCCAGCTTGCATTGCCTGCAGCATCGCTTTGCAGTACTTTGCCAAGCCCAGCATTGGGCGTAAATTTTATAGCCGTCGGAATAATTGTATCTGTCTTTATGTCGCCTTTTACTTCTAATTTCTTTTTTGGCCCTACCACGCCTATTCCAACGTTGCCAGTACTATCGACAATTAATTTTTCAATTCCCTGCGCATCGGGGGCGTTACCATAATTAAAGCTAAAATTTCTTGTGTTTTGGTTAAGGCCAATCATCCAAAATTTATTTCCGGTACCATTTACCCCTTTATTCCTAAAATTCATGAGCGCTTCGCCTGTGTCGTCGTTTGTGGCGTCTATCATAATGCCGCCCAAATGTCCGTCATTGCCAGCCGCTCCACCATAGTTGATGTGAAGTGCATAAACCGGGGTTGTGTTGGTATTGATACCAACTTTACCCTGTTTTGTAACCAATAATACATTGCTTCTGTTATTATTATCATTGCCATTTCCTACGATAAACAACGGCGTGTTGAACTGCATACTTGTTTGCCCATTTGTTGCTATCGGATTATTAAACGCACCTATAACCATACTGCCAAAACCATTTGCTAGTGTGCCTAAACCAAATGCAGATGAATTGGCGCCGGAGGCCGTGGTAAAATTGCCCAATGCTGTACTGGCCGATCCGGCCGCCAATGTTCCCAACCCTGCGGCAAATGAATAATTGCCGATATTATCTTTTGCACCATAATTGCCAAAAATAAAACCGGTGCGAAAGGCTGCTTTATCTGCATACCACATGGTGCGGATACCCTGGCCATCTTCGGGCGGGTTGCCGGGCTGTATGGGCAGTGTGGCAGCACCGCTAAACAACACACTGCTGTCTTTTACATGTAGCATAGCTTGTGGCGCAGTAGTGTTAATGCCTACTTTGCCGACCTGCGCATAAAGCATTGCTGAGAGCAACAATGCCAATGTGGTGCATGAAATTTTTTTCATTACCGAAGGGTTTAAAAATTATTGTTTTATAAAGCTGCCGCTGGCCACGGTTTCGCCATCACTAAGCTGTACGGTATATGTTCCTTTTGCCAATGCAGATACATTTAGAGACAATGGTTGTATGTTTAGTTTATTTTCAAACAACACCTGCCTGCCCTGCGCATCATACACGGTTATCAAAACATTTTTTTGTTTACCCGCAAATGCAAACTGTACCATGTCTTTCGCAGGGTTTGGATAAATTTCCAGGCCATTGCCATAAGCATTGAACAAAACCCTGATGATTTTGCTGTACCTGTATTTTCCATCAATATCCACCTGCTTTAACCTGTAGAAGTTTACTCCCTTGTGTGGTTGGGTATCATCATACAAATAAGCGTGTTCGCCTGGTATGTTCGCCGAATTTTTAGATCCAATTTTGGTAAACCCTGTTCCATTGCTGCTGCGCTCAATTTCAAAATGGGAAGTATTGATTTCATTTGTCGTTTTCCAGCTAAGGCCAACCGTTTCGCCTCTCTTTTTTGCCTCAAAAGACAAAAGGCTTAATGGCACTGTTCCTGAAACTTCAATTGTATCAAACGCAAACAATCCCCATTTGTCTTTAACCCTTATGGCAATAAAATGCTGGCCGTTTGACAAACCTGCCGGAATGGGAAGTATGAAATTTTGATTAAAACTTTGGCCGCCCGGAATAATGAATGGCATGCCATTGCCTACGCCGGGGTCGGTGTCAATAAAATATTCAGCCTCTGCCATATCAGGGGCATTAGTTGTTTGCGTACTGATGTAAAATCCTGCTTTTTCAAACAAACCCCATTTGCCGTTGGCATCCCTTGTTCTGATGGCTACAAAGTGAAACCCGTTTGCCAGAGATGCGGTGGAAACCGATGCCACAAAATTTACGTTGGCACCGGCCGTTACAGAAATAGCAGTACCATTGCCAACGCCGGGGTCTGTATCTACGAAATATTCTGCGGCTGTAATATTGCCTGCATTGCTGGTTGCGGAACTGATGTAAAATCCTGCTTTTTCAAACAAGCCCCATTTACCGTTGGCATCCCTTGTTCTGATGGCTACAAAGTGAAACCCGTTTGCCAGAGATGCGGTGGAAACCGATGCCACAAAATTTACGTTGGCACCGGCCGTTACAGAAATAGCAGTACCATTTCCAACGCCCGGGTCGGTATCTACAAAATATTCAGCCGCTGTCATGTTGCCTACATTGCTGGTTGCAGAACTGATGTAAAATCCTGCTTTTTCAAACAAACCCCATTTACCGTTTACATCTCTTGTGCGGATGGCTACAAAATGAAACCCATTTGATAGTGCCGTAGTTGGAACGTTTACATTAAGATTTATAGTAGTGCCCGCAGTTACTGCAATAGCGGTGCCATTGCCCGGGCCGGGATCGCTGTCTACAAAATACTCGGCTGCGGTTATTGTTTGTGCAATTGATGCACAGGCTAATGCTGCTGCAACACCGGTTGTTAAAATCTTTTTCATTATTGCCCCTTTATGTTTTTAAAGAAAGAATAATTAATTGCTAACCCTTGCATCTACATTAACAGTTACGTTGCCGCCGACAGCAACTGTTGGTGTAATTACATTCATAGAAAAGAGGCGCGGCAGGCGACTGTTGCGGCTGTTGGCCCAGTTAAGGCTACCGGCTGCATCAAAAAGCAAACCCATGTCTTTACCATCTGTAGCCGTATTGTTTGCAGGCCCCGCTGCAATTGAGTAATCGGCTATTGGGTTGTTGGTGCCGGCATTCACACTTGCCTGAGCGGCCATTTGAGGGTCTTGATTTTCAATATTTCCCCCGCTGTTTACGTTGCCATCGTTTACCCAGGGGTTGTTAATAGTACAGTTAAAGGTTATGTTATTTGTAAACGTGGTGGATAATACACGGCCTGTATTGAAGTTTCTGCGAACAAAAACATTATTTGAAAAACTCATAAAACGGTTTACGGAATTGTTTGAAATGTTGCGGATAGTTGTACCTGAGCCATACCATAAATTATGGTCAAACAAAACGTTTACACAATTATTGAAACTGCTAAAATTGCCGTCTCTTACAGTTCCGTTCTCAAAAAAAATATTATTCTGGAAAATAAAATTTTGGTAGGTGGAACTGCTTGAAGCATCCACTGAGCTGTTATCAAAAAAATTGCCCTCAAATAAATAGCCGGTATAAGTAGTGTTTGCCTGGTTTATTGATAAGGAGCCTCCTGCAAAACGGTTACGGATAAAGCGTAAGTTATCCGGCTTAGTGTTGTTGATAGCTACCGTATTGCCGTCAATTACAAGCCCCTGATATTCGCTATTTGCGCAAGCAATACCAGTAACCGCAAATCCACTGATTACAGCTGTGAACGGCAGGTTTTTGTCGGGGGTCCACCCGGGTCCAATAATACAAAGTTGTTTATTGGTTTGAGTAAAGGCGGCATAAGTATTGGGGCTGCCATGTACGTAAATAGTATCACCACTTGCGGCGGATGTTACAGCAGCCTGTATGGTATTAAACTGTGCGAGCGTGGCCGGGTTATTGCTTACTGTATGAACGGTGGCTTGAGCAGTTAATGCCAGCAGCGTATAAGGTAAAAATGAAATTTTTTTCATGTGAATGTATTTAAGTGATATTAATATTTTTAATGCAGTGCTTTTTTGCAGGTTAGATTTTTTTGCTGCACTTGTTAACTGGTTAAGACGAATTGGAACAGCTGGCGTAAAACCAGTTTTTTGCAGGCTTCATCATATTGTTATTGGTTACATAATGATGAGCCTGAATACCATGCAACTTACGGTGCCGCTATTCGAAAAAAAAGGCAAATGAGCGGTTGGTAAAATAAATGAGTGGTTGGGAAAGACAAGTACGCCTTTTGACGTATTATTCTGCATGGAGATAAATGGAAATTCGGGTGCCTGCGGGTAAACCACCTGCAGTATGCAAATCGGTAATGCGTATTTCTGGAAGTGGAATATGTTCTTTTTGCAGTAGTTCCATGCGTTTTTGTGCTATAGCCATGCCATGACTTTTATGCCGGGAGCTTTTCTGCAACTCCATCTCGGCAGCCCTCTTCCGGCCCACGCCGTTATCGAGCACTTCACATTTTATGTAACCGTTTTCACGTTCAAAAGACAGCTCGATTTTTCCCGCGGCATCATCGGGCAGGTTCATCATGCCGTGCCAAATTGCATTTTCCACATAAGGCTGTATGAGCATGCCGGGGATTTCAAAAAAATCGGTTTGAAGCCCGGGGCTTATGTTTATTACATACGAAAATTTATTATTGAGCCGCTGCTGCTCCAGCAGCAGGTATTTTTCAAGCATGTTTATTTCTTCATCGAGCCCAACTTTATTTTTTGTACTGCTTTCCAGCACACAACGCATCAGTTCTGAAAAATGCTGCAGGAAAGTTATAGCTTTTTCTTTTTCATTTCTGAGCACATATTTCTGAATTGAATTCATGCAGTTAAAAATGAAATGCGGGTTCATTTGTGCGCTCAGTGCTGCCATTTGTACTTCTGCAATCTGCCTGTCGGCTTCCATAATCTTATTTTGCAATTGCTCGTTTTTCTGCAGTTCACTAATTAACTCCTGCTGTGCAGCATTTACTTTTTTTTCAATAAATGTTGTTTTGTATACCAGGCCGGTATTTAGTAACAGCAATTCCAAAATAACCCCTATTTCCAGGCCGTAAAAAATAACCGGGTTGTCCAGGCCCTGCCGCGGCACAAAAACAGACAAGATTACTCCAAAAAAACCACCAACAGCGATCAGGATGCCGCCGGCCAGTAAAAAATTGTTCAAGGGATCTTTCTGCCTGAAGAGTTTTACAAAAATGGCCATACCCTGGACGAAAACGAAAAAGGCAAAGGGGATAAATATGGATGATTGTGTACTATAGGACACTTTAAACGGGGTGATAGCCACAAAAACCATAATACCGGTGATCAACGTGGATTCAATAAAAAGTATTTGGCTTTTTATTTTCTGAAGATGATGCTTCTGTATAAAATGTTTGCCAAAAACAATATACATCCAAAAAGCAAAAAAGTTTAACGGAATGTTAAGCAGATGGGCCGCAATGGAGTGGTTTTGTGTAAATCTGGTGAACCCAATTTCATTTTCAAGCCGCAGATACAGGTACACTGTCATGGACAGAATATACAAAAAATAAAACCGGTATTCCTTTCGTTTATAGATATACAACTGCACCAGTATAAACAGGCACTGAAAAAAGGTAATGCCCACAAACAGCAGATGAAAAAAACCGGAAGACAGCATTTGAATTTTTTCTAAAGTTGTGTTAGTTTCTGTAAAAGATCATCCCGCTTGGCCCGTGCCACATCCAGGTTGATGTTGTGTGGTAATTCCACCACAACGCCGTCGGTTTTGTTTATGCGCATAATATAGTTCATGTTGATAAGGTATGAATGATGAATGCGGAAAAAATTTGACTGATGCAGCATGTTTTCAAATTCTTTAAGCGTTTTTGAAGCGATGATTTTTGACCCGTCGGCCAGGCAAATGCGGGTGTAATTGCTTTCGGCAATACAGCAAAGGATGTCGGCAAATTTTACAACTTTAATATCTTCTGTTGTATTAACAAGGAGCCTTGTGGGCATTTTATTGCTGAGTTGTTCATCTAAAATATTTAGCTGGAGCACTTTTTGCAGGGAGCTGGTTTTAATCCGGGCTTTTTCGAGCGCTACAGCAAGTTTTACGGAAGAAACCGGTTTCATCAGGTAGGCCAGGGCGCTGCATTCAATTGCTTTAATAGCATAATGACCATAGGCGGTGCAGAAAATTATTTCCGGAATCCGTTCTGTTAATTGTTTTACCAGCTCAAAGCCATTGCCCCCGGGCATTTCTATGTCCAGAAAAATTACATCGGGTTTATACATTTGTACAAGCTCCAACCCGGTATTGATATTGGAAGCCGAGCCGCATATCTGAACATCGGGGTGATTTTCCGTGAGCATCAGCTCCAGTACTTCGCGGCTGTTGATTTCATCGTCAATGATACATGCTTTGATCATGTTTTAAAATTTAAGCAGTAGTAATGAATACGATTACGCGGGTGCCGGCGGGACCATTACTATCAAAGAGGTCTTCCACTATAATATCTGGCGTTTTTACATTTTCTGTCTTCAATAATTCGAGCCTTTTTTTAGAAATAGCCATACCATGGCTTTTATAGCCGGCGCTTTTTTCTTTAGAGAGGCCTGCTGCTATACTGCGGCCCACTCCATTATCTTCTACCCGGCATACAATAAATTTATCCAAATTACTGAATTTAACAGTAAGCCTTCCTGGGCTGTTTTCGGGGAGGTTCATCAGGCCGTGCCAGATGGCGTTCTCTACATATGGTTGTATAAGCATGCCCGGAATTTGAAAAAAGTCGGTATTAAGTTTTGGGTCAACATCGATCGAAAACGAAAACTTGTTGTTGAGCCGCTGTTGTTCAAGTAAAATATATTGTTCGAGCATACTTATTTCTTCTTGCAGCGGCACTTTGGTTTTTGCAGAATTGTCTAACACAATGCGCATCAGCTCAGAAAAATGTTGTAAAAAATCGAGCGCTTTATCTTTTTCGTTCTTAAGCACATATTTCTGAATAGAGTTCATACAGTTAAAGAGAAAATGTGGGTTCATTTGTGCGCTAAGGGCCGTCATTTGCACTTCTGCCAACTGCCGGTCAAACGCAGCCCTGTTCTGTATTTCTTTGTGGAGTTTATAACCTACGGCAGCTGAGAAAAGAACAATGTCTGCAAAAAAACCAAACATGATGAAGGTAATGGAAGCCAACACAAACCCATCTGCATCTATAACATATATCAAAGTTGATAATGTGCCAAAGAAGATAATGCTTATGGCACCTGCGCCAATATAGCGGTAATAAACGAGCGTTCTGTTCTTTATTACTTTAAGCAAAAAAAGAAGGCCTGCTGTTAGAAGATATGCCCGTATGAGCAGGAACAGGATTTCCTGAACAATATTTGCAAAGGCGTTGTCATAAAAGAAATATTGAAGAATTAGGGGCCCCACTATGATATAAGCGGCCGTAAAATAAGGGGCTACCCTGGAAAACTGGTAAGCCAGCTTTTCATTCTTCCTGTTAACCGACATCGCAACAGCTGCAAACCTGATGTAAAAAGCAAAGCAGGTCATTTGTAGAATTTCGTCAACACTTATCCTGGTGAACATAGGATGGTGGCGGTTAGGGTAAGCCGAACGTGAAAGCAAATAGATGGTTGTAAAAAAAAGGTAATTGCTGTAGGTAGCCAGTAGTTGCGTTTTAAGCTGCAGGTACAAAATTAAATGGTAGATAAAGGCCATCAAGGCTGCGCCAAATACCGTTAAAATAATAATATGGTTGATATCGGGTTTAATTATGCTTTGTATTTTGAATATTTAAATGGACAAAACAAACCGCTATGATACAACATTGGGATTCTTCGCAAACCTGTAGTTAGCAAACTGCATGGTTTGATGAGCCATTTGCAGTTTTGATGAGCCGGGAACGATTTGTTATATATAAAAAAAGCGAACATTGTGGTTCGCTTTTTTTATATAAGAGTATATTTTTTAATTATTCAGCATCAGCGGCATTACCAGCATCAGCAGGTCTTCGCCTTCTTCCTGTTCGGTGGGCTTAATAATACCTGCCTTTGTGGGTGTGCTTAATTCCATGTTCACTTCATTGGTATCGGCGCCGTTGAGCATTTCTATTAAGAATTTTGCATTGAAGGCTATTTGCAGGTCTTCTCCATCGTACTGGCAGGCCATGCGTTCGTTTCCTTCAAAGCTGAAATCAACATCCTGGGAGGCCAGTTGCAATTCGCTTCCACTAATGCTCAGTGCCACCTGGTTGGTGCTCTTATTACTGAATACGCTTACCCGGCGCAGCGCATTCTGAAAATCGCCGCGGCTAACGGTCATTTTGAAAGGATTGTCAGCCGGTATCACCACTTTGTAATCGGGGAAACGGGCGTCTATCAAACGGCAAACCAGTTCGGTACCACCATGCACAACAAAAAGATGATTGCTGTTATACGAAATTTGCAGTTCATCTTCATTATCGGGCAATGCACTCTTTAAAAGGTTGAGTGGTTTTTTGGGAACGATGAACGAATGTTTCTCAGGGCAACTTACGTTTTTATAAGTGAGTTTAACCAGCCTGTGTGCATCGGTGGCCACAAAGCTGATGTTTTTCTTATCAAGTTCAAAAAACACACCCGTCATGGCCGGGCGCAGATCATCGTTGCTAACCGCAAAAATGGTTTTGTTGATAGCTGTTACCAGTTGGCCCGACGTCATGGTAAAACTGCTGGCATCATCTGCTGCCGGTTCTTTTGGAAAATTATCGGGGTTTTCGCCCATTACTTTGTATTTCCCATTATCGCTGGTGAGCTCTACCCCAAAGTTTTTATCGATGTTAAAGGTGAGCGGCTGTTCCGGGATATTCTTTAATGAATCGAGCAGGATCTTTGCCGGGATACAAACCCTGCCACTGTCTTTGGCTTCAATATCGAGGTGAACTTTCATAACGGTTTCCAGGTCGGTGGCCGTAACGGTAAGTTTGTTTTTTTCTATTTCAAACAAAAAATCTTCTAAAATGGGTAAAACGGTATTGGCATTGATAACGCCGCTGATCTGCTGCAGTTGTTTCAGTAAAGCCGAGGAGGAAACGATGAACTTCATAAAGATTGTTTAATTAAAAACCAAAGATAAATTATTGCTTTTAAAGGCCGGAAAGATAGGTATTTTTTAATTATGCCCAAGGAATGCACAGCCATTGCGGCAGATTTTGGCGGGTTGTGCCGCTTTTGGCTTTTACGCCCGAATGGCTGTAAATTGCAGCCATGCGCCCGCTCAATATAGGCACCGAAAAGGCCCTCCAGAAAATCAAGCATTACTGCGCCTACCAGGAGCGCAGCCATGCCGAAGTAAAGGAAAAATTGTATGGCTTTGGTTTGTATAAGAACGAAGTGGAAACCCTGCTGGCACAATTGGTGGAAGAAAATTACCTTAACGAGGAGCGATTTGCAATTGCTTTTGCAGGGGGTAAATTCCGCATGAAATCGTGGGGAAAGGTTAAGATAAAGTACGAGTTAAGGCAAAAAGCAGTAAGCGATTATTGCATCCGAAAAGCGCTTGCATCCATTGACGAGGCCGGGTACAATAAAACCCTGCAAAAGCTGGCCCGGGAAAAACTGGCCTCGCTCAAAGGGGAAAGGAGTATTTTTATTAAAAAGAAAAAATTGCAGCAATATCTTTTGCAAAAAGGGTTTGAAACGAATCTTATAAACGAAATTGTAAATATTATTTAATGGCAGAAGACCTCCATATCGTAAAAGGTACAAAAGAAGAACAGTACCGGGTTTTATTACCCCAGGTAAAAGCAATACTGGAAGGTGAGCCCGACCTGGTGGCCAATATGGCCAATATGGCCGCCGCACTTAAAGAGCAGTTTGGCTGGCTTTGGGTGGGCTTTTATGTTGTAAAAGGCGAAGAACTGGTACTGGGGCCATTCCAGGGGCCGGTAGCCTGCACCAGGATAAAAAAAGGGCGGGGTGTTTGCGGCACCAGCTGGCAGCAGGCTGAAACATTGCTGGTGCCCGATGTTGAAAAATTTCCCGGTCATATTGCCTGCAGCAGTTTATCGAGGTCAGAGATCGTGGTTCCCATTATTAAGAATAATGAAGTGCTGGGAGTGCTGGATGCAGACAGTGAGGAGCTAAATCATTTTGATGAGGTGGACAAAGTTTTTTTAGAAGAATTGGTGGGGCTGATCTTTTGAGCTACGAATTATGTGACCAGCCAGGTTTATATCACTCCTGAAATATTTATTGTGCCGAAGGACCGACTTAGGGGTGATTTTTAGTTTTAAGGAGATTTGTGCAATCCGTTTAACCTGTATTCTTAGCCTTTGGCGTATTATCCTTCCATCCCCACAAATACCTGCAGGCATAGGTTCGGTAAGGGCTCCATTTTTCTGCAATGACTGCCATCTTAAGTTTCATTTCCTTTTTATCTGTGGCATCCAGTTTATAGAGTTTTGTCATTGCCTGCTGTATGCCCAGGTCATCTGCCGAAAAAACATCTTCCCTGCCAAGCGTAAACATCAGGATCATTTCTGCACTCCAGCGGCCAATGCCTTTTATTTGTGTGATGAATTCAATAAAGGCCTCGTTCTCCATCTTATGCAGTTTGGCATCTGTAAGCTTGTTATCGATAAAGAACCGGCAAACGTTTTTTACATAGCTTGCTTTAGCGTTTGAGAGGCCCACCGCACGTAATTTTTCATGAGGTACTGCCAGTATATCCTGCGGCGAAGGAATTTTCTTTTTAAATAATCCAAGAAACCTGCCATATATCACGGCTGCCACTTTTACGCTCAGCTGCTGGCTGATGATGGAACTGCAGATCTCGAGATGAAGGTTTTTTCCCATTTGCAGTTGGTAACTGGGCTGGGTTTCCACCAGCTTTTTCATCTTTTTATCTTTACTCAGGTGTTTACGGTGAGGCATATGTTAATTGAAAATGTAAAATTGAAAGTTAGGGATTTTGTTTTTGTTAAATATTAATTTTGTATAAAAGAAACTACTTCTATTTAAGTTTTAGTGATGCAAGTCACCGAAGCAACTTGCCATATTTATCATCTTTGTCAAAATTTTATAAAATGGAAAAAAGTGTAACAATAGTAGATGTTCGTACACCCGGCGAGTTTGCTGCCGGCAATATACAGGGCAGCATCAATATTCCACTGAATGAGATCCCCTCCCGCATGAGCGAGTTTAAGAAAATGGCTCAGCCACTGATACTTTGCTGCGCCAGTGGTGCCCGCAGCGCCAATGCCACAGCCTACCTGAACCAAAACGGGATCCGTTGCGAAAATGGCGGCGGATGGTTAGTTTTACAATACAGTTTACAAAATCAAAACCTATCATAAAATGTTTTCATTCTTTAAAAAGCTTTTTGGCCCGGCAACCGATTACAGGGCACTGATGCTGCAGGGCGCACAAATAATTGATGTACGCACGCAGGGCGAATACAGGGGCGGGCATATTAAGGGATCTGTTAATATTCCGCTCAATATACTGGCAGCCAATGCTGGTAAAATAAAAAAAGACAAGCCGGTGATCACCTGCTGTGCCAGCGGTATGCGCAGCGCCCAGGCTAAAAGTATTTTAAAATCAAAAGGATTTGAGGAAGTGTACAATGGCGGCGGATGGATGGGGTTGCAGCATAAAATTTAAGAAAAGTAAAAAAGGTAAAAAAAAAAGACTTTTTGCTTCCCGCCATGTTAGTACAGGTGATCAGTTGATAAAACCAGGAAATTTAAAAATATGAAAGAACGCTTATTGACGGGGTGGACGCCCACAAGGGTAATGTATACTGTCATTGGTATACTCATTACCATACAGGCATTTTATTTGCACGAATGGTTTTTGGGCATTGCCGGGCTGTACTTTACTTCGATGGGTGTTTTTGGTTTTGGTTGCGCCGGAGGCCAGTGCAGGCGCTGATTAAAAGGCATAAAAAACCGTCCTTAGAAAAGGACGGTGTGATACTTAATAAACCAACTTAAAATTTTACTGTCTCAAAGAGAAGTCAAGTTTTTAAAACTTGACTTCTCTTTTATTGTGCCTGTGCTTCTTTAATTTTTTCCTTGATCTTCGCTTCCAGTTCTGCACTCATTTCGGGGTTGTCTTCCAGTAATTGTTTTACTGATTCACGTCCCTGGCCAAGTTTATCGCCATTGTAGCTGAACCAGGACCCGCTTTTTTGAACAATACCGAGTTCCACACCCATGTCAATGATCTCGCCCACTTTGGAAATGCCATGGCCATAAATAATATCGAACTCGGCCTGGCGGAACGGGGGTGCAACTTTGTTTTTTACCACTTTTACTTTTACATGGTTGCCCACCACTTCATCGCCATCTTTAATTTGTGTCATGCGGCGTATATCGAGCCTTACGGATGCATAGAACTTAAGGGCGTTACCGCCGGTGGTTGTTTCGGGGTTGCCAAACATAATACCGATCTTTTCACGCAACTGGTTAATGAAGATGCAGCATGAATTTGTTTTAGAAATGGTGGCAGTGAGTTTGCGCAGTGCCTGGCTCATGAGCCTTGCCTGCAGGCCCATTTTACTATCGCCCATTTCGCCTTCCAGCTCTCCTTTTGGAACGAGGGCAGCCACAGAGTCGATCACCACTACATCCAATGCGCCGGAAAGTATAAGCCTGTCGGCTATTTCGAGGGCCTGCTCGCCATAATCGGGCTGCGATATTAAAAGATTATCTATATCAACACCCAGTCTTTGTGCATACAGGCTGTCGAAAGCATGTTCTGCATCTATAAAGGCACAGATGCCGCCTTTTTTCTGAGCTTCTGCAATTACATGAATAGCCAGGGTGGTTTTACCGGAAGATTCCGGGCCATAAATCTCCACCACGCGGCCCTTGGGTAAGCCACCCACGCCCAATGCCACATCGAGGCCAAGCGAGCCTGTTGAAATTACTTCCTGTTCCACAACTCCTCTCTCGTTCATCATCATTACCGATCCTTTGCCGAAATCTTTGTCAATCTTGTCCATTGTAAGTTTCAGCGCCTTTAGTTTTTCTGCGTTACTCATTGTTTCTGTTTTTTAAAGTGATGTATCTGTTTTAGTCTTGTAAATTTATTCTGAACCACAAATGTAGGGGTTTTAATTTATCAACACTAACAAATTTAGTATTTATTAGATAATTTTTTTAGTTATTTGAATTTTCCCCAAAAAAAATCCCATTCCGGGGAACCGGAACGGGAAGAGTGTTCAAGCATGAGAAAAATGTAATGCCGGTACGGTGGCTTTATAATGAGTTTTTGTTGTTTTTCTTTTCGACAGCACAAATAGAACACTATTTTTTTACCTGGACAATACCCAATTTGTGGTATTTTTTAAATGGTTTCCGGCATTTTTTAATGGGAAATGCATGTCATAAAATTGTCAGCCTGTTCATGGAAATTAACGATTTGTGCAGATAATCAACAAAATAGAAAGCCCCAAAGTTCAACCTCGGGGCTTATTAGGATCTTTTTGGCAGGCTCAGGCTTCTTCCAGTAAAGGCAATTGCCTGGGCTGGTATTTTTTTACTTCTTTGGCAATATGCCTGATATGATCGGGCGTGGTGCCGCAACAACCACCTACAATATTTAAAAAACCTTCTTTTGCCCATTCTTCTATTATATGTGCAGTTTGGTGCGGTTGTTCATCGTATTCGCCAAATGCATTTGGAAGTCCTGCATTTGGATAAGCGGAAGTGTAACAGGAAGCAATGGAAGAAAGTTCTTCAATATGTGGCCGCATTTCCGTTGCACCCAGTGCGCAGTTTAGGCCGATGCTTAATGGATTTGCGTGCTGTACCGAAATATAAAATGCTTCCAGTGTTTGCCCGCTCAGTGTTCGGCCGCTGGCATCGGTAATGGTGCCGCTGATCATGATAGGAAGTTCGGGCAGGTTATTCTTTCTGAAATAATTTTTGGCAGCATAGATGGCCGCCTTTGCATTGAGCGTATCAAAAATGGTTTCAATCAGCAGCAGGTCTGCACCGCCGTCTACCAGGCCTTTGATCTGTTCTGTGTAAGCCGCAGCCACTTCATCGAATGTAACAGCCCGGTAGCCGGGATTATTTACATCGGGCGATAACGAAAGGGTTTTGTTTAAAGGGCCAATTGCACCTGCCACAAATTTTGGCGTAAGGTCGCCGGTTTCTTTTTGATATTCGGCAATGGCCTGGCGTGCGCATTTGGCGCTGGCCGTATTGATCTCATATGCCAGCTCCTGCATATCATAATCGGCCTGGGCAATAGAAGTGCCGCTGAAAGTGTTGGTTTCAATGATATCGGCACCCGCCTGCAGGTATTCCTTATGAATACCGGTAATGATCTCCGGTTTGCTGATACTCAGGAGGTCGTTATTGCCTTTTACATCTTTATGCCAGTCTTTAAAACGGGTGCCGCGGTAATCGGCTTCGGTAAGTTTATGCCGCTGTATCATGGTGCCCATGGCGCCATCAATGATGAGGATGCGTTTTTTGAGTTCGTCTTTAATGTTTACCATAAAAAATTACAGTGAGGTGTTTTGCTGCATATTGCTGCAACTGTACAAGTGAGTCCTGATAGCTATCGGGACAACCATGCAGAGTCATGCACTTATGCCTACAGCAAAAAACGTTAACCAATAAAACGAAAGGGAAATCCTGTGTGGAGTTGTTTCGTTTATTAGTTCAGTTTTTTAGCTGTGGGGTGAACAATAAACAAATCCGCCCACTGCCGGCAAAGGTACTGCTTGTGAAGAAATTTTCAAAACATTGGCTGTACTAACCTGCGGGGATATAATGTTCTACCGGAATACGGTTACTGATACTTTTGGCCAGGGTCATTTCATCGGCATATTCCAGTTCGCCGCCAAAGGCGATGCCGCGGGCAATGGTGGTGATCTTTACGGGAACGCCCTGCAGTTTACGCCCGATATAGTAAATGGTGGTATCGCCCTGTATATTTGGGTTGAGGGCAAAGATGATCTCTTCCACCGCTTCTTTTTTTACCCGTTCAATCAATGGTTCAATGGTAAGCTGTTCAGGCCCAACACCATCCAGCGGCGATATGATTCCGCCTAATACATGGTAGAGGCCATTGAACTGCTGGGTGCTTTCAATGGCTATTACATCCCTGATATTTTCCACCACGCAGAGGGTATGCTGCTGGCGCATGGCATTGCTGCAGATATGGCAAAGTTCGGAGTCGGAAATATTATGACAGCGGCCGCAGAATTTTATTTCCTTCCTCATCCTGGCAATGGCTTCACTGAAGCGGGCGGCATCGCCCTCCGGCTGCTTTACCAGGTGCAGGGCCAGGCGCAAGGCCGTTTTTTTGCCAATACCCGGCAGTTTGGCAAATTCGTTTACGGCATTTTCCAGTAATGTGGAGGAAAAGATCATGGGGCAAAGATAAATATTGCTCTCTCCATAAACTTGTAAAATACCGGGAAACTTTATATATTTAAGGCTGGCAGAGTTTTTGAGCATACTTCCTGTTTAATTCCCTTTTTTGATTTTTTACAGATTCAACCCATCAGAATGCAGGTTTAGCTGCATGGGCTTGGCTTATCCTGTTTAAACGACCAACTTTAAGCACCAAGATTACTATTATGAGACAGGCACAGAGATGGCGTCATTATTTTACAAAGAATATGCTCCTTTGTGCTGCGCTTGTTTTTGTTTATGCCGCTACTGCCCAGCAGGTAAAATCACCCACTACAATTACAGATGCAAAAAAAGGCCTGGCCCCTTCGGCTTCGTTTATAGAAAACAAAGGTCAATACGACAAACAAGTTTTGGGATATGAAGGAATGGGCAATATTGAATTTGCTTTTGAAGGTTTTGAAATGCCCGTGTTATTTACTAAAAACGGCCTGGTACACCTGCAGCGAAGAGTTGAAAAAATATCGCAGCACGAGGAAGAGCAATTAGAAAAGCAGGGCTTACCCGAAGAGGAAATTGAACAGCGACGGAAAATTACAGAACGAACCATCCGCATGCAATGGCTTGGAGCAAATCCTTCCGTGGAACTCATTCCATCTGGTAAAACAACAGCCTACCATACTTACTTTACTCAAACTGAAAGAGCATACGGGTATGAAACACTTACCTATAAAAACCTTTACAATGGCATCGACCTGGTATATCATTTTACAACAAATTCAAAAACCGGGTTCGAGTATAGTTTAATGGTAAAACCGGGTGCCGATATTGGCCAGGTACGGATGCGCTACGACGGGGATATAAAGAAAATTGAGGTTACAAAAAATGGCAGCCTGCTCATCCGTTCAGATATCGGCAGTATTGAAGAGACGATCCCTGTAAGCTATTATTCAGATAAATTATTGACTGCTGCAAAAAACGAAGTGCTCAGCGTTTTTGTAATTGAAAATAATGAAATAAGGTTTGCTTTTCCATCGGGATACGATCATGCAAAAGAACTGGTGATCGATCCATTTGTATCAGCTGCCAGTTCTCTTACCGGGCTTAATGCAGGCAAGGCAAAGGATGTAGATTTTGATTATGCAGGAAATATTTATGTAACCGGTGGTGGAAGCGGGGTAGCTACCCACCAGTTAGCAAAATATAATGCTGCCGGTGTACTGCAATGGACGTTTAACGGATCGCTTACGATACCTTCCTGGAGTTTTGGCACCTACTGGGGCGGCTGGATGGTGGAGAAGCCTACCGGCAATGTTTACCTGGGCCAGGGGTTTAACCCTACAACCGGTTTCCAGGTAATAAGGGTAAGCACAACAGGCTTATACGATAATTATATAACCACGGCCAATGCAAACTTCAGGGAAGCATGGAAGATGCTTTGGAACTGTAACGGGGGTACCCCGCAAATTTTAGTGGCTGGCGGCGGCACCAATTCAAATATTAATTTTGGCGTGTTTACACCTCCTGCTACAGCTATTGGGTCTTTAAATGTTACGGGTATTCCGTATACGGGTTCAGCAGGATGGGCGCAGGATATAGTCGATTTTATTATCGATCCTTCCAATAATGATATGTATACCATCTATGGTTCATTGATTGGAAACCCTTCTCTCACCAATATGATCTATAAGAACACTGCACCCTACAGTGGCGCTTCGGTAGCCTGGAATGTGCCATCGGGGTTTGTGTCGGTACAGGAAATTCAAAACAGGCCTTATTTAGCCGGGGGATCCATAGATAATTCGGCAAATATTTTTGCTATCAATGCTTCTTATCTCTATTATTGGGATGGAAAAAACCTGAAGGCATTTAATAAAGCTACGGGGGCAGGTGTTGGTACGGCACTTACAACTGCGAATGCAAAACTTATGCAGGGCGGTATTGTAGCTGATGTATGTAATAATGTTTTTGTGGGGGAGGCAAATGGACTTATTAAAGTGTATAATTTCAATGGATCGGTCTTTAATGATGCGGCTGCGCCGGATATTTCAATACCAGGCTTTGTAGGAAGAGCTGTTTACGACCTGGCTTACGATGATGCAAAAAAATTGTTATATGCAAGCGGTGATGGGTTTGTAGCATCAATTGACGTATCGGCTTATTGCCCCAATACCATTTACACACTTACCGTTACACCAAATTGTTTGACATCAAGTGCAACGATAACGGTGAGCCCCGCTCCGCCCGGAGGTTCAACCGTTACTTATACACTTTATAATGGTACGGTACAAATAGCAACCAATACAACCGGGATTTTCACCGGGCTTTTGCCGAATATTACGTATACGGTCATAGCTACTATAAATCTCCCCTGCAGCGGCACGCAGGCTACCATAACATTTGTAATGCCGGGGCCGGCAGTTACAACGGTACAAACAAATACAACCTGTGGAAACAGTACAGGATCTGTTACCGTAACCGGAAGCGGGGGCATGGCTCCGTACAATTACAGTATCGACGGAACTAATTTCCAGGTAAGCGGAACATTTGCCGGCCTGGCAGCAGGTGTATATACCATTACAGTAAGGGATGCAAACGGATGTAAAACCACCAGGCTTGTTACGATTTTAAATTCAAATGGACCTGCTTTAACTTACACAAGCACCAATGCTGAATGCGGAAACAATAATGGCAGCATTACCTTGAATGTTACCGGGGGTACAAGCCCCTATCAATACAGCATTAATGGGGGTGCTTATCAAAGCGGTAATTTCTTTACCGGCCTGGTTGCTGGTATTTATACGATTACCGTAAATGATGCTGCCGGTTGTACCAATGCCGCGGTGGTAACTATCAGCAGTTCGACCGGGCCACAACTCACCGCCATACCAGCTGCAGCCACCTGTGGCAGCAGTAACGGAACCATTACGGCATTTGGCAGCAGTGGCACAGCTCCATTGCAATACAGTATTAATGGAAATATTTTTCAGGCCTCCAATATTTTTACAAATGTTACACCCGGATCGTATACTGTTACTGTAAAAGATGCAAACAATTGTATAAGAACAACTACAGTTACGGTTGCTAATTCTCCTGCACCTTCTGTATCGGCTGTTACTACTCCCGCTGCCTGTGGTAATATAAACGGAACCGTTACGGTAACAGGAACAGGGGGCATAGCTCCGCTGCAATACAGCATTAATGGGATTGTTTTTCAAAGCGGCAATATATTTACGGGTCTTGCACCCGGAACTTATACCATTACAGTTAAAGATGCCACGGGTTGCACAAATATTGCAATCGCAATTGTAAGCAGTACGGGAGGCCCATCGGTTACAGCCAGTACTGTTACAGCTACCTGTGCCACAAGCAATGGAAGCATTACTGCTATTGGAAGCGGGGGTACGCCGGCATACAACTACAGTATTAATGGCATCAATTTCCAGGCAAGCGGCACATTTACCAGCCTTGCTGCAGGAGCTTATATCGTTTATGTAAGAGATGCAGCTGGCTGTATTGGAACAGTACCCGTAACGATATCTAATACAGCATCGCCATCTATTACCGCAGTTTCAAGCGCTTCTTCCTGCACATCAAATAGCGGAAGCATTACTGCTAGCGGTAGTGGGGGAACCGGGGCATTACAATATAGTATTGATGGTATTACCTACCAGGCAGGAAGTGTCTTTACCGGGCTTGCACCCGGCGCTTATACTGTTTATGTAATGGATGCGAATGGTTGTGTAAAAACAACCAGCATTATTGTGGGCAATGCTTCAAATCTTGCCTTAAGCGCAAGCACAATAAACGCTTCGTGCAGCAGCAATAACGGCACTATTACGGCTACAGCTACAGGAGGTGTGGGAGCATTGCAATATTCAATCAATGGGGTTACTTACCAGGCAAGCAATGTATTTACCGGAATTGCACCCGGTACTTACACGGTATATGTAAAAGATGCCAATAACTGTATTATCAGCATAGAGGCAATTGTTGGATCATCAGGGGGAATTACAGTAACTGTAAGTAGTACCGATGCAAACTGCGGCGGAGCCAACGGAATCATTACGGTTTCGGGGAGTGGTGGCGTGGCGCCTCTTACCTACAGCATCAATGGTACTGTTTATCAATCTTCCGGTACATTTTTAAATGTTGCACCAGGCACATACACTGTTTATGTAAAAGATGCATCGGGTTGTATCAGTACAGAAACGGTTACGATCTCCACGAGCGGGGCCGGCCCGGGCATTTCTACTTTTACGGTAAGGGTAGATGATGCATATCCATGTAATGATAATGTAGGAAAAATTGACCAATTCAGGGTAAATGGAGCAAACTGTGCCACCTGCACTTACAGTATCAATTTCGGACCCTATCTTATAGGTAATGAACCTATCTGGAGCAATCTACCTCCCGGTACTTATGCAATTACTGCAAGAGATGCAAATGGTTGTACAAAAACAATCCTCGCTACCATTGGCATTGCGGTACTTTCTACAGCCACTTCTTCCGTAACGCCGGCTGCATGTAATACCACGAATGGCAGCATTACAATTACCGGTGTGGGTCCCAATACGCCTTATCATGCCAGCATAACAGGCATTGGAGGTCCTTTTGTAACTTTTGACCCCAGCTTTACATTTACCGGGCTCGCTCCGGGGGTCTATCAAATTATTATTGCAGATGATGAGGATTATAATGCCCCGAATGATCCAGGAAACTGCCTGGATACCATTTATGTAACGGTTCCTTCCATTGGCGGACCTACCATTTCCACCACGGCTAACAATACCAGCTGTGGTGCCAATAATGGTAGTATAACGGTAAATGGGAGTGGCAGTGCAGGACCATACACATACAATATTGATGGCGGTACATATGTTTCGGGAAATGTATTTACCAATCTTTCAGCCGGAACCTATAATGTAAGTGTGATGGATGGAAGCGGTTGCGTAAGCGGGGCAACTGTAACAATCACAAACTCTGGAGGACTTGTGCTTTCGGCCACAACACTTTCGGCCTCATGCGGATCGCCAAACGGAACCATAACTGCTATGGCATCCGGCGGTACGGCTCCACTTGAATACAGTATTAACGGTACAAGCTTTCAGCTGAGTAATACATTTACCAATCTTGCAGCGGGCACTTATACATTGTTTGTGAAAGACGCATCCGGCTGTTATAAAACATTGGTTGTATCAGTAGCCAATGGTGGCTCCCCCAGGGTAACAGCATTTACTGTGGGTGCCACTTGTAATAATAGTGACGGAATGATTGTAGCCACGGGTTCATTGGGAACAGCGCCCTATACATTCAGTATTGATGGAACGGTTTATCAGAGCAGTAATACGTTTATGGGCCTTGCCGCCGGATTTTACACAGTTTATATAAAAGACAACAGGGGATGTGTAAGTTCAACAGGTGTTTCTGTTGCTAACCTGGGCGGACCAACGATTACACTTGCAGCTATATCATCAGCTACCTGCGGAAATCCAAACGGAACTATAACAGTTACTGCCAGCGGGGGTGCCGGGGTTTTGCAATACAGCATAGATGGTATAAATTTTCAGTTATTGAATAGTTTTGCTTCGCTTGCCTCCGGAACCTATACCATTACGGTAAGAGATGCAAGCGGTTGTATGGCCACCCGAACTGTTTTACTAAGTAATATTAACGGGCCACAAACACTTACGGCGGTGATCATAAATGCAGCATGCGGACTTAACAACGGCACCATAACGGCAACGGCCAGCGGGGGAGTGGGCGCATTGCAATATTCTATTAACGGAACCACGTACCAGCCGGGCAATATTTTTAATGCGGTTGGAGCGGGAACCTATACCCTTTATGTAAGGGATGGCAATAGTTGCATCAGAACATTGCCGGTTACTGTGCTTAATTTACCCGGCCCAACACTTACTGCAACATCCTCCCCTGCTTCCTGCGGACTGAACGACGGTACCATAACAGCCGAAGCTACAGGGGGAACAGGGGCGCTTCAATATTCAATCAATGGAGGAACTACCTACCAGGCCAGTAATATTTTTACCGGACTTGCAGCCGGACCGTATACAATTATAGTAAGAGATGCAAGAGGCTGTTCTGCAACCGTATCTGTTACAGTAAACACTGCCGGGTCAGCGGTTGCTCCAACATTTACCGCGGTTGCTCCAATTTGTTCGGGCCAAAGTCTAACAGCATTACCAACAACATCGAACAATGGTATAACAGGAACCTGGTCACCGGCATTGAGCAATACGGCAACCACAACCTATACGTTTACGCCAACGGCCGGCCAGTGTGCCACTACAACCACATTGACAATTACAGTTAATTCAAATGTGACGCCAACTTTTACTGCTGTTGCGCCAATCTGTTCGGGTCAAACATTAACAGCTCTACCTACAACATCAAACAATGGTATAACAGGAACCTGGTCACCGGCATTGAGCAATACGGCAACCACTACATATACGTTTACACCAACAGCCGGTCAGTGTGCCACAACAACTGTGTTGACTATCACGGTAAATCCGAATGTAACGCCAATATTTACTGCTGTTCCTGCAATTTGTTCTGGTCAAACATTAACAGCTCTACCTACAACATCAAACAATGGTATAACCGGAACATGGACTCCAGCATTGAATAATACGGCAACCACTACTTATACATTCACACCAACAGCTGGTCAATGTGCAACTACAACTACGTTGACAATTACCGTTA
>JBATOU010000066.1:0-19016 GCA_049291115.1 Ferruginibacter sp.
TTTTTACAAAAAACAACTCTCCAGAATATCCCGACTACACATTGGGATCACCTGAAGCTTGGAAGGCTACCGTCCCGACAAAGTGTTGGGACTACTTCCGCATATTTTTACAAAAAACAACTCTCCAGAATATCCCGACTTCACATTGGGATCACCTGGAGCTTGGAAGGCTACCGTCCCGACAAAGTGTTGGGACTACTTCCGCTAATTTTATTTTGAATGCTAAATGTTGTATTTTAAATTAAGATCAACAAAATCAACATATAAAATTTATCATTCAAAATAATCAAAGAACCGTGGGCAGTGGTGGATTCGAACCACCGAAGTCGAAAGACAGCGGATTTACAGTCCGCCCCATTTGGCCGCTCTGGAAACTGCCCCTTTTACGTTGATGGCTGATAAGGTAAAAAATTGAAAAACCGGGTTTTTCAACTTACTTACAATTTTATTCATCGAACGTTATGCCGAGCCGAAGAAGGGAGTCGAACCCCCGACCTACTGATTACAAATCAGTTGCTCTACCAACTGAGCTACTTCGGCATATTTAAAAGAACTTTTCCCGGTCAAAAATGGGCATACCTCGACACCCTTATTTTTTGGGAAGGCAAAGGTAAGTGAAAATGGTTAATACAAAAACTTTGGAAAAAGTTTTTTTTCAGGGTTTTATAAACAAAATAGCCCCAAATGAAAAATCCCGCCTTTTTGCGGGATTTTAATGCTTTTGATATGCTTTGAAAGATCAGGCGGCAAGCCGCTCTTTTTTACGTTTTATCTGGTTTATTACCGAATCCATCGCCTCATCAAAACTCTCTTCAAAAGATTTGGAAGACTGCTTCACAAAGAATTCGTGGCGGGGGATAGAAACTTTTATCTCTGCTACTTTGTCTTTAATGTTGTGAACCACATTGTCTAATTTCAGGTAAACGTCCACTTTTGTGATCCTGTCGTGAAACTGGGTAAGTTTAGTCACTTTTTTTTCGATGTAATCTACAAGTTTTGAATCCGCATCAAAATGCACGGTCTGAATGTTTACGTTCATACGCTCGATTTTTAATAAATGGTGAAACAATAAAATAAGTCGGGTAAAAATATGGTGGCATAGGCACTTTCTATTATCAATAATCCTCATTCATAGCAGGATATGAAGTTATAATATGTAACGCAGTTTTCAAAATAAAATTTTGTTGTCTGAATTTTAAGCTTTTGGATGGGCTTTTTTGAAAACATCCTTGAGTTTTTCGATGGTATTATGTGTGTACACCTGTGTGGCCGCCAGGCTGCTGTGGCCGAGCAATTCCTTTACTGCATTAAGGTCGGCACCATTATTCATGAGGTGGGTGGCAAAACTGTGCCGCAGGATATGGGGGCTTTTTTTATCTACGGTTGTCACCAGCGACAGGTATTTTTTCACCACATTATAAACATACTTGGGGTCAAGTTTTTTGCCCTTTTCATTAATAAATAATGTGCCCCCGGTGGTATTTTCAAAAACAGGCTTCTTTTCGGCACTGTATTGATAAAGATCGTTTGCCAATGCCGCCGAAACAGGAATGATCCGTTCTTTATTGCCTTTCCCCAACACCTTGATCGTATTATTTCTCCGGTCAATATGCTGGTCCTGCAGGTTTATGAGCTCCGATTTACGGATGCCTGTATCATATAATAACCGCAGCATCAGCCTTTCGGTTTTACCGGCCCAGCTATCAGGAAATTCCACATAATTAAAGAGGGTGCTTATATCCTTTGCATCTACAAAAACGGGCAGGCGCTTTGGCTGCCTGGGCCCGGTTACAGTGGCCATGGGGCTCAGCTTTATAAGCTGTTGTTTTAAAAGGAATTTGAAAAATGATTTAAGGCCCGAAATTTTCCGGTTGATCGTTTTAGACGCATTACCGGCCTCTTTTAAGTTTGCCAGCCAGCTTCTTACAAAAGCAGGCTTTATATCTTCAAGTGACGGGCTTCCATACTGCTCCTGCAGGTATGAAAAAAAGGACCCCAGGTCGTGCTCATAAGAGATAAGGGTATGGCGGCTATACCTTTTCTGGTATTTAAGGTAGTCTAAAAAAGACTGGATATGTGACTGGTAAGTTACTGGCATAAAAAAACCGGCAACCAAAGTTACCGGTTTCAATATATTTATTGATGTAAACTGTACTATTAATCGAGTTTACCTGCAGCCATTTGTTGTTTGTAAACAGCCTTAAGCACCTGGGTGCGGCGTTTTACAGACGGCTTGGTGAAAGCCTGCCTTTCCCTTAACTGAAGTAAAGTGCGGCTCTTTTCGAACTTTTTCTTATACTTTTTGAGGGCCTTGTCTATGTTTTCGCAGTCTTTTGAATCAATAATAAGCATTTATATACCTCCTTTTGATGAAAAATATGGCTGTTTCTACCAGCCGGGGCGCAAAGATAGGAATTTTAATTATAAAAAAACAAAGAATCTTACCGAAATTTGGGCATGTTTACAGGAATTATTGAAGCAACAGGCAGGATCAAATACGTGGAAATTAATGGCTCCAACCGGGTCTTTCATGTAGAATCGGCTTTATCGTACCAGCTTAAGCCCGACCAAAGCGTAAGCCACAGCGGGGTTTGCCTTACAGTAGAGGCCGTTTCAGGCAATATTCACCAGGTTACGGCAATTGAAGAAACCCTGCTTAAAACCAATCTTTCTGACTGGAAAGAAGGAACTGTTCTAAATCTCGAAAGATGCCTTCAAATGAACGGGCGGCTCGATGGGCATATTGTTCAGGGACATGTAGATACCACGGCCACCTGTACCCATGCAGAAAACAAAGAAGGGAGTACGGAATTTAGCTTTGAAATTGATCCAAAATTTGCCCCGCTGATCATCGAAAAAGGTTCTATCAGCCTCAATGGCATCAGCCTTACCATTTTTAATGTTACCGAAAACAGCTTTACTGCAGCCATTGTACCCTACACTTTTGAGCACACAAATATTAAACAGTTGCAGGCGGGAGATACGGTAAATATTGAATTTGACATGATCGGTAAATATGTAAACCGGCTGCATAGCATTTCGGCACATGTTTAAACAGCAAATTGAAATATTCGAAAAAAAACTTTCCGGTTTAGATGCGGATAAGTTAAATATGCCCGCTTATCCAAAAAGATACCTGGGAGAAATTCTTACAAACAGCAGCTACTACCTCCGCATATACAATGCCTGTTTAAGTATCATTACAAAAAAAACCGGTGAACCGGCCGAAAAGCTTAGTCTTGTCGATTTTGGATGCGGCAATGGCCTGCTGGGAATTTTTGCAATGCAATGCGGGTTTAAAGAACTGATCTTTATTGATACAGAAAAAGAATTTTGTGATGCGGTACCAGTATTGGCAGGCGCATTGGGATTTGAGCTGAAAAAAGATCAAATTGTATGCGGCGGGTTAAAGGATATCCCTTCGCCATTAAAAATTGCAAATGCCATTACCGGTACAGATGTAATTGAACATATTTACAGCCTTCCCGCTTTCTTTGAAGAACTGGCAACTTATAATGCTTCTATTGTTTCTGTATTTACCACGGCATCTAATTGCAGCAACCCCTTAATAGTGAGCCGGCTCAAAAAAATGCAGCTACAGGATGAACGGCAGGGCCTTGCCGAACTAAATGCCCAGTCTAAAGCATTGCACCCCTCCTATTTTCAGATGCGTAAAAATATCATCCGGGCGGCCTTTCCCGGTCTCAACGAAACAACAGTTGAATCGCTGGCTCAAAAAACCAGGGGGATGATTGAAGCAGACATTATTGAATCTGTTGAATTGTATATAAACAAAGGAATTGAACCCGTACCACTCTCCCACCCAACCAATACCTGCGATCCTTATACCGGGAGCTGGACAGAAAACCTCGTAACAATACGTGAATATGAAAAACTTTATGCAGAAAACAATTTTAAACTCGAAGTAAAAACGGGCTTTTATAACCAATGGGGTAAAGCAGTTTTAAAGAATATACTGGCATGGAAAATGAACATCGGCATAAAAATTCTGGGAAAAACTTTGGCGCCATTTATCATTTTGGCCGGAGAGGCAAAAGAATAAAATTATTTAACTCTTGATTTTAGTGCAAGCATCGTTTTTTCCAGCAAATGCCAGCTTAATACAGCCAGCGGAAGGCAAACTAAAACTGTTAACAAAAACAAGGGATAAGGATGTACCTGGTTATTGTGAATATCTATAATAATTTGCTGAACCGGGAAGGCAAAAATATAAAGCCCGTAAGTAAAATCGCCCCAGCGGCCGGCATGGTTTGTAAATGCCCGTACATGCGCAACAAGGATAACAAACAAAGGAATAAGCAATACCTGCAAAAAATCGAGTTGAAAGAATACCAGCGATAACAGTAATAACGGAAGTAAAACAAGAAGATTAACCAGTTTGCCCGAACTTACAGCAGCATTACCCTGCAGGTACAATGCGCCCGCATTTAAAAAGATCAATGCATAAAAGGCTGCCGGCCCTTTCAGAAACGTTGCAGCAGAAAAATGCCACGCATAATTATTGACCATATAAACCATATTATACAGCGCAATAAAAAGCAGGTAATACTTTCTTTTTTTGTTGCTGAGAAAAAAAACAATGGCTGTAAAAATATACAGCCTTTCTTCCACTACCAGGGTCCACAAAGAACCGTTCACGCCCGGCTCCCGGATATTATTTTCAAACACGCCCGGCAAACTAAACTGGATACCTGTAGCTGGAAAAACATTGCGCAGGTAGGTCCAGCTGGCAAGCTGCTTAAAATAATCCGCTGCAGTCAGCTTTGTAAACAGCGGTCCCAAAACAAAAATGGATAACAAGGTAACGAGTATGAGCAATGGCTGTATCCTTAAAAAACGCTTCCACGCATAATTGATAAGTGAAGCGGAATTAGCCGCACTTTTTGTAATTAAATAACCGCTGATAGAAAAGAAAATACAAAGCCCGATAAAAGAAAAATCATAATGCTGGTCACTAAGTTTCATCAACGGATCTTCGGATGCCCTGTTTAACAAACCGAATGAATGCGAAAACGCAATACATAATGCTGCAATTACACGCAGAAAATCAAAATTGTTGGTAAAGCGTTCGTTTGGTAAATACATCGGGGCGTTTTAAGCAATTGACTTCCCTTTCATGGCAGTGGCAATGGCATTGTCCATCACCCTTTCTGCATAGGGCCTGCTGATCTCATTCAGTTCTTCTATTTTTTTATGTACAAGGTTTTTGTCATCCATGGTCAAAGATAACTGGAGCGCCTGCATGGCAGCGGCCGTTGCTGTAATTTCTTTTGGGGTAAGCAGGGATGCATTTTTTTGCAGGAATTTTTCTGTTGTTTTTAATAACTGCTCCCCTTCTGTTTTGGCTTCGGTAATGGCCCGGAGCAGCATATCATCCTTTGCATGTGTGATAGAGTCGAGCAGCATTTGCTCCACTTCTGCATCAGTAATGCCATATTGTGGTTTTACTTCGATGGTTTGCTCCACCCCGCTCCTGAGTTCTTTTGCAGTCACTTTTAAAATACCATCGGCATTAATGGTAAAGCCAACTTCCACCTTGGCCAGCCCGGCAGGCATGGCGGGAATGCCGGTAAGGTTAAACTCGGCCAGCTTCCTGTTATCCTTTACCAGGTCACGTTCTCCCTGGTACACGCTGATGCGCATGCTGGTTTGCCCATCGGCCTGGGTGGTATATTGCCTGGCAGCTTTTGAAGGTATTTTGGCATTCCTTGGCATCAGTACATCCATTAGCCCTCCTGCAGTTTCTATTCCCAGGCTTAAGGGGGTAATATCGAGCAACAGCATTTCTTTGTTGTTGCCTGCCAGTATATCGGCCTGTATAGCTGCTCCCAAGGCCACCACTTCATCGGGGTCAAGCGAATCGTTTACAGGTTTGCCAAAAAAATCGCTTACCGCCTGCTTTATCATCGGCACCCTTGTACTGCCTCCCACCATTACCACCACATCAATATCCTTTGTTGCAAGGCCTGCATCTTTTAATGCTTTTTGGCAACAGTCAATTGTTCTGCCTGCCAAAGGCTTTATGGCTGCTTCAAATTCGGTGCGGTTTATTTCCAATGCTTCAATATCGCCTTCGGCCCTGTAATGATCGGCCGTTGAAAGATGTTTTTTTGCTTCTTCTGCCTTTAACCTTAGTAATTGTCCAATCCCTTTATCGTTATTGAGCTCTTCGTTAGAAAGGCCAAGTTTTTGCTGCCAGTATTTTACAATGGCATTGTCCATATCATCGCCACCAAGATAAGTATCGCCATTGGTGCTGAGCACATCAAAAACACCATCGTGTATGCGTAAAATGGAAACATCAAAAGTACCGCCCCCGAGGTCGTACACCGCAATTGTTTTTTCCTGTGTTTTGTCAAGCCCTATACCATAAGCAAGGCTTGCGGCAGTGGGCTCATTGATGATCCTCAATACATCCAGACCGGCGAGCTTACCTGCATCCCGGGTACCCTGGCGCTGGGTATCGTTAAAATAAGCCGGCACGGTGATCACAGCTTTGTTTACAGGTGTTTTTAAAATATGTTCGGCCCTTTGTTTAAGTTCTTTCAGAATAAAGGATGAAAGCTCCACCGGCGAATAAAATTTATCGGCCACCTGTATCTTCAGCAGGCTTTCGGTATCATCATCTATTACTTTATAACTGAAAAAATCTGCCCTGCTTTTAATATCATTATAGCTTTTACCCATGAGCCTTTTTGCCGAAAAAATGGTTTGCTGCGGGGCCGTAACCAAGTATTTTTTTGCAGCCTCACCTACCGTGGTATTTCCAAACTCATCAAAGTAAACAACAGAAGGCACCAGCGAACTGCCATCGTGCTCTTTAAGTGCCAGGGCCTTTCTTGTTTCGGGGTGTATAATGGCCACCAGGCTGTTGGTGGTGCCCAGGTCGATCCCCACAATTATTTCCTCCTGCTGCAGGCTGCCGGTTGCAATATTGATACCTATTTTAGCCATGAAAAGTTTTTTGCAAAAGTAAAAATAAAAAAGGCTGCCTGTTACACAAGCAGCCTTTCTCTTTTGCGATATAAGAAATATTAACGCATCAGGTACATTTTACCGTAGCCTTTGTTGAAGTATTTATCTGTTCCGCTTACACCTTCGTTAATTACCTCTCCGTTACTGTTTCTGCCGTCGTATTTATCCATTTTTTTACCATTAAGGTTTGTTATCACCCTGTAGAGATAAACACCATTGGCCAGTTTTTGGCCATACATATCTGTGCCGTCCCACTTAAAATCAGTAATATTATTTCCAACGTGCAGCGGGCCCAGTTCATCTTTGGTTATTTCACGCACCACTTTGCCGGTTACGGTCAATATCTGTATCCTGATATTTTGCGGAACCTCATTACCCGTAATGGTAAACACAAATGCGGTGGATGAAGTGAACGGGTTAGGATAATTGAGCAGGTTAGAAATGCTCGATTTATTGATCACATTAAATACCACGCTGTAATTAAGATACCCCGCCGTATTTCCATTAACGTCTTTACCCGAAACGATCAGTTCATACTCTCCATCCTCAGGAAACCATGGCTTAAATTCAATGCTGGCGGTGTTTTCACCGGCAGAAAGATCCGCAGGTATAAAACGCATGGTATCGCCGTTGAAATGATAATTATGCAAAGTTCCGTCGGGATACCTTACCTGCAGCTTCATGAGTGCAGTATCTTTTAAAGCAAGGAACCTGCTTTCGTCTTTCAGTTTGATAAGGATGTTGGGCCTCGACGATACAATATCCCTGTTTAAGATATGCACAGCATCAAATGTTACATCAAGCAGCGGGTTAAACCTGTCGGCATTCACAAACAGGTCGGCAAAAAGCACGTTGTTTGTATGCTGCTGTTCGGGCTGGTCATTACCGGGGTTTACATCCAGCACAAGGGTATTAAGTCCCGAAAGTGTTCTTGTATCCAATACCGCTCTTATGATGGCCGTATCGCCGGGCTGCAGTGCCTTGAGCTTGGGAACATAAAACGACTGGTTGCTATTATTGGCATCCGTTACTTTCAGTTCTACTTTTATACTGTCGCGGAAGGCCACCTGACCAATATTTTTAAATGCCACAGCAAATGAAACTGTTTCTCCCTGGTTCACACTATCTGTCATACTGTAAAGCAGGTTAGTGGCAATAGCCCCTTCGGGAACAGGCACATAATTGAGCCTCCAGTAATCCAGTTCATAAGGCGTTCCCTTTAAGCTGTCGTAATTATCCATCCTCAATTTAAGGAAAGGATACTGCGTTGCACTGATGGAAGAAATATCCACATGTTTATTAGCAGTATCGAGTACCATTAACTGTGTTTCGGAGCCGGTATTGTTAATACCAATTATTTTGAACCTCACTGAATCCCTGTTAACCAACTCTTTTGGATAACCGCCCCAATGAAACTGCGTCCAGGTGCTGGCCGGGCCAAATACAGGAGATACAATAACACCTTCGGTACGGGTGAGTGTTATAGGCAGCGTTACGGTTACTACTTCTGATGTATTTTGACCAACAGCCTGGTACATCAAACTGGGATTTTCTTTAATAAATTTAAATATAAATGGTTTATTATTATCAAACTGGTCCAGTTGCGTAAAGCCATAACCTTTGAGGTAATGATACAATGAACTGTCCTGGGAACCAAAATAAGCAGCATCTCCGGCCCATGTTGCAGCATATGGATTTACACTTGACGTAAGGAGGAGATTATACATAATTATGATCGAATTCTGTGGCATGGCTTTGAGAAAATTCATTGCCTTTTTCCTTTGTTCAGGAGTGGAGAAAGGGAATTCAAACTGGTTTACCCTGGATCCGGGGTTATTGCTGCCAAATAAACCAACGCCACCGATGGACTGATTTTTTCTTACAGCACCTGTCACACCGTCGAATACAACAAACTGCAGGGTATTAAACTGGTTTCCCCAGTTAGAAATACGGTAGATACCCATATTAATAAACGAGTAGTTGTGGTCATTGGGAGGATAATTACCGGTTGAAATGCTTAGCTCATTATTTGCCGAAGTGAATTTCAGTTTCCGGTCATCTCCCAGCAAAATACCATCATCGTAATTGCTTTTTTGTTTTTGATAATAATGCGACTGGTTAAAGCCGGCCCCGCCATTTTGCAGGTAAATAAAGGAATATCCGTTCCAGATATACGACTGGCTACCGCTCGGCACGGTTGCCACCCTCCAGTAATACACGGTGCTGTCGGTAAAACTCAGGTTAGTGGGCCTGAATTCTACAACACCTCCTGCACCACTTGTTGTGTAAGACTTTTTAAATGCAGAGTTAAACAGTTCGGTTGTATCAATTTCCATCACATATTGCCTGCTTTCGCTCAACGGATTGGCAGTATTGGCGATATAAGTGATATTCTGCTGGTTTACGATGGAGAAATTATAAGGATAAGATGGCCTTAATTCATCTTCAAAAATGTAGAAGTCTTTTACCAGGTTGTTATTGGTTTCGCAAAGCTCATTTACACGGCCTGTATAGTCAAGGGAAACCAGGAGTTGGTTAAGCCCTTTATCCTGCGTGGGTTGTATCTGTATATTAAAACTGAGCGAATCCATATAATCTATGGCAGGCACCAGGCTGTCGTAAAGCACTACCAGCGAGTTATTTGGCAACCTGCGCTTCACACTTATTTTAATAGAATCGTTTGAACCACGCCCGATATTCATCATTTTAACTTTGATATTAAAATTCTGATCGGCCACAGAAATGATATTGGGTGAAATCTTTACCAACTGGTCTTCCACCACATAATCGGGCTTGCTAAAATTATTGATCTTTAATGCAGGGTCACCATGAAGGGCTATTTCTTCAATATGCACCCTGTTTAAAAAATCTATTCCTGGTGAATAAAGGTCGGTCACTACTTTTTTTATCTGGTTGCCAACGCTGTTGCCATACATTGAGCGGCTGAATGCAGTGTAAAGACCACGGTTATAAAAATCAAGGAAAGGAGGAACCCCAAAATGGGTATCGGCTAAAAAACCGATACTGCCACGCTGGTTTGCAAGTACGTATTTTTCAGAAAGCGATAAATTTCCACTGGTTACACGTGATGGGTCAAATGTATAATAGTTACCGGCATTACATCCACTGGCATTAAAGAAAGGATACTTACCTGCATTATTGTAATTCTGTGGCGAACTGAGGTTAAATTCAAAAGTGGTGGCAGAAGAGTGGCCAAAATAACCTATCACGCTGATACCCTCATTAAAAAGCTGCAAAATACGCTGGCTGTTTGCTTCCTGTATGGTACTGTTGGTGGTTTTGGTAAAGGTCTCCACATGTCCGCCAAAAAGCGTGTCTTCGGCAATATTCTCATAGGTTTGCATATACTGACGGAAGAGAATATTCTCCGAACTGTCTTTACCCCCCACTACATGCAGGATATTTTTCATCCATGCCTGGTCTCCAATATTGCAGGATTGTGCCCTTTGTGCTGTTTCATATTCGATCATCTTTTGCAGGTATATATGTACTTCATTGCCATTAATGGCACTTAACCTGCCGCTGGGCACTACTGGAGACACTGTGCCGGGAGGGCATGTAAGCAGCACATCGGATGGCGGCCATCCAAATGTTTGTACAAAATCCATCTGGGGAAGCCTTGGGTCATTTTCGTACCCAAGCGCCCGGTAATCGGCATAGGATACGCCCCGGCCGATGATAAAAACATATTTAGGCTTAACTGAAAATTGCTGGTCGGCATATAAAATGAAATTCCGCAATGCATCGGGGTGCCTGCGGATACCAAATCCAAACTGGTCGTTTATTTCATTGATATCATACACTTTGGCATTAAAGCCACCACCATTGGCCGATGACCTGTACTGCCGGTACTGATCCACATAATTATTGCCATTGCCATCGTTAAAAAGAGCGCTGTGGCTTATGATCATATAATCGCCCTGCTGTGCAGCAGCGGAAAAATTGGTGAACTGTTTTTGAACGAGGCTGTTTACCAGCAGGATATTATCTGCTTGCTGGCTTACAAGCATAAATTTGCGGAGAGCAGTGGTGGTGGCGGCAAGCCCAAATTTTACTTTCCCGGGTACACTGCTTATATCACCTGCATACCTTTTTCCGTTTGTAAGATCATAGAGAACCGGTGCGGTTGAACCAAAATTGAAATTATCGATCAACAGGTGATTTCCACTGGCCGATGCAGCCAGTTCAAAATAAAAATTCTTGCTGTTATTAAAGTTAAAGGTTGCGGGGTATGTAAAGCCCATGCAGGGAACGGTAATACGGTCGTTTACATTTGAAGAAGAATTCTCAACAAACATAAATGCAGAGGCAGGGTTATTAAGTGTTGCGAGCGGCAGGTTGTTTACGTTAACCCTTACATAAGAAAAGCCGGGCAATGGGGCGTCGTGCACGGTTAATGCCTGCAGCCTCACCCTTGCGTTACGGATGTTGGGTGCATTGCCTGCTATATTGGCCCATACGCTCAGGCTGTTTGCCGGGCCCGCTGTATACACATTAAGATCCCTGAACTCTTGTGTAAGCCCGCCTGCACTGGTAATATTGGGGCCCGACCATCCCTCACCCTGGTCGTAAGAAGAGGAATATACATATTCCCCGGCATCATACCCGAGTCCACGATTTATCTGGTTTTTATAATAGATATCCACCTTACGCATAAAGTATGCATCAGGTGTTGGTGAAGAGGGCGCTGCATTAACAGCATCATCAAAACGGAGGTTTCCGCCTGCTGTATTCACCGTAAGAAAATAAGATGCCGTATCATTTTCGAGGCTGTATTTATCAGCCAGCTGAAAATCGGCGTTCCGGTACAGAACCTTATCTGTTTTACCATCATTCATCAAACCCCAAAATTCAATATAACCACCTGCAGGAAGTGGGGCGGCCGTAACAGAAGTATAGATCCTTACCTGTTCTCCATTGCGCCAAAGCTGAAAATGATCGGCATTTACCGCACCCAGGCCCGCCGAGGAAAGAACAGACTGGGGTATACGCACAAGCGAATCTTTTGCCAACTGAAACCTGTAGTAGGTCTTTGAATGATCGATCCACCCATTATTCCATTGGGCGCTTGCAGCAAGCGTCATGATCAATAAAAGAGGGAGTAATATTTTTTTCATCATAATAAGCTGTTGAATTTTTTAGTTATCATCTTTTTTGCCCAGAGAAAAACGAAGGGAAATGATATGGGTATATAAGGGGTTTGACTGGTTGGCAAGATTTGTGAATGCATAATCGAGTGTTACATTCTTAATTTTAAAACCAGCGCCGGCACTTGGCTGGTATATCCAAACACGTTTTTGATTCAGGGTATCCTCATCTGCCAATGCCCTTTGAAAATTAGTGATGCCTGCTCTCACATAAAACACATCATTCACCGAAGCTTCGAGGCCAAGATGTGGGTCGGCGCTGATGGTATTGCCGCTTAAAAGCGTATTGCGCTTCCCGTCGAAAGTTACATCCACATTGGCTTCTGCCAGCAGCTTCACTTTTTCGCCAAAATGAAAATTATAAGCGCCGCCAAGCACGAGGCGGGGCGCAGTAACTTCTGTACTTTTTACCGGTATATCGTTTTTAGTGAGGTACAGCACCTCTTTTTCCTGCTCGGTAAATTTAAAACTCCATGCATTAAAAGTGGTTGTTACATCACGTGCCATAAGGCCAAGCCGCCATTTTTCTCCACGCATCTGAACGCCGGCATCGAGACCAAAACCCCATGCATTGGCAAAATGCCCCACTTTGCGGTAAATCAGTTTGGCATTGGCACCAAAGCTGATCAGCCTGTCTTCTTCTTCCCGCAGATTTTGGGCAAAAGAAAAAAGGAACGCATAGTCTGCCGATGAAAAAGCCTGGATATTATTGTAATTGATACTACCATCGGGCTCCACTAAAAACAGGGTGTTGGGAATATCATCCACCGCAAAACGAAGCAGCGAAAAGCCGATCGTACGTTTATTGTCCTGAACCGGGATGGCAATAGAGGCATAATCATATTTTGCGATGCCCGAAAAGTATTCGGCATGCATCAAAGAAATGTCGGGATTGTCTTTTACCCCTGTAAGACCGGCAGGGTTCCAGTAACCCGCACTGGCATCATTAACAGAAGCCACCTGGGCATTGCCCATGGCAAGCCCCCTGGCTCCGGCCCCGATATTTAAAAACTCATTCGAGTATTTCCTGAATTGAGAGTACGATTTACCGGGCAGTAAAAAGGCAGTAAGGAGGAAAGCAGCTAAGCTTTTTTTCATGTTTTCTATGGTTGGTAAATTAGAATTTGGATAACAGCATGATTCACATAACGTATTTTTACGTATCAAATTGTGTACATAAACACGGCAAATACGAAAAACAAACCCAAATTTATGGTTTTTTAAGGTACCTTCTGTTACTAAAACTTCAAGTCTTATTAACGACCATTTTTCTGCTTTGGATGTTGCCCAGAACTAATTTTCTACAAAAAAAACTACAATTCTACATTATTCAGAAAATCTGCTGATTTTTGCACTCCATATTTGAACACTTAACATATTATGAATAAACTGATTGAAGAATTGAAGTGGAGGGGCATGCTGCAGGATATAATGCCCGGAACCGAAGAACAACTGAATAAAGAAATGACAGCTGCTTATATTGGATTTGACCCAACGGCCGACAGTCTCCATATTGGCAGCCTGGTACAGATCTTATTACTCGTTCATCTCCAGAAAGCCGGCCATAAACCCTATGCCCTGGTGGGCGGCGCCACGGGCATGGTGGGCGATCCCAGCGGTAAAAGCGCCGAACGCAACCTGCTGAGCGAGGATGTGCTTCAAAAAAACGTTGCCGGCATTCAAAAACAACTGGAAAAATTTCTTGATTTTGACCAAACCAAGCCAAATGCAGCCGAGATCGTAAATAATTTCGACTGGTTTAAAAATATGGGTTTCCTTGAATTTATCAGGGATACCGGCAAGCATATAACCGTTAACTACATGATGGCCAAAGACAGTGTAAAAAAAAGGCTTGAGGGCGACAGTGGTATATCATTCACCGAATTTACCTACCAGCTTATACAGGGCTACGATTTTTACTGGCTGTACAAAAACAAAAACTGTAAGCTCCAGATGGGCGGCAGCGATCAATGGGGCAATATCGTAACCGGTACCGAACTCATCCGCCGGAAAGACGGTGGAACCGCATTTGCCTTTACCTCTCCCCTCATTAAAAAAGCCGATGGCAGCAAATTTGGCAAAACAGAAACAGGAAACATATGGCTTGATCCCGAAAAAACCACGCCCTACCAGTTTTACCAGTTTTGGCTTAATGCGGGCGATGAAGATGCCGAAAGCTGGATAAAAATATTCAGTTTTATCACAAAAGAAGAAATTAATCTGCTTATTACAAGCCATCGCCTGAATGCTGCAGAAAGGCTGTTGCAAAAAAGACTGGCAAAAGAACTAACCATTTTTGTGCACGGGCAGGAGGAACTTGATAAAGCCCTGGCAACCACCGAAAAACTATTTGCCGCTGCAAATGCAAGTGCAGAAAGCCTTAGTGAAGAAGACCTCAATGCCATTGAAGGTATCGTTAAACAGGATTTTTCAAATGATGCATTAACCGCAGGAGTAGATGTGGTAACACTTGTGGCCGAAACAGGTATTTTTGCCAGCAAAGGCGAAGCCAGGAAAATGATCCAGAATGGGGGATTGAGCATAAACAGAAAAAAGATCACTGAGGCACAACAGCTAATTGACAACAGCTGGTTATTACACAACAAATACCTGCTGGTACAAAAAGGTAAGAAAAATTATTATTTGATCACTGCTGTTTAGGTACCGGATGCATTTGGTTACTGTACTTCCACATGCTTTTTTACCACGGCCCCTTCACTTACTTCGGGGATAAATGTACGGTCGGCCACAACAAAGCCATTGCCCTTTTCGAGAATATGCACTTTGAGGTTTTCTATGCTGAAAGGGTTGCCGTCGGGTATATCGGCAATATTGCTGAAACCGATCTGGTGGCCGTCTATAATAATTACGCAACCGCTGCCAATGGCCTCCATTTTATTTCCCTGGGTAATGATGATGCCGGTATCTTCGCCCAACCCGATACCAATACAGCTGGGGTTGCAAACCACGGCCTGTGCCAGCCTGCCAAAACGTCCCCGCTTTTCAAAATGCGAATCAATGATCACCGTATCTATAAAACCAAGACCTGTGGTTATTTTCACCTCCCCTTTTAAATGTGCACGGGTGGCATTGCCTTCATAGATCATGGTATTGCTCATGGCCATGGCGCCGGCCGATGTGCCTGCAATAACAAATGCATCTTCTTCCCGGTACCTTTTTTTAAGAATGGAAAGAAATTCTGTTCCACCGTCTGTAACACTCAGCCTTAACTGGTTTCCCCCGCTGAACATTACCGCGTTGCATTTTTGGATGCGGTCGATGAATTCTTTATTGTTGGTATCCTGCCGGTTCCTGATATCCATAATACCAATATTGGTACAGCCGATCTTTCCAAAAGCATTCAGATAATTATCCCCTACTTCAATAGGAATGGTGCTTGCCGTAGTGATCACTTCAATACGTGCGGTTGGGCCGCCGGCTTCTTCCACTATACGGCGCAGTATGCCCAGTTCAAAAAAGTTGAGGTTATTTCGGCGGAACTCGCCGGTTTCCAAATCGGTACCCTTATCTTCTGCGCCTCCTATTGCAATAAGCTTTCCCCTGGGAATTGACATTTAAACCTGTTTATGGTTAAACGCAAAAGTAAAGGAAAACGTATTTTATTGGTTACTAAGAGTTATTAACGTGTGTTAATTGTGAAATTGGCAATAGACAACAGACCACGGACGACTGACCACAGAACGGGATACATATTAACATATTAGATAAATTCGGCAGGCCGGCAGATTATTACCGTAAAATCAATTCTATTGGCAATAACCGTTTGCCGGCTTTTCAAAAAAGAGACTGGATGCCGGTTTATCACAATACAATTAAAAATAATGCACGGCCTCTTCATGATTTCTTTCAGGTGAAGGGATTGGCCGGATAGTCTTTTTTTCCTAACTTCCTGTTTTATAAACTGAATAAACATTTTTCATGAAGATTCTTGAGATAAAAGTGATGCGTGGCCCCAATTTCTGGAGTGTAAGAAGGCCAAAACTGATACAAATGAAGCTCAATCTGGAAGACCTGGAACAAAGGCCCACCAATCATATACCAGGGTTTTTGGAGCGGCTTCAGCAATTTATGCCCTCTTTATATGAACACCGCTGCAGTGAAGATAAACCCGGGGGATTTTTTCACCGGGTGGAAGAAGGTACCTGGATGGGGCATGTAATAGAACATATTGCCCTTGAACTGCAAACGCTTGCCGGCATGGATACTGGCTTTGGCCGTACCCGTGGCACCGGTGTGGAGGGTGAATATTATGTTTGCTTCAGCTATATAGAAGAAGATGCGGGTGTATATGCAGCTAAAGCAGCTGTAAAAATTGCCGAATCCATTATTAACGATGAACCCTACGACCTTGATACCGACATTCAGCGCCTGCGTGAAATAAGGGAAGATACCCGCCTTGGGCCCAGTACAGGTTGTATAGTGGAAGAGGCCGGCAAAAGAGGCATTCCATATATCAGGCTTAATAAGCATTCGCTTGTGCAACTGGGATATGGCATCCATCAAAAAAGGATCCGTGCCACCATTGCCAGCACCACCGGGAACATTGCAGTGGATATAGCCTGCGATAAAGAAGAAACAAAAAACCTGCTGGAAGCGGCAGAGATCCCTGTTCCAAGAGGTGTTGTTATAAGAACCGAAGAAGGGCTGAAAGATGCTGTGAACAAATATGGCTACCCATTGGTTATAAAACCCATTGACGGTAACCATGGTAAGGGAAATACCACCAATATCACTACCTGGGAGCAGGCACTCACGGCCTTTGCCGCTGCAAAAAATTACAGCCGCAGTGTAATTGTAGAAAGATTTATCACCGGTTACGATTTCCGCATTCTTGTTATCAACTATAAATTCATTTGTGCGGCCCTGCGTACGCCCGCATCGGTTATTGGTGATGGAAAAAATACCATACAATATTTAATAGAGGAAACCAATAAGGACCCCCGCCGCGGTTATGGCCACGAAAAAGTATTGACACAGATAACCATTGACCAGTTTACGCAAAAAATGCTCGATGAAAAAGGGTACAGCCTGGAAACGGTTCCTCCAAAAGGAGAGCTTGTGCTGCTGAAGCCCACGGCCAATCTCAGCACCGGCGGAACTTCCACCGATGTTACCGATGAAGTGCACCCCGCCAATATCTTCATGTGCGAACGCATTGCAAAGATCATCGGGCTCGACATCTGCGGTATCGACATTATGGCCACCGATCTGAGGACACCGGTAACTGAAAACGGTGGTGCCATACTTGAAGTGAATGCTGCGCCCGGCTTTCGCATGCATATTGAACCTGCCGAAGGATTGCCACGCAATGTGGCCGAACCTGTAGTGGATATGCTTTTCCCCCGGGGAACAGCCGGCCGCATTCCTATTATAGCCGTTACAGGTACAAATGGTAAAACCACCACCACCCGCATTACCGCACATATTGCAAAAATAGCCGGAAAAAAAGTGGGCTATACCACCAGCGATGGTGTATATATACAAAACCAGCTCATGATGCGGGGCGATTGCACCGGCCCCATCAGCAGTGCATTTGTATTAAAAGACCCCACGGTTGATTTTGCCGTGCTGGAATGTGCCCGCGGCGGCATTCTTAAAAACGGGCTGGCATTTCAAAACTGCGATGTGGCCATTGTAACCAATGTGGCGGCCGATCATATGGGCCTGGGCGGCATCAATACCCTGGAGCAAATGGCCAAGGTAAAGGCCGTGGTTCCCGAAACAGTTTTTCCGCATGGCTATGCTGTTTTAAATGCTGATGACGATCTCGTTTACGAAATGAGAAAAGGACTTGAATGCAATGTGGCCCTTTTCAGCATGGATGAAAATAACCCACGCATCAAAGCGCACTGTAAAAAAGGCGGCCTGGCCACCGTGTATGAAAACGGTTATCTAAGCATTTTAAAAGGCACCTGGAAGATAAGGGTGATGCATGTAAAAGACGTTCCGGTAACATTTGAGGGCAAGGCTGTTCATAATATCAACAACTGTTTGCCAGCGGTGATGGCGGCATACCTGTACAGGGATATCAGCATTGAAGATATACGCTCTGCATTGATGTCGTTTTTGCCATCGGCCACCCTTACACCGGGCCGGCTCAATTTTTTCAATTTTAAGAATTTCACCATGCTGGCCGATTTTGCCCATAACCCGCATGGACTCAACCTGCTCTGCGATTTTGTGAATAAGCTCGATTATCCCAAAAAGATCGGCGTTATAAGTGGTACCGGCGACCGGCGGGATGAAGATATTCGTGAACTGGGCGCTATATCGGCCCGTAATTTTGATGAAATTGTGATCCGATGCGATAAGAACCTGCGTGGCCGTACAGCCGACGAGATCATTGGCCTGCTGCAGGAAGGCATTCAGCAGGTAAACCCGGAAATACCCGTAATAACCATCCCCGATGAGAATAAGGCGCTCGACCATATTTACGAGAACCACGAAGCCGGGGCATTGTACGTGATCATGTGCGATGTGGTGGCCGGGGCGCTGGATAAGATAAAACAGCTGAAAGAAAGGGATGAAAAGGAAAACAAAACGGCAGCTGTGTAAATTTAATAGCCTGATTTTTGTTTTTCAATAAACAAAAAAACCTTATTTTTGCACTCCCAAATTTTAAAAAGGCGGGAAGATTGGGTTATGGTGTAAAGGTAGCACAACAGATTTTGATTCTGTTTGTCTAGGTTCGAATCCTAGTAACCCAACTAGCAAGGACAAATCCGTTTTTTCACTGATTTGTCCTTCTTTTTTTTCGCTGAAACCCTCTCCCAGCTTGTATATCAGCTCAACGGCTTCATTGAGGCGGGAGGTTCGATAATCGTTTCCGTC
>JBATOU010000067.1:0-55335 GCA_049291115.1 Ferruginibacter sp.
GGGGAGCAGCAGCCGTCCAGATGGGTCCTTTTATTTCATCAAAAAACAAACGCCAGAGTTTGCGCAAAAAGCGGTGTACGCCTTCAATGCCCTTGGTATCCCATGGTTTACTTTGCTCTACTGGCCCGAGGAACATTTCGTACATACGGAAGGTATCGGCGCCGTATTTATCGCAGAGTTCATCGGGGTTTACGGTGTTGTATTTGGACTTGGACATTTTTTCGACTTCAATTCCACATAAAAATTTCCCGTCTTCTTCAAAAATAAACTCTCTTTGTGTTCCATCAGTATTGCGCCACTCAACAAATTGATTAATATTAAGTTCAATTCCATCTACAGAATTCACGTCAACTCTTAATGGATTTATTAGCAGCCCTGTTATATCTTTTTCAATATGCTCTGTATTTAATTTTTTACATACGGCATTAATGAATTTCCTTTTCTCAGATTCATTTGAAGCAATAAATTCATGAACTTTGTTGTAAGAAATAAAAAGTGATTTAGGTACAAACCAAGACGGGCTTGTGTCAATCCCACTTGATAATTGAAAATAATCAAGTCTATACACAAACCTGCTACTTCCCTGTATCATCCCCTGGTTCACCAGTCTTTTAAACGGTTCATCGTAACTGATCCATCCGCGGTCGTACAAAAATTTGGTCCACATACGGCTGTAGAGCAGGTGGCCCACCGCATGTTCGGTGCCGCCTACATATACATCTACCTGGTTCCAGTAATCGCTTACTTTTTTATCGCAAAAAGTTTCTGCATTGTGCGGATCCATGTAGCGGAGAAAATACCAGGAAGAGCCGGCATAACCGGGCATGGTGGAAGTTTCTCGTTTGACCTCACCCCCGACCCCTCTCCCAGGGAGAGGGGAGCTGGAGCTCTCTGCTACAGAAGGCAGTTCTTTTAGTTTAGAGGCAATTGTTTCGATTACTTTCGATACATTATTTTCTACTTCGGCATCTGTGAACCTTAACATATGCAATCCAAATTCCTGCAAATAGGCTTCCCGGGCTTTATCAAATTTTTGTTGATCTTCTTCGAGATGGTACCCGCCGTCAACTTCTACTATCAGATTTTTTTCCAGGCACACAAAATCAGGAATATAACCATGCATCGGGTGCTGCCGCCTGAATTTTGTGGCCTCTACCTGGCGGTTCCTCAGCCGCTGCCATAACATATCTTCAGAAAGCGTTGCGTTTCTCCTGTTGTCTTTTGCAAAGGCAAGCGTGTTTCTCCACTCCTGTTCGGTGCTGTGGATGTAACCCGGCTTATCATTAGCAGATTGTATAGTTTCACGAGGGTGTTCTGTTCCCCTCTCATCCGGAGAGGGGTTAGGGGTGAGTCGTTCTGTCCCCCTCTCCTCTGGAGAGGGGTTAGGGGTGAGGTCAACAAGTTCAACCCACTCCGTAATATTCGCCAGCGGTCCTTCGCCCTCGGGGCCCGGGCCGTACTTATCTACATGCGGCAGTTCGAGTGGCAGATCATTTTCATTTAATGCATAGGCTACCTCCTCTTTCCAAACAATGGGAAAAGGTTCGCCCCAGTAGCGCTGGCGGCTGAAGCCCGCATCACGCATTTTGTAATTTTTTTTGCGGAGGCCAATACCAAGCTCTTCTATTTTATCAATGGCCACGGCAATGGCATCTTTCATGAGCAACCCGTTGAGGAAACCCGAGTTTTGCAATACTGCATCCTTGGTTGGGTTGGCTTCTTCGCCATTATAATATTCGCCAATGATATTGGTAACAGGAATATTAAAATGTTTTGCAAACAAAAAATCACGCTGATCGCCGCAGGGCACGGCCATAATGGCGCCGGTTCCGTAACCAGCCAGCACATATTCGGCAATATAAACAGGTATCTTTTTTCCATCAAAGGGATTGATGGCAAAAGCGCCGGTAAAAGCGCCGGTTACCTGTTTTACTTCGGCCATCCGTTCCCGCTCACTGCGGCTCTTTACATAGGTTAAATAATTTTCGATTTCCGAATGCTGTTGTTCAGTTACAATCTTATTCACAATTTCATGCTCTGGGGCTACCACCATAAAGTCAACACCAAAAATGGTGTCAGGCCTTGTTGTATATACTTCTAATTTTTCTCCCCTCTCAGCAATTTCAAATTTGAGGTTAGCGCCTTCTGATTTTCCAATCCAGTTGCGCTGCATTTCTTTCATGGCATCACTAAACTCCACGGTTTCTAAACCTTCCAGCAGCCTGTCGGCATAAGCGGTAATACGCAGGTACCATTGGCGCATTTTTTTACGTATAACCGGGTGGCCCCCGCGTTCGCTCACACCGTTTATCACTTCATCGTTGGCCAAAACGGTGCCCAAAGCTTCGCACCAGTTCACTTCTCCGTATGCACTGAATGCCAGGCGGCGTTTCATGAGCCAGCCGGCCTTTTCCTGCTCAGAAAAAAGTTTCCATTCTGCTGCAGTAAAATCTTTGCTGCCCCTGGTTTCGTATTTTTCAATAAGGTCGCTGATGGGCCTTGCCTTTTGTTGGGTGTTACAGAAATAGCTGTTGAATAGTTGTAAAAATATCCACTGCGTCCATTTATAATATTGCGGGTCGCTGGTGCGTACTTCCCGCTCCCAGTCGTAACAAAAACCGATCTTATCAAGTTGTTGTTTAAAAGTGTCAATATTTTTTGCCGTGGTATCTGCGGGGTGCTGACCGGTTTCAATGGCATATTGCTCGGCGGGCAGACCAAAACTGTCGAAGCCCATCGGGTGCAGTACATTAAACCCTTTCAGTCTTTTATAACGTGCATAAATATCGCTGGCAATATAACCCAATGGATGGCCCACATGCAGGCCTGCGCCGCTGGGGTAGGGAAACATATCGAGCACATAATATTTAGGCTTGGCCGAATCATTACTTACCCGGTAAGTGCCGTTCTCTTTCCAGCGCTTTTGCCATTTTTGTTCAATATCCCTGAAATTGTATTCCATACTCATGAAAAAAATTAATGTTTATCTGTTTGTGCCCGGCAGTATATCTTTACTCATCTTCATTGGCGTCGCACTCTTGTACCAAAGTACATGCATCAGCAATAGAAAGAAATTTAAAAACCATTTTAACATTCAGTAGGCAAAATGGTTGCAACAATAAAAATATATTTGGCGGGCAATCTTTGCAGGCGGCAAATTTAAAACAAAGCAGCCAAAAACCTTTATTTTTGCAGGGGTTGTAAAAAAATGACGGGTCAAGCCTGTTATGCTGCCTAAAGGCTGCGGGATAGAAGCGGAAAGCCCGGTGAGGGATTGTGCGGCGGCGGTTCCCCTTTGGGGTTAGGGGTGTGCCGGACTTGCAGCGGATAGCCCGAACAACTGTTGAATAAAGTTTTTTAGCTGACAGCCCAAAACAAAATATTTAGTAAACTACTTACCCATTTATAACATGCCCTGTTTCCCCGTTGGGGTTGGGGCTTAAATATTCCTTATGGCCCAATTTGGAAAAGCATCCAGTTCTAAGCGCAGCAAGCCCAGCTATGTATATGCCATTATTGGCGTATCGCTGGTATTGTTTTTATTTGGTATTGTGGGCTGGTTCTTTTTGAACCTGCGCAAAACCGGCGATTATCTTAAAGAAAGCATCCAGGTGCATACCTACCTCAACCGCGATGCCAATAAAAAGCGGATTGACAGTTTGACACAGTATATCAGCTCACTGCCTTATGCCAACCGGGTAGAATATGTGACCAAGGAAAAGGCCATGCAAAAATGGAATGCAGAGAATGATACCACCTGGAAGCAGTTTCTCTCTAATAACCCGCTGCCGGAGAGCATCGATTTTTATGTAAAGGCCGATCATGTGGACAAAGACAGCCTGGCTGTTTTGGCAACAAACCTGCAGGAAGCATACCCCGGCGTGATCTCCGAATTTCAGTTTCCAACCGAAACGGTTACTAAGGTGAGCAAGTTTGTGCGTACTGCGGCCATTATATTTTTAGTGGTGGCCATATTACTCACCATTTTGGTTGTTATTTCTATTGATAATACCATCAGACTGGCCATGTACAGCAACCGCTTTATCATTAAAACCATGCAAATGGTGGGGGCCACCCGTGGATTTATATCAAAACCAATGGGGCAGCGGGCGGTCATTAACGGCCTTATTGCCTCGGGTATTGCTATTGTGGCAGTTTGGGGTTCCATCATCGTTATTGAACAGTTTATTCCCGATTTTAAAGTGCTGCACGATAACAATGGCCTTATGATGCTTTTCCTGCTCATTATAGTGCTGGGCATTACCATTACCGTGCTGAGTACACACAGGGCGGTAATAAAATACCTGCGTATGAAGCTGGATGACCTGTATTGACCCGGGCCGGCTGCAGGCCGGTTTTTAGCCCATTTTACTTATATTGCATCCTCAATTTTTAAGGATATGAGCGTTCACAAAAAAGACACACACCCAACGGCCCCCAAGCAGGAGCAACCAAAGCATTTACAGTTTAACACCAGCCTTTTTGATAAGGAAAATTATAAATGGATGCTGATCGGCCTGGCGGTACTGGCCCTTGGCTTTTTTTTAATGGCCGGCGGCCGCAGTGCAGATCCAAAGGTTTTTAACGACAATGAAGTGTACAGCCCGGTGCGCATCACCCTTGCCCCGCTGCTCATCATTGTGGGTTTTGTAATAGAAATATATGCTATTATGAAGAAAAAGAAAGATGCCTGATCATTACTGAACCGATATTTTTCCGGTTTGCGGATCTGAAAACTTTTTCAGATTTTGCAAACCGGTTTTTATTTTAATATTTTCAAATGGATTTAATACAAAGTATCATTATTGCCATTGTGGAAGGCATTACAGAATACATCCCTATTTCCAGCACCGGCCATATGATCATTACCGAAAAGATACTTGGGGTGCAGGAAACCGATTTTGTCAAAATGTTTACCGTGGCCATACAATTGGGCGCTATTTTAAGTGTGGTGGTGCTGTACCGGAAAAAATTCTTTGATCTTAAGCGCCTTGATTTTTACCTGAAGCTTGCTGTTGGCGTTGTTCCTGCCATTATACTGGGTTATTTGTTTTCCAAAAAAATTGATGCATTGCTCGAAAGCACCAGTACGGTGGCCATTGCCCTGCTTGCGGGTGGGGTAGTGCTGCTTTTTATAGACCGGTTTTTTAAAAACAGCGATATTAAAGATGAGAAAGATGTATCATTCTTAAAATCATTCATCATTGGCACCTGGCAATGCCTGGCCATGGTGCCCGGTGTTAGCCGGAGTGCTGCCTCCATCATTGGCGGTATGCAGCAAAAGTTGACCCGAAATGCAGCCGCAGAATTTTCTTTCTTTTTGGCAGTGCCCACCATGCTGGCAGCTACAGGCTATAAACTGCTTAAATATTATAAAGAGCATGGCGGCTTTAACAGCGAAGAAATAAAACTGCTTGCTGTTGGAAACATCGTGGCATTTGTAGTGGCCATGCTGGCAATAAAATTTTTTATTGGCTTTTTGCAAAAGCATGGTTTTAAGGTTTGGGGCATTTACCGGATCATACTCGGCATAGTGTTACTCGTACTTATCAACAGGGGTATTGTAGCTGCATAAAACAGCTGGAAGTTGATGCTTTTATAGGCAATTATCCATTATTTTTCCTACTTTCAGCATCCTAAACCAAGTTTTAATGCAGGAAGAACATCAACCCCAAGCGGTTACCGCTTCTAAGAAGGTGATTAACGGGTGGGCCATGTACGACTGGGCCAACAGTGTGTACAACCTGGTGATCACCACCACTTTTTTCCCGGTTTATTATACAGAAATGACCAAGAGTGCCTTTAATGAGCAGGTACCTTTTCTTGGCCGTACTTATGTAAATACCGCCTTATATAATTATGCACTTGCTTTTACTTACCTGCTGGTGGCATTTACACTGCCCATTCTCTCTTCTATTGCTGATTATAAAGGAAATAAAAAGCGATTTATGCAGGTGTTTTGTTTTATGGGAGCAACGGCCTGCAGCAGCCTGTATTTTTTTGATAAAAATCACTTTGATACGGGTATCTTCAGCATGATGATAGCAGCCTATGGCTTTTATGCCAGCCTGGTTTTTTACAATTCTTATTTACCTGAAATAGCTGCCCCCAAAGACCGCGACCGCATTAGCGCCCGTGGTTTTTCTTTTGGCTATATCGGCAGTGTACTGATGCAGATGATCGGGTTTGGCCTGGTGGTAATGTGGGATAAGATACCGTTTCTTAAAAGTGAAGGCGATGCAGTAAAATTTACTTTTTTACTGGTGGGTCTCTGGTGGTTCGGATTTGCACAAATACCATTTGCACGCCTTCCCAGGGGGATACCGGCAGCAGAAAATGGAGAAAAGCGTAATGTATTTACCGGCGGTTTCATTGAGCTTAAAAAAGTGTTTCATCAATTATGGGCCATACCGGTGCTCAAACGTTTTTTGCTGGCTTTCTTTTTTTACAATATGGGTGTGCAAACAGTGATGCTGGCTGCCACCAATTTTGGCAGCAAAGTGCTAAACCTGCCTTCCACCAAACTTATTATTACGGTTGTCATCATTCAGCTGGTGGCCATCATTGGTGCCTGGGGTATGAGCCGGCTTTCAGAAAGATTTGGAAACTTTCCTGTATTGCTGGGTGTGGTAAGTTTTTGGGTACTCGTTTGCATTGCCGGCTATTATATGCAAACAGAATATCATTTTTACGGGTTGGCTGTGGCCGTGGGCCTGGTGATGGGCGGCATACAATCGCTGAGCCGTTCCACTTATTCTAAGTTGATGCCGCCTACCAAAGACACGGCCTCGTTTTTTAGTTTTTATGATGTTACAGAAAAGATCGCTATTGTGATAGGGCTTACTGCTTTTGGATACATTGAAGAGTTTACAGGCAGTATGCGCAATTCTGTGTTGGCGCTTATGGCATTCTTTGCCCTGGGTTTAATATTTTTGTTCTATGCCTGGAGATCGCCCAGGCCAAAATATTTGCAGCAATAGTAAAACAACAAAGCATACAAGCCTCCAATAATTTTTATGCAACTATACAGTATCAATACCGGTCATTTTAAACTCGATGGCGGCGCCATGTTTGGCGTGGTGCCCAAGAGTATCTGGAACAAAATAAACCCGGCCGACGAAAATAATATGTGCAGCTGGGCCCTGCGTTGCCTGATGGTACAGGATGGCGAGCGGCTTACGCTGATAGATAACGGCATGGGCGATAAGCAGGATGATAAATTTTTCAGCCATTATTATTTGCACGGCGATGATACGCTCAACAAATCGCTTGCTGCACATGGTTTCAGTAAAGACGATATAACAGATGTAATACTCACTCACCTGCATTTTGATCATTGCGGCGGCAGCATTGTCCGCAATGGAGATAAGCTGGTGCCGGCATTTAAGAACGCCGTTTACTGGAGCAATGCCCGCCATTGGAAATGGGCCACCGAACCCAATGCCCGCGAAAAAGCTTCTTTTCTCAAGGAAAATATCCTGCCCATACAGGAAAGCGGGCAGCTGAAATTTATTGAAAACAATGGCAGCAGCTTTCCCGAAGGTATTGCCATACGCCAGGCATTTGGCCATACCGATGCCATGATGCTTCCTCAACTGCAGTACATGGGCAAAACAATTTTATACATGGCCGACCTGCTGCCTTCTGCAGGGCATATTCCACTGCCTTATGTGATGGGGTATGATATGTTTCCGCTTACCACATTAAATGAAAAGAAATTGTTTTTGGAAGAAGCCCTGGTAAATGAATATGTTCTTTTCTTTGAGCATGATCCTTCCATAGAATGCTGCACACTGCAAATGACAGAAAAGGGGATCAGGATGAAAGATAGCTTTAAGTTAAGCGAACTGTAGTTTTAAAACTTCATGGGGGCCGCACCACAGATAGATGCACCGATCAGTAAAATAATGCCTGCACTCAGCAAAAGGGCTTTTGCCACATGCCTTGTTTTTTCAAAGAAGATAAGTATTACACCTACCACAAGATAAATTGCCGCAAGAAGAATGAGCAGCAGTCCCACGCCGGCCCATTTGTTATAGCTGGTATCAAACATGCCGGCAACTGCAATAGCAGCGGCCAGCCCCAGGAATACCACAAAAAAACTTTTGAAATCGTTTTTCATTTAAGCTGTTTTTAGCAGTCAATGCAGGGGCCCCAAACTCATATTTGAGCAAATTGAATAGCCTACCAGGAATTCGGCGATAATTATCAATATTCCGCACATAAGGGCATACCTGCCACGTTTTCTTTTGTCTTCATCTTTCGAAAGCAGCATCACTATTCCTGCGATCATCAATACAATGGGTAATAAGATCGCTAAAACGAGAACATAAAAAACTCCCATAGCAAATATTAAATTATTTTTTTAATTGTGTTAAATAATTTTCCTTTTCATCACGGTAAAACAAATTCATGGTTTCAAAAGGTATAATGCGGCCGTCTTTATGCACAATATGCACACAGCTTTTTTTAATGGCCCGTACATCAAAATCATATGCATCAATAAAACGCATGATGATAATGCGGAATAGGTTGTTGTAACTTAAACCCGGGGCATGTATTTGCGGCAGGCAGCATAAAAGCTGTTTCATGTTTTCTTCCACCCTGTCTACCGAAATACCAGTGCTGAAAATATCGATCATCTGTTTTTTCAGCGCATCGTCCTGTTCATAAACGATCGTATTACGGCTGTTGTCTAATAATTGTGCCGGGTCAATATACCTTGTAAGCGGAAATACCTGGCCATTTAGTTTGAGCACATAACCCATGGCCAGCGCATCGGGGTTGCAGGGTACGGGTATGATATCATTTTGCTGAAAAACGGCGGTTTGTTCCAGTATTTTTCTTCTTACATCGGTTAAGGTGATGCGGTCGGTGGCAGGATTAAAATTTTCTGTTCGCCCCGCTACTTGGGTGGGCTGAAAAGTGACCCCACGTACGCATTTTTGCTGGAGGGCAAAATCAATGATCCGGCCAATTTCATCATCGTTCTGTCCTTTTTGAAGTGTTACCACCAGCGTGGTGGAAAGATTGAGTTCATTCAAATGTTCAAGCGCCTTCATGCGAACAGCCCTGAGGTCTTCGCCGCGTAGTTGCTTCAGCACTTCGGGTTTAAATGAATCGAACTGCAGGTACACTTCAAAATCGGGCATGTAGGAAGCGAGCCTTTTTGTAAACTCAAGATCTTTGGCAATGCGGATGCCATTTGTGTTCAGCATCAGGTGCCGTATTGGCTTCTTTTTTGCTGCATCCATAATGGTAAAAAAATCGGGGTGCACCGTGGGTTCGCCGCCGCTGATCTGTACAACATCGGGTTCACCTTCATTGGCCACAATAATGTCGAGCATGCGTTCTACCTCTTCCACCGTTCTGTGCCGGCCATAATGCGGGCTGCTCATGGCATAACAGGTGGGGCAGCTCAGGTTGCAGCGGTCGGTAATTTCCAGCACGGTGAGGCAACTGTGTTGCTCATGATCGGGGCAGAGGCCGCAATCGTACGGACAGCCATAATGCGTTTTTGTATTGAACTTAAGCGGCATTTCAGAGGGCTTGTTGTAATTGCGGATGCTTTTATAATAGGCTACATCCGTTGCGATCAATACTTTTTCGTTGCCATGTTCAGGGCATCTTTTAAGCATGTACACATTGTCTTCTTCAAAAAAGATCTTTGCATCAACCCTTTTGAGACAATTGCTGCACAGGCTCAGGGTAAAATCGTAATACGTGTATGGGCGTTCGGGCATATGCGAAATTCAATGTTGATGGTTGCCGGTAAATTGCGTACAAGTTAACGTTTTATATTAAAGGCTTTGCTGCCAAGCACCAGCACTGCATAATAGATCAACCCCAACAGGGCCGCTATTTGTATGGCCGACAGGCCAATGCACCAGGTATAATGAGGTTTTATATAATCCAGTAAAAAACGGAAAATGCAATAACTGCTGAGGAACAGTTTGAACAGCATTCCATTGCCGGCCGAAAACCTGTTTTTTATTTTTGCCAGGCCTACCCATAATAAACAAAGAAAAACGATTTCATACAATGCAGCCGGGTGCCGCAATAAACCATCTCCAAGATCCATCCCGGTGATAAAATTGGTGGGGTTGCCATAAGTTTCTTCATAAACACCCATACTGAAGCAGCCGATGCGTCCAATGATCAATGCTAAAATGATGGGGAAAGTAAAGAGGTCGCCGCTGCTGTTTTTTTCGCCAATTATTTTTTTTATTAACTCAACGCCAAAAAGACCGCCTAAAAAACCACCCAGAACCGTTTTGTTGGCGTAGAAATAAAGGAATTTGTTTTGTGCCTGCATCAATGCTTCGGGGTTTTCAAGTCCGCCCAGCACCCTGCTGCCGGCCAATGCACCCAGGCTGGCACCAATGAGGATCCATATTCTGTTAGACTGAGCGATCTTGTCTCCTGCTTTTTTCCTGAGCATAAGATAATAGCGGTAACCAATAAAAAAAGCCAGCAGTTCCAGTATAAGGTGCAGGAATATTTTTTGTCGAAAGATTTCGATTGTCAGGGGGAAATGCATGCTGGTTCTAAAGATACTCCATTTAGGTTATTTTTTCTTTTTTAAGCAGGCTATACCTTTACCATAAATCTACTACGCTATGTGCAGGAAATTTTATTTGCCGCTCAGCATTCTTTATTTTGTTTTTACGCTGCCGCTCCAGGCACAGGATCCAAATGATACGGAGTTCAGAAAAGACTGGCTCCTGCTGGCAAAACTTAATAATGGCTTCATCACAAACTTTCATGCCCTGCCCGCCGATATGTACGCAGGAGGCATCAGCATCAATCCGCAATTTACGGTAGTGGTCAATAAACTCAGGCTTGGGGCCAATGCGGGGTTTGTTTATGGCGGCAAAAAAATGTCGGGACTTTTTGGCCCCATGGCCGCTTTTAAAATAAAAAACTTCGATGCAAAGAATTTTGGTGGCCTGGCCAATATGCATTTGATAGCGGAAGCCAATTGGGGAACCGATCAACAGCAGCTGGCAGGAGGGGGGCTGGGATTTGAAATACTTAAATTGATCCATCTCAGCATTACGGCCCAACGCGATTATCATTTAAATTACTGGTGGTTTCAGTCGCATATCGGCATCAAACTAAATAAAAAGAAAAAAACAAAAGAAGTGTTTGAATAAAAGACCAGGTTTTTTTTCAATCATAACTTAAAAATTCCTACCGGGAGAATAAAAGCAATATGAAAAATGCATTGGTTATCAGCGGCGGCGGCAGTAAGGGTGCTTTTGCCGTAGGTGTAATAAAAAAATTGGTGGAGCAGTACCTGCTCGATTTTGATGTGGTGGTGGGCACCAGTACCGGTGCACTCATTGCGCCGCTGGCGGCATTGGGCAGAATTGATGAACTGCAAAAATTGTACACTACCACCACCAATGACCAGATCATCGAAAAGCATAACCTGGGCGAAAGGCTGGGCGCTAATTCTATTTTTACCGTAAAACCACTCTGGGACAAAATTTCTGCCCTCTATACCGATGATTTTTTTGATGAACTCAATCAATCGGGAAAGGAAATTTACATAACAACCACCTGCCTGCAAACCGAAGAGATCGTTGTATTTACCAATGCAGCAAACCCGGCAGAAAGCAAATATTACCAGGTAAAAAAAATGCATGATGGAGACCATTTCCGAAAAGCGGTAATGGCATCTGCCTGCCAGCCCGTTTTTATGACGCCGGTTAAGGTCAACAAAAATGTGCCCGGTGAGAAAAATCCCGATCACCAGTTTGTTGATGGTGGTGTAAGAGAGTATGCAGGTGTGGAAATGGCCATTAATGCAGCTGCAAAAGAGATCTTTACCATTTTACTTTCGGCAAAAAATGCACCTGTAAACAATACCCAATACAATACCCTTTTTCCCATACTGGAACAAACCATTGCTATTTTTACAAACGATGTGGGCAAAAACGACCTGCTGATCCCTTTTCAGTACAACGAAGCATTGAAATATATTGATGCCGTAAAAAATAAAATGAAACGGGAAGGCATGAGCGCCGATGAAGTGAACAGGCTCTTTACCATCCGGGGAAAAGAAAGTCCCTGGGAAGACAAGATACCGCTGAAAATACATATCATACAGCCCGAAACCCCGTTGGGCGGCGGACCCGGCGGCCTTGAATTTGTGCCTGCAGAAATGAAAAAAATGCTTGCAAAAGGCCAGGTGGCCGTTGATGAATTTGTGGCATCGCTGAAGCCCGGAGAAGTAGATTGGGCCTGATATACCAATTGATATTTTACTGATAATGCAATACTGGCGTATTGCATTTTTTTTTGATGCCGACAGCCCGGATTTATGATTCTGAAAAATTTGTTGATAAACATGATAAATAACATATTTTGGACTAAAATCAATCATGCTTATCTTTAGGCGGCAGACACTATTTTTGTAACCTGAATTTTTAATATGGGAGCAGCCTCCATCATAGTACTTGCCATAGCAGCTATTTCGTTTTCGGCCATTGCATTAATGGTGGCTAAGCTGATGCTGAAACCGGGTACCAATAAGCAAAAAGGCGAGCCTTATGAGTGTGGTATCCCTACCGAGGGCCCCACCTGGGTGCAATTCAATGTGGGTTATTACCTGTTTGCCCTTATTTTCCTGATCTTTGATGTGGAACTTATTTTCCTGTTTCCCTGGGCCGTGGTGGTAAAGAGCATGGGTTGGTTTGCCCTGGTGGAAGCACTGGTTTTCTTATTTATATTATTCATTGGTTTTTTATATGCACACAAAAAAGGTGCATTAAAATGGCAGTAAGGCAATAATGAGCGAAGAATTAAATATACAAACGGTTGCCCAGGTTTTTCCCGGTGAAATCATCAACGGGCCCGGGGCCACTGTAAGCACCAGTAAACTCGATGATGTAATCAACTGGGCCCGCAGCAACAGCCTGTGGCCGCTCACATTTGGTACCAGTTGCTGTGCCATAGAATTTATGAGCGTAAACTCTGCCAAGTACGACTGGAGCCGCTTTGGGTTTGAAGTGGTTCGTGCCACACCACGCCAGGCCGATGTGATCATTATTGCCGGCACCATTGTAAATAAAATGGCACCTGTACTTAAGCGCTTGTACGACCAGATGGCCGAACCAAAATACGTGGTGGCCATGGGCGCCTGCGCCATCAGTGGCGGACCCTTTTTTTATAATACTTACAGCGTGGTAAAAGGCGCAGATCATGTGATACCTGTGGATGTGTATATTCCCGGGTGCCCGCCGAGGCCCGAGGCATTGATACATGCACTGATGACATTACAGAAAAAAATAAGGATGGGATTAACGAGGGAGCAGATAAAAGAAGATATGAAACAGGAGGCGCAGTAGTTTTTGGGCCCGGCAATTGTGCATCTGTCAACTGCACAGGCGTCGCACTCTTGTACTGCAGATCAATAATGGGCAAAAACAGAACTACTTAATAAACGAACTAGTTAAAAGAATCCCGTTCCAGGCATTTATCCGGTTTTTCGGATAAAACTGGGTTGGGGTGAGGATGATGAATAAAGAAGAACTTAAAACCAAACTTACAGAGCTGTTCGGCAGCGCTGCTTTCGACGAAAGCGGCCAATGGCTCAATATGACCATTCCTGCAAATGAATGGCTGGCAGCTGCCGATACCCTGCGCCATTTTACTGAACTGCAGTTCGACTTCCTTTTTTGTCTCACCTGCATAGACTGGAAAACTAAATTAACAATGCTGTACCACCTGCGTTCTACTGTGCACCGGCACGATATGGTGGTAAAGATCGATCTGGACAGGAATAAGCCCGAAGTGGAAACCGTATCTCATATATGGCGTACGGCAGAATTTCATGAGCGGGAAGTGTATGAAATGTTTGGTGTAAACTTTTTGAACCACCCCGATCTGCGGTTGCTGATACTCCCCGATGGCTGGGAAGGCCGCAACCCTTTGAGAAAAGATTTTGAAGACCCGGTGAATATGATAAAACTTTAGTAATTGAAAATGTGTTATTCCGTGCTTCTCTTTGCTCCTTTGTGTATCTCTGTGTAACAACTCAGGAACACAGTTGATGCCATGAAAACGAAAGCTGGAAATAAAAATTTATAAGAAAGAAATTTGTATTCAACAACCGACATATTACAGCATCCAACCGCTGAGGGCGAAATGGTGATAAATGTGGGCCCGCAGCATCCGGCCACCCATGGTGTGCTGCATTTTGTAATAACGCTCAACGGCGAAACCATTAAAAAACTGGAGCCGCACCTGGGTTATATTCACCGCTCCATGGAGAAAATGTGTGAAAGCCTCAGCTACCGCCAGTTCATTTATGTTACCAGCCGCATGGATTACCTCAGCAGCCATATCAATAATCATGGTTGCTGCCTGGCAGTAGAACAGGCCATGCAAATAGAAATTCCAGCACGTGCACAGGTGATCAGGGTGCTGATGGATGAACTCACCCGCCTGGCATCTCACCAGCTTTGGTGGGGCTCTATGGCCATGGACCTTGGCGGGCTTACGCCTTTCTTTCATGCATTTCGTGAGCGGGAGTTGATCACCGATATTTTTGAAGATACCTGCGGCACCAGGCTTACCATGAATTATATGGTTCCTGGCGGTGTTATGGCCGATCTTCATCCCGATTTTCAACGTAAAGTGAAAGCCATCATACAGCAATGCAAAGAAAAAATGCCCGAATATGATGAGCTTGTTACAGGCAATATCATTTTTCAAAACCGTACAAAAGGTGTTGGATACCTGAGTAAGGAGGCAGCGATCTCTTATGGCTGTACCGGGCCTACTGCAAGGGCCAGCGGCGTTAGTTGCGATGTGCGTAAACTTTATCCCTACGAAATTTACGATAAACTCAATTTTAAAGAAGTGCTCGATAATGGCGGCGATTGCTGGGCGAGATATGTGGTAAGGATGGAAGAAATGCGCCAGAGTATTTCCATTATTGAACAACTGATCGACAATATTCCCGAAGGCGATTTCCAGGCAAAAACAAAAGCCGTATTAAAGCCGCCAAAAGGGGAATTTTACAGCAGGGTGGAAACAGCCCGTGGCGAACTGGGTGTGTTCATTGTAAGCGAAGGTGGTACGACACCTTACCGGATCAAATTCCGCTCGCCGGGCTTCAGTAACCTGAGTGCGCTGGAACATATGACAAAGGGCGGAAAGATCGGCGATTTTGTGGCGGTGATGGGAAGCGTGGACCTGGTGATACCGGATATAGACCGGTAACTATTTCGAATGATGAATTTTAAGTGTGAATTTGGTCTGCTGCAAGGTTTAATGGGAAAGTGAATTTTTTGTTGCCATAGACTGGATTTAAAATTCATAATTCAAGGCCTAAAATAACAGGAAGGGTTAATTAAAAATTTGAAAACATTGAATGCTGATTAATTTATAATTCAACATTCAAAATAATACAAATGTGGTCTTTAGAACAAATATCAAAAAACGTTGACAGCTGGTTGAATTCAACTTTCAATCCCACTGTTGCATTCCTGGCAGAAGCGGTTATTGTAATGGTACTAGCCATTTCTTTATTTGCATTTTTAGGCCTGGTACTGGTATATATGGAAAGAAAGGTTTCCAGCTTTATGCAGATCAGGCTGGGACCGAACCGGGTGGGGCCGTTTGGTGTTTTTCAAACTGTGGCAGATACCGTAAAGCTGATCGTTAAAGAAGGAATGACGCCCGATAATGTAGACCGTTTCCTGTTTCACCTGGCACCGTTTATTGTAATGATCGTGGCCATGGTGCTGCTGGCTCCGCTGCCTTTTGCAAACGGCTTCCAGATATGGGATGTAAATATTGGGGTGCTGTTTATCAGTGCCATTTCGAGCGTGAGTGTGATCGGTATTTTAATGGCAGGCTGGAGCAGCAATAATAAATACTCACTGCTTGGTGCCATGCGCAGTGGTGCTCAAATTGTGAGTTATGAACTGAGTGCGGGCCTCTCCATACTGGTGATCGTTATCTTAACCGGCAGTGTACGCATCAGCGATATTGTAAGTGCCCAGGCAAATGGCTGGTGGCTGTTCAAAGGTCATATACCGGCATTGATCGCATTTGTGATATTCATTATTGCCGCTACGGCAGAAACAAACCGTGCACCTTTTGATATGGCCGAAGCAGAAAGTGAACTTACCGCAGGCTTTCATACTGAGTACTCGGGAATGAAGTTTGCCTTGTTCTTTTTGGCCGAATATGTAAATGTGTTTATTGTATGTGCCGTGGGAGCCACTTTGTTTTTGGGCGGATGGATGCCGCTGCATTTTGGTACGGGCACGGCATTTAATCATATAATGGATTATATACCCGGCATTGTATGGTTCTTTGGCAAGACATTTTTTTTAATTTTTGTGATGATGTGGTTCCGCTGGACCTTTCCACGTCTTCGCATAGATCAACTATTGAATTTGGAATGGAAATATTTATTACCGATTTGTTTGTTTAATTTATTGCTGGTAACAGTGGTGGCGATAGGTGGATGGCATTTTTAAAACACGAATGTTTATAACAAATTATATAAAGGATATTTTTGGTGCGGTTAAATCGCTGGGTACGGGCATGCGGCGTACCCTCTGGTATTTTGTGCGGCCAAAGCAGATCATCACCCAGCAATACCCCGAGGTAAAGCAGGTAATGAGCGAGCGTTTTAGGGGAGAAGTGGTGATGACGCACGATGAAAATAATGAGCACGCCTGTACGGGTTGCACAGCCTGCGAACTGGCCTGCCCCAACGCAACTATTAAAATTGTAACCAAGTTTGATATTACACCGGAAGGAAAGCGGAAGAAGGCGATCGACACATTTGTGTACCACCTGGAACTTTGTACCTTTTGTAATCTTTGTATAGAAGCCTGCCCAACCGGCGCAATCAAAATGGACACGGCCTATGAGCACAGCGTGTTCGACCGGAGCAAGCTTACAAAAAAACTGAATAAAGAAGGATCGAAAGTGAGGGCGGGAGTGGAGTAATTAGTATAAATTTTAAATGATAAATTTTGAATGAGCAAACCTGGTTTCAATTGTAAAAAAAATTTCGCATGGCTGTAATTCAAAATTTAAAATTCAACATTCAAAATAACGGGTTTTGACTGCTTATCAAATCATATTTTACATTTTAGCTGCCTTTATACTGGCAACGGGATTTTTATCGGTAACCACCCGTAAGATCTTCCGTTCTGCCATATGGCTGCTGCTTTCGCTCATAGGCGTGGCAGGTTTATATTTTTGGATGGAAGTGGAATTTATTGCGGCCGTGCAGATAGCCGTTTACGTGGGTGGCATTGTGGTGCTCATTATTTTTTCTATTTTTCTTACCGAACAGGCCGGTAAGGAAATGCCCAAAGCCCCACCGGTACGCACCATTGCAGCGCTGCTTTCTGCGTTGTTTGGTATTGCATTCAGCGGTTTAACCATTTATAATTATGGTTTCAAAACCGGCGACGGTACATTTGATTCCTCCATTAACCGCATTGGCACCGCTATGATGGAAACCGGGGAAGGAGGATTTTCACTTCCCTTTGAGGTGGTGAGCATCCTGTTGCTGGCAGCAATGATAGGTTGCATAGTGATTGCCATTAAAAGTCCCGAACAGGTAAATTCTGAAAAAATAATTAAAGAAGATCTAAGTTGATACCGGTAACGCATATATTATTTTTAAGCACCGTTCTTTTTTTCATAGGCATGTATGGTTTTTTTACAAGGAAGAACCTGATCAGTATGCTGATGTCGGTGGAGCTCATGCTCAACAGTGTGAACATTAATTTTGTGGCGTTCAACAAATACCTGTATCCCGGGAAAATCGACGGTTTGTTTTTTACCATCTTCATTATCACCATTGCGGCTGCCGAAGCTGCTGTGGCCATCTCTATCATCATTAATTTATACAGAACACATAAATCTATAGATGTGGATGATGCCGCTGAAATGAAGCATTAAAAATGAAACTGGGTGACGGAAAGTTTGATACAGGCAGGATATGAATGCAATTCATTTTGCTGCGAACTGTATCAAAAAAATAAAGAGAAAGGTTTTATATGGATCAATATAATTACATAGCCTGGATTTTGCTGCTTCCATTACTGGGGTTTGTAATCCTTGGGCTTTTTGGAAAAAAATACTTCAATAAACAGGGTGCTGTTGTAGCAACCTTGCTCATGCTGGCATCTACGCTGCTGTCGTTCTATACGGCCTGGCAATATTTTTTTGTAAACGGCAAACTGAACGGTGTTTATCAAAAGATCAATGCGCTTAATATCACCTGGCTGCAGTTTTCAGAAGGCCTGTCCATCAATATCGGCATCCTCCTCGATCCTATTTCTGTAATGATGCTGGTAGTGGTAAGTTTTGTTTCGCTGATGGTGCATATTTTCAGCCTTGGTTATATGAAGGGCGAAGAAAGATTTGCCACTTATTATGCTTTTTTAGGGCTATTCACTTTTTCAATGCTGGGCCTGGTGGTTTCGGGCAATCTTTTTCAGATGTATATGTTCTGGGAACTGGTGGGTGTTTCTTCTTACCTGCTGATCGGCTATTATTTTCAAAAACCTTCTGCAGTGGCGGCATCCAAAAAGGCTTTTATTGTTACCCGCTTTGCGGATCTTGGTTTTTTGATCGGCATTCTTGTACTGGCATTTTATGCAAAAAGTCTCGACTTTAATACCATCATCCAAAACTTAACCGCACAACAGTCGCCGCAATTTATGGCAGCTACTGCAGCATCTTTTATCGGCATTTCTGCCCTTACCTGGGGGCTGGTGCTTGTGTTTATGGGTGGTGCCGGAAAAAGCGCCATGTTCCCGCTGCACATCTGGCTGCCCGATGCCATGGAAGGTCCCACACCCGTGAGTGCGCTTATACACGCCGCTACCATGGTGGTGGCTGGTGTGTTTTTGGTGGCGAGATTATTTCCCCTCTTCGCACTTAATGGGGCGTCACTTAATATTGTGTTATCGGTTGGGCTGGTATCATCGCTGTTTGCAGCTGTAATTGCCTGCACCCAAACCGATATCAAGCGGGTGCTTGCCTATAGTACCATGAGCCAGATTGGCTATATGATGTTTGCACTGGGTGTTAGCAGTGCAGGCGGCGAAAATAGTTTGGGATATACCGCCGGGATGTTTCATTTGTTTACACACGCTTTTTTCAAATCATTATTGTTTCTCTGTGCCGGGGCAATCATTCATTTAGTACACAGTAATGATATGACAGATATGGGCGGACTTAGAAAATATATGCCGGTAACACATGTTGCATTTTTGATCGCCTGCCTGGCCATTACAGGGGTTCCGCCTTTTGCCGGTTTTTTCAGCAAAGAGGAGATACTTTTAGCTTCTTATCACAGGAGCATGCCGGTTTATATTGTTGCATTACTAACATCGGGCCTTACCGCTTTTTACATGTTCCGCCTCTATTTTTCTATTTTTTGGAACAAACCTGCACAGCTGCATGGTCAGCACCATGGAGAAGGAAGTTTTTCTATGAAACTTCCGCTGGTCATTCTTACTGCATGTACGGTACTTGCGGGTTTTGTGCCTTTTGGAAAATATGTTTCTGCAGACGGAGCCGAGTTGCCTTCGCATTTTAATATTATGTTCTCTATTTTACCCGTTGCGGTTGGCTTAACGGGAATTTTTATTGCCATGTGGATGTATAAAACAGAAAGCGGCAAAGCAGAAAGCATGTCAAATTCGCTCAGCGGTATTTACCGGGCTGCAAGAAATAAATTTTACGTGGATGAATTATACCAGTTCATCACAAAGAAAATAATATTTAACATGATCGGCCGGCCGGCTGCCTGGTTCGATAAGAACGTGGTGGATGGTGCCGTTAATGAACTTGCAGCATCTGCTGTTGATGTGTCAAAAACAACAAAGAATATTCAGAGCGGAAAATTGCAGCAGTATGCATTGTTCTTCTTTGGCGGTTTGGCCTTACTGTTGATTTTATTTATTTATATATGGAAATAACATGAACCTCTCCTTGCTCATCATATTGCCTTTTGTATTTGCCATCATTGCATTATTTGTTAATGAAAAGCAGGTACGTGCCGTTGCTTTGCTTGCATCGGTGGTTCAACTGGGATACAGTGTTTTTCTGGGGCTGCGTTTTATGCAGGAAAGAACAACCGACAACTCAGCATTTTTGTTCCGCCAGAACTTTGAATGGTTTCCCAGCCTCAGCATTGGCTACCATGTAGGGGTTGACGGCATTTCGGTGGCCATGATCCTCCTCACGGCCTTTGTTGTACTGGCAGGCGTATTGGTATCGTGGAATATGCAGCGCATGCGGAAAGAATATTTTTTCCTGCTGCTTTTTTTAAGTCTTGGCGCTTATGGATTTTTCATTTCTATGGATGTGTTCACCCTCTTCTTTTTTTTGGAAGTGGCGGTGGTACCCAAATTTTTACTGATCGGTATCTGGGGCAGCGGAAAAAAAGAGTACAGTGCCATGAAGCTGGCGCTGATGCTTACTGCTGCATCGGCATTGGTGTTTATCGGTATGGTCGGCCTGTATTATTACAGCCAGGCGGCCGGTGTGCACAGTTTTGATCTTGTAACGCTTGCACAGCATCCGCTGAGTGTGGAGAACCAAAAAATATTTTTCCCCTTTGCCTTTATTGGTTTTGGCATTTTTACAGCCCTGTTTCCTTTTCATACCTGGGTACCCGATGGCCACTCCAGTGCGCCTACAGCTGCCAGCATGTTCCTTGCAGGCATTTCCATGAAGCTGGGTGGATACGGTTGTTTGCGGGTGGCCGCTTACCTGATGCCTGCAGGGGCGCATTTTTATTCGAACGCTATTATTATTTTAAGCTGCATTGCCATTTTGTATGGTGCATTTGCCACCATGATGCAGACAGATCTTAAATACATTAATGCTTATTCATCGGTAAGCCATTGCGGTTTTGTGTTGTTGGGCATTGGTATGCTTACCAAAACCTCCATTAATGGTGCCGTGCTTCAAATGGTAAGTCATGGTTTGATGACCGCCCTTTTCTTTGCTGTAATAGGAATGATCTACGACCGTGCACATACAAGGGAGGTTTCAAAGCTGGGTGGGCTTCTTAAAATTATGCCATTCATTTCCTCTGCATTTGTAATTGTTGGATTATGTTCGCTCGGGCTGCCGGGCCTCAGCGGCTTTGTGGCAGAGATGACCGTATTTATGGGAAGCTGGGAGCGGGCAGGAACCTGGTATCACCTGGCCACCATTCTTGCGGCAGCTTCTATTGTGGTAACGGCTGTATATATTTTGCGTGCGGTGGGTTCGGCCATCATGGGGCCATTGCAGGTAAACGGTCATCATAATGAATTGGCATTGCAGGCCGTTGATGGAAGGCCTGATGCCGGCTGGAACGAGCGTGCGGCCACTTACCTGCTGATGGCTGGCATTTTGATCATGGGACTTGCACCTTTTGTGCTTACCGATATGATCTATCCGGCAACAGAATTTATCATGCAGAAGCTGGTGACGAAATAGTTTTAAAAATGAAAGTTAAGTTAATAACGAAATGCGAAGTATAAATCCCCTTCTTCGCACTCCCTCTGCTTTGGAGAGGGGTTAGGGTGAGGCCAATGAACGATTTTTTATTTTTAATGAAACACGAATTGCTGGTTACGGCAATTATTTTTATCCTGCTTTTTATTAAGCTGGCGAGTAAAGAGTGGAGCAACCGGTCTGTTTTGCAATGGGCAAATATCCTCCTGCTCATAAACCTGCTTGCCGGTTTTTTTATGAACCGTACCGGCACCCTGTTTGGCGATATGTTCCGCAATAACGACCTGGTTGTGCTGCAGAAAAATATCCTCAATTTTGGTGCATTGATCATCTCACTCATTTCTTATAACTGGTTATTAAAGCACAGGCATGCTGCCGAGTTTATGATCCTGATGCTTTCAACGTTACTGGGCATGTTTTTTATGATCAGCAGCCAGAACCTGCTGATGTTTTACCTTGGTTTGGAGCTCGCCAGTATTCCCCTGGCTTCCATGGCCAATTTTAACCTGGAAGAAAGACGTTCATCAGAGGCCGCACTTAAGTACATCATGTCGTCGGCCTTTGCATCCGCAATTTTGTTGTTTGGCATCAGTATGATGTATGGAGTGGCCGGTACACTCAATTTTGCTGCACTGCAAAATGCGGCAAGCAATAACCCTATGTTTTTGTTTGCATTTATCCTGTTTCTTGCAGGACTAGGGTTTAAAATTTCTGCTGTACCATTTCATTTATGGACGGCCGATGTGTACGAAGGCGCCCCGGTTGCGGTTACCGCCTATCTTTCGGTGGTTTCAAAAGGCGCCATGGTATTTGTAATGGCATCAATGCTTTATCATGTGTTTGGAAATATTTTTGCCGAATGGCGGCATATCCTCCTCCTGCTGGCATTGGCATCGGTTATGCTGGGTAACTTATTTGCGTTGCGGCAGCAAAACATTAAACGCTTTCTTGCTTTTTCTTCCATCAGCCAGATGGGGTTCATCCTTATTGGATTGCTCGGAGGTAAAACAATGGGCGTGAGTACGGTTATTTATTTTGTTTTGGTTTATTTATTCAGCAACCTGGCCGTGTTTGGCGTGGTTAGCGTGGTGGCCCAGCAAACCGGCCGTGAAAATATCTTCGATTATAAGAATTTTTATAAAACAAACCGCCCATTAAGCTGGATAATGGCACTTGGACTGTTTTCGCTTGCAGGCATACCACCAACTGCGGGATTCTTTGGAAAATTCTTTTTGATATTGTCTGCAGCCGGGGCTATGAACGTAGTGCTTATCAGCATTGCAGCACTTAATATCGTTGTTTCTTTTTATTATTACCTGCGTATTATAAAAGCGATGTTTATGGATGCCAATACAGATTCATTGCCGGCAATTGAAGTAAATATTCAGCCAAGGATTGCATTATGGCTTTGTACAGCAGGCATCATTGTAACAGGTGTTATGAGCCAGGCTTATGAGTATATTGCAGAACTGGTGAAAACTGTTTGGTAAACGGAATTTTACAGCGGTGCCGGTAACTGCAATTTTATTTTTCAATTATTAATTATCCATTATAAAATGGCGATCAATAAAAATCACGAGTTCGAAGAATTAGACGGCATCAAGTGTGCCATCGTGGAAAAAAATGCATCACCCGCCAGGGCCAATTTTTTAAAAGACTTGTTGGTGCATAATGGTTATACCGTGGTATTTGTGCCCACGCCTCCTCCCAAGGCCGCGCCGGCAGCAAAACCTGCCGTAACTGCAGAGGGAGAGCTTCCCCCAGCACCTGCAGCAGTACCTGAAGCTCCGCCTCCGCCCGAAACATTTACCGTTGGGGTTACCGATGTAATGTTTAATGTTACCAATGCTATTTTTGGCCGCTTACTCAAAACAAAAGATGGGCATGTGGTTACACAGGCTTACTGGAACCAGCAGGAGCCGGTAAGCCACGATGAAGAACCTTACTATGTGCATACGAAGCTGGTAAAATAGTTTATTTTCCAAAAGCCTGGTAGATCACCGGTTTGATCCTGTCGCCAAAACCCCAGTCTTCGGTGGGCCATATATTACGCATGATCACCACCACCATATTGTTTTGGGGATCTGCCCAAAAATGTGAGGCAAACATGCCGTCCCAGCCAAATGACCCTTCGGGTATGTTAAATGATCTTTCTGCATAGGCGGATAATATGCCAAAGCCAAGGCCAAAACGGCGGGTATAATTTTTATCGCCCCACATCATGAGATCATTTATTTGGTTACTGGCCATCATGCGGATGGTACCCGGGGCCAATATTCTTTTTCCATTAAGTGTACCGGCATTCAGCAGCATTTGCCCAAATAAAGCATAGTCATATGCGGTAGAACTAAGCCCGGCACCACCTGAAAAATAAGAGCCGTTTGGGTTTAGGGGAAAATCACGTACAAATATTCCGTTGAGGTTAATAATGCTGTCCTGTATACGGAGCCGGTTGTTTTTGTCCTGCATGTACAAGGGAACAAGGCGGTTTTGTTTTTCTTTTGGCAGGTAAAAATAAGTATCCTTCATGCCAAGGGGTTCAAATATATTTTGTTGCAGGTACTTGTCAAGCGGCATGCCACTGATAACTTCCACCAGGTAGCCCAATACATCGGTGTTTAAACCGTACATGAAATTTTCGCCCGGTTGCTGAAATAAAGGCAGTCCTGCAAGTGCGGTTATCTTTTCTTTTAAAGTGGAATGAGCTGTTCCAATGCCGCCGTTAATTCCATATTTGTAATAAATGGCTGTTTGATAGGGAGTGCCGATCTGTGCATAGCCAATACCCGATGTATGGTTCAGCAATTGGCGGATGGTTATTTCCGATTTTGCCGTAACGGTTGTATAAGTAGTATCTGATTCATTAAAACTGCTGAGTACCTGTGCATTTTTAAATTGGGGGATAAATTTTGAAACAGGGTCGTCGAGTAAAAATTTTCCTTCTTCAAAAAGTATCATGGCGGCCACACTTACAATGGGCTTTGTCATAGAGGCAATACGAAAAATATGATCGTTTCGCATGGCAATGCCTTTTTCTTTGTTTGCAAAACCGAAACTTTTGTAATATACCGGCTTGCCATTCTTTAAAATGAGGGCGGTGGCGCCGTTGAGTTTTCCTTTATTGATGTATTGCTGAATGAACTGGTCGATGCGCTGTATTCTTTGTGCATCCTGGGCTGATGCAGTACAAATGACCATGCAGTATAATGCGGCAAAAATTAATTTTCTCATTTTATAATTGCTTATACAAGGCATCTCAAAAGTAATTGAACGAAGCATTTCAAGCAAAGGCGCTAAGAATTTAAGGCGCAATGAAGCGCTTTGCGTCTTTGCGTGAAAACTGCATATTTGAGATACCCTGTAGTTGAATTTTGTTGAAATATATCATTCATCAAACCATTCATTGTGCTGCTCTTCCACACGTATGAAAGTGGTGCGTTTTGAAAGTTCTTTCAAATGCTGTGCGCCCACATAAGTACATGTTGACCGCAGGCCACCCAGCAGATCCTGTATGGTATGATGTACAGAACCCTTATAACGCATCTTTACGGTCTTGCCTTCGCTGGCACGGTAATCGGCCACACCGCCCGAATATTTGTTCATGGCAGTATCGGAACTCATGCCGTAAAATAGTTTGAATTTTTCGCCGTTTTCTGTTTCAATTGTTTCTCCGCCGCTTTCGCTGTGCCCGGCAAGCATGCCGCCCAGCATTACAAAATCGGCCCCACCACCAAAAGCTTTTGATACATCTCCGGGAACTTTGCAGCCACCATCGGAAATGATGAGGCCACCCAGGCCATGTGCGGCATCCGCACATTCAATAATGGCCGAGAGTTGCGGATAACCCACGCCGGTCTTTACCCGGGTGGTGCATACAGAGCCGGGCCCAATGCCCACTTTAATAATATCGGCTCCGGCCAGTAATAATTCTTCCACCATTTCACCGGTTACCACATTGCCGGCCATAATGATCTTACCGGGATGGGCTGCCCTTGTTTTTTTTACAAAATCAACAAACTGCTCCGAATAACCATTGGCCACATCTATGCAGATGAACTGAAGCGAAGGACAGGCTTCCAGTATGCTGTTCAGTTTAGCCGAATCGTTTTCGCCCGAACCCGTGCTTACGGCAATATGGTTAGCGATGCCTGCCGGGGCCGTATCTATAAATGCTTTCCATTCTTCTGCAGTATAATGTTTGTGTATGGCAGTAAATGCCTTGTGCCCTGCGAGCGCCAGGGCCATTTCAAAAGTACCCACAGTATCCATATTGGCAGCCATTACCGGAATGCCTTCCCAAACAACGCCGGCATGTTTCATTTTGAATTTGCGCAGCAGCGATACTTCTGAACGGGATTTAAGCGTGGAGCGCTTGGGCCTGATCATCACATCCTTGAAGCCCAGTTTTATATCATTTTCTATCCGCATAATAAAAGAAAATTTGGATAGGAAAGTTAAGATAAAAACAACGATTACTGCGGGTTCTTTTTCCGCACGGCCGCTTCCCTGCTTTTTGTTTTTGATTTCACTACAACCGTATCCATTGGTTCATCGGTGGCAGGTTCTGTATCGGTAACGGCTTCTTCTTTTATATCGTTTTCATTGAACCTGTATAAAACGGTTTTGCTTACGGGGCCGTCACTGCTGAACCTCCTCTTTTTAATAGATATTTTTTCCGGCACATCAAATACATAATCAACCTTTGCTTCAAAAAATTCATCGTGAATGATCTTGTATTCCGGCATTTTTTCTTCAGTGGGGTTTTTCCCATTTTTATAAAGGTCTGTATTGCTGGCATAGCTTACAGATGTGCGGATATAACTATTGAGGGTATCCACATTCCACACCCATTTGCTGCTGTTGGGGATAATGAATTTTCTTTTTTTGTTCCCATACTCGGCATTGATATCACCTTTTACCACAGAGATCATTTTGTATGTTCCTGCCCTTACTATATGAGTGCCTTCATTTTGAAAAGATATACTGATGTCCTTATCTGAAGCATTATCTATATACAATTTGGTTTTATTTGCCTGGAAAATGATGCTGGCAGAAACCAGGCTGGCAATGCCCAAAAATACCGGTACCCTTTTTTTTGAAAGCCAATCGGGTAGTTGTGCCGGGGGCTCCCCGGAAAGCTGGCTGTTTTGCGCCAGCAACAATTCATTTTGTTTCTTTCTTTTATACCAAAAATAGGCTCCCATAATCAGCCCGGTGGTGAGTAATACCAGGGAACTGCGGGAAATATGTGGCATGACCATCAAAATAAGGTATCCCAAAATAAGAGCAGGGACCATAAATAGCAGGAAATATAGAACGAGCCTGATCATAAGCGTTAGTTTAGGCTAAAATAGGAAATTATTCCTTTCAAAATCTTTCAGCATCATTTAATTAGTGTATCAGTTTCAAATGGTAATTATAATGAAAATTTCAAACTGATGCATTATAGTAATTTAATAATAAAGCCTGCAGCATAAATGTTTTTCAAATCCTGCTTTTGATCTGTTATATCAATTGCCGTTCTGCATACTTTTAAAATGCAAAGTTCACCGTCGAATAATAGCTGGCACAAGGCGTGGCTTTTTTTCGAATTTTTTCGGGCAAAATATGCATTAAAATTTTTCTAATTTATTCATTTTCATATTTGAACAAGGTTTTTGCCTGCGTTGCATTAACAGAAATGTTGGCCACAAGTTATCAACAGGTTGAAAAAACTACAAAAGCACGGTGCTTAAAATTAAAATATGTATTTATATTGAACCCTAGTTTAAAAATTTTCAAAAACAAAAACAAAAAGATGCTTATGAAAAAGCTGTTACTTTTTTTTCTTTCGTTTGCTATGCTAAGTGCAACCATGGCACAAACCGATGCATGGTCTGCACGTACCGGCACCAGTGGGATCGTACCTGCTAAAGCCGTTTCCAGGCTTTCTTTTCCAAAAGAATTCAAACTCTATGAACTGAATCTGCCTGCGCTTAAGCAGCAATTGTTTGCTGTAGCGGGCAATGCTTCCAGGCATTCTGCCATTATTGCGTTGCCAAATGCAGATGGACAAATGGAGAACTTTGAAATTTTTGAAGCCTCCAATTTTGAACCTGCTTTACAGGCACGTTTTCCGCAGATCAGGGCATTCTCCGGAAAAGGGTTAACCGACCCAACTGCTATGCTCAAACTCAGTTATTCTCCCAATGGAATACAAACAATGGTATTCAGAGCCGACGGGCAAAATGAATTCATTGAGCCTTACTCACAGGATGCTGCCGTGTATGCTGTATTTAAATACCATGGAGCAAAATCTGCTTTACCATGGAGATGCAGTACGCCTGAGCAAAACATGGCTAACAGCTTGAACCAGCAGGTAAATACCAATGTTACCGGCAGAAGCGGGGGCGATCTTAAAGTAATGCGCCTTGCACAGTCTGTTACTGCCGAGTACTCTAATTATTTTGGTGCCACCAGTGCTGCGCAGGTTAGCCTTGTGCTGGCTGCTGTAAACGCCACTTTAACCCGCTGCAATGGTGTGTATGAAAAAGATCTTGCCCTGCACCTGAACTTAATTGCAAATACAACCAGCGTTTTTTATTACAGCGCATCCACTGATCCTTATTCACCTGCAAGTACAGGTACGGGCGGTGCATGGAATACTGAATTGCAGAATACACTGACATCTGTGATCGGTGATGCCAACTACGATATTGGTCACTTATTTGGAGCTACCGGTGGTGGTGGCAATGCAGGCTGTATTGGCTGCGTTTGCAACAGTGGAAAAGGCAGCGGTTATACTTCTCCAAATGATGGCATACCACAGGGCGATAATTTTGATATTGATTATGTGGTGCATGAGGTTGGTCACCAGCTTGGAGCCAATCATACCTTCTCCCAAAGTAATGAAGGTACCGGTGTAAATAAAGAGCCAGGCTCAGGCATCACCATCATGGGTTATGCAGGTATCACCAGCCAGGATCTTGCCCCGCATTCTATTCCTTATTATCACCAGGCTTCTATTGCACAGATACAGGCAAACCTGGCAACCAAAACCTGCCCGGTTACCACTACCATTGTTAACGCCACACCAGTAGTGGCAACCTTAACGAATTATACTATTCCAAGAAGCACGCCATTTGCACTTACCGGTTCGGCCACCGATGCCAATACAGGCGATGTACTTACCTACAGCTGGGAGCAAAATGATAATGCAGGCAGCACTCAAACAGGGGCCAGCAGTGTAGCAAGCGCTACAAAAGCAACGGGTCCAAACTGGATCTCATTTGCACCTACCACATCACCTACAAGGTATTTCCCTAAACTTGCCACCATACTTTCTGGTGCGCTTATCAGCGGTCCGCTAACTGGCGGCGATGCGGGTGCCAATACCGAGGCATTGAGTTCTGTTGCCAGAACACTCAACTTCAGGTTAACTGTAAGGGATAATGCAGTTTACAGTTCTACTGCCCCTGTAAGTGTGGGTCAAACACAGTTCAGGGATATGGTGGTTACTGTAAGCAGTGCATCTGGTCCATTCTCTGTAACTGCACCTAATACGGCTGTATCTTATGCAGGTAATTCAACACAAACAATTACATGGGCTGTTGCCAGCACTACGGCTGCACCAGTTAGCTGTGCCAATGTAAAAATTTCTTTGAGTACAGATGGCGGACAAACCTTCCCTACTGTGTTAATAGCCAGTACGCCTAATGATGGTACACAAGCGGTAACAATACCCAATACGCCCACTACTACCGCAAGGATCAAAGTGGAAGCAGTTGGCAATATCTTCTTCGATATTTCTAATACCAACTTTACCATTACATCTGGCGCAGGTTGCGGATCGGCCACAGGCCTCACTGCTTCTGGCATTACTACCAGCAGCGCAAACCTCAGCTGGACAGCTGTTAGCGGAGCCACTTCTTATGCGGTGGATTATAAGCTGAACAGTTCTTCTACCTGGACAAGCTTCTCTACAGCACAAACAGGAACAACTGCAAGTCTTACGGGCCTTGCATCGGGCAGCTTGTACGACTGGAGGGTTACTGCCACTTGTGCTTCAGGCACCGGTGCTGCAAGTGCTGCGCAGTTTACCACTACATCAACTGCTACCTGTAATGCGCCAACCGGCTTAACTTCATCTGCTGTTACCACTTCATCTGCCACGGTTAGCTGGACGGCGGTAAGCGGTGCCGTTAGTTATGCGGTGGACTATAAATTGAACAGCTCATCTACCTGGATAAGCTTCTCTACAGCACAAACAGGTACATCTGCCAGCCTCACGGGCCTGACAGCTTCTTCATTGTACGATTGGAGGGTTACCACTAATTGTTCAGCTGGTTCAAGCACTGCAAGTGCGGCACAGTTTACAACTGCCACTGCATCTGGTTGCGCTACTGCATTTGAGCCAAACGAAACACAGGCTACCGCAGCTGCTATTTCTAATGGCGTTACCAATTCGGCTGCTATTACAACAACTACTGATATTGATTATTTCAAGATCACTACTACTGCTACGGCCTCTATTACTTACAACCTTGTAGGCCCGGCCGGTGTGGATTTTGATATGACCATTTACAACAGTGCCGGTACGCAGATCGGTTCTGGTACAAGCGGCACTGCTACAGAAACAGTAACACTTACCAACCAGGCTGCCGGTACCTATTATATTAAAGTGTTTGGGTACAATGGTGCCAACAGTGCCACTTGCTACACTATTAAGGCAACTGCCACTACGGCTACCGGATGCCAAAACGCCCTCGATAACAGTACCAACGGTACTACAGCCGGTGCTGCAGTAATTCCGTTCAATACAAATGTTACGGGCCTTATCAGTCCAACTGCCGATGTTGATCATTATAAGTTCACCATCACAACCGCCGGTACAATTACGTTAACGCTCACTACCCTGCCTGCCGATTATGACCTTAAGCTGCTCAATAGTGCAGGAACACAGGTTGCCATTTCTCAAAATGGAAGTACCAGCAGCGAAACCATTAATTACACAGCTGCTGCAGGTATTTATTATGCACAGGTATTTGGATACAACGGAGCAAATAATGCCAGCACCTGCTATACTTTGAGGGTGGCATTGGGTACTGCTACAAAAGATGTGGTTGAAACGCCCCTGTTCAGCAGCAAAAAAATAATGGATGTATTTCCCAATCCTGCACAAAACAAACTGAATATTAACCTCACCGGTTACCAGGGTGTAAGTAATATCAGTGTGCTGGATGTAAACGGAAAACAGGTTGCCAGCCTGCGTACCTCCAAAGTTAATTCCAGTATGGATATTTCAAAACTGGCCGCTGGTATGTACATGATAAAAGTGTACACTTCCAATGGCGAAGTATTGAGTTCTAAACTGGTTAAACAGTAAGAGGTCTTAATGTAAGATAACAGATACGGGGAGCTGAAAGGCTGCCCGTATTTTTTGTAAGTATAATACTACGATATATGATGAAAAAAACTATTGTAAAAACCGGGGCCTAAAATTACTTTTGGCAACGTACAGGATTTATAAAATTCATATGAACCCGTACAACCCTGTAACCATTTTAAACCCGATAAAAAGATCGCTTGTCTTAATGCATAGAATGCATACCCGGCATTTCTTTTCATTGATACAGGTCCCATTCATCTATGAAACAGTTCCTGTTTACGTTTTTGATCCTGCTTAAAACCGTACTTGTATTTTCTCAAACTGGTAACCCTGCCAATTTTGCTATTGATGGTAATGCCTCTGCAAACAATCCAACAACCGGCATCGACGACTGGTTCAATTATATTGCTGCTTCCGGTTTATCGGTAATTGATACAAATGGTGCTGCTGTTATCAGGCAGAACTTGAATGCCGGCCATTTTCCTTTTTCAAAAAGAATGGCATTTAATAATTACACTGTTCTGAATGGAAGCCTTTTTTTAGATGGTCTTTTTGCCCGTGACTATCATACCGGCTCCGGTACCGATAGAACTGTGATGCTGGGTTCCTCCTCAAAAAATTGCGCAAACCCCATGACGGAATGGAGGGGAGGCGCAGGTGGTATTGGTGGATCGGCCAATGATCTTATCGACATATATGCCCATGCACGGAGGTCGGGCACCAGCATTTCAAATGATCTTTGGGTGTATGGAGGAATTGCCTATAACACACCCGGCGGCGCCCATTATTTTGATTACGAATTTTACCAGGCGCCCATCAATTTTATTGAACCTGCTTCTTCCAGTGTTCCTTTTTTAAATTCAGGTGCCGATGAAGGCCATACTGCCTGGAGATTTGACGCAGGCGGCAATGTAATAAAGGCAGGCGACCTGATAGTGGCCATTGGTTATGGAAACGGTGGTTTAAGTTCAGTGGAAATAAGGATATGGGTTAGCAAAAACAACTACCAGAATATAACACCGGCCATGTTTAACTGGGGCGGCGATTTTGATCAAATTCATAACAGCCGTACTTATGGATATGCCAGGATACAGATACCGGTTGCTGCCATGAATTTTGCGATTAACAACGGCAGTGCCAATATTGCCTGCGGCCCCTGGGGCTTTCCTGCAAGCGGCACGGTTATCAATAACTATTACAGCCAATACCAGCTGTTTGAATTTGCCCTCAATTTTTCTGCATTGGGTATCGATCCCCGCCAGATACCGGGGCAGGATCCCTGTTCTGCTCCCTTCAGTAAACTGCTGGTGAAATCCAGGGTTGGAAATGGTTTCAATGCCGACCTGAAAGATTTTGCCGGCCCTTATGGTTTTTTAAACCTGCCGCAGGTAACCGTTAATATTGGCCCCGACCGCAGCCTCTGCCTCGGCCGTGATACTTTACTGCTGAATGCAAACGCCAGTACCAACTTTGGAAGTTTTCACTGGAGCAGTCTTTATGGCGATGGTATTATAAGTAACCCCGACAGTTCGGCTGTATATATCAACCTGCCCGGCATTTATTTCTTAGAATCTTATCTTTATAACGGTTGTTCTGTTAGCCATCGTGATACCATTATCATTTCAAATGCGCCACCCTGCCTGGTATTACCACAAAAAGAAATTGTGTTGAGTGGTATTAATAAAAACAACCGGAACATGCTTTCCTGGCAACTGCCACCCAACGGGGATGTTAATTATTTTGTAGTGGAACGTTCAACCGGCGGCGCTGCGTTCACTTACCTGGCCAGTGTGAAAAGCGAAAATAAGCAACTGCATCAATTTACCGATGATGTGCATGGCAATGAATGCGCTTACCGCGTAAAAGCCGTATATCAAAATGGTATGCACAGCACTTATTCAAATATCAGCAGGATACTAAACAAGGCAGGCGGTTTGCATGTATATAAAAAGCCCGGCAAAGACATACTGGTAATTGATGCCACCGAAAAAAATGTTCCCTACAAAATAGATATCTATAATCTTTTTGGGGCCAAGGTTTTTACCCTTCAATTGCCCGGTACGCTTTATGCAGAAATGCCATTGCCTAAAAAACTACCCGGGGGAATTTATTATTATAAAATATTTTGCCAGCAGGCAAACAGCACTGGAAATCTTTACTGGGATTGACCCGGTGGAATTATTGCATCTTTCGGAAACAGTACGGTTTGTTTATACCCCCAAGGGAACCAGGTGAGGCTGGTTCCCTTTTTAAAAAATGATGTGTTTTGCAGCACTACTTTCTTTTTGCCTTCTCTTTGCTCTTTGTAACTGTCTTCTTCCAGCAATCATCAAAATGGTCGTTTACCATTCCTACGGCCTGCATGTATGCATAGCAGATGGTGGAACCAACAAATTTAAAACCCCTTTTTAAAAGGTCTTTGCTCATGGCATCGCTGATAGATGTTTTGGCCACAATATCTTTTGAAGACGCAATGGTATTTAAAATGGTTTTACCGCCGGTAAACTGCCAGATATAGGCATCAAAACTGCCAAATTCTTTTTGTACAGCAAGAAAAGCTTTTGCATTTTTTACCGTGCCCTCTACTTTCAGCCGGTTGCGGATGATGCCTGGGTTGAGCAGTAATTTTTCAATTTTAGCGGGGCTGTATTTTGCAATTTTTTTGGCATCCCAATTGTCGAAAGCCAGGCGGTAATTTTCCCTTTTTGCCAGCACGGCGTACCAGCTCAGCCCGGCCTGGGCCCCCTCCAGGTTGAGCATTTCAAAAAGTTGCTGATCGTCATGCACCGGTACGCCCCATTCTTCATCATGGTAGCGCATATACAGTTCATCTTTAAGGCACCAGTAACAGCGTTTTTTTTGTGTTGACATAGAAGATAAAACTAAGGAAAAATTGCAAAATCTTTTCGGCTGATTTTATAGGTTCGGGTTTAATGCGGTATCATTTACCCGCTAATTTATTTATAATGGAATCTTCCGTTGCCGCCTTCATCTTAATAATGGCATCCAGGTGGTTGTTAGGGATGGTGGTTGACAAAACATATTGCTGAACCTTCCATTCGTTACCCTGTTTTATTACCACGCCCGATCCCCTGCAGATCTTCATCTGTGTGTTTAAGAGTTCATCAAACCAGGCAATATCGGCCTGTTTACCAAAATAAATATTTCTTACAAGGGCTGTAAAATTCCAGGTGGTCTTTTTATCGAAATAAGGTTTTGCCCAAACCTTAAATGTTTCCTTGTTCCAGTTTTCTGTGGCGTCGGTACCGTTAAAAGTAGCGTCTTCGGTAAAGTAATTGAAATAGCGTTCATAGTCAGCTGAGGCAGCGGCCATGTTAAATGAATCAAGCATGGCAACGATCTGTTTTTTGGCCAAAGCAGTATCGGATGGAATAATTGCTGAATGGGGGCCTGTATTTTTTTCGCTGTTTTGTTCACATGCGGTTTGCAGTATAAGAAATGCAATGGCTGTTATTAAAAATGATCTTCTTTTCATGAAATTGATATTTTAAGTGATGTTCTTGGGCATGCAATCTATCTTAATTTTTCAATATTATTTTACGAACCAGGTTTTTCTCCGGGCATTCCAGCTATCGGTTTATAATTTATAAGGAAGATGCATGAAATACAGCCCGGGTACAGATATAACAGTAAAGCCGAAACCCTGTTACATTAATACAAACCTGCCAATACTTAAAAGGGAGTAGTACTTGCAAACAAAACTAATATTTAATAAATTTGATAGCTCATTTTTTACTGTCATATAAATTAGACGTATGAAACTTGTTGCTTTGCTATTATTGATCGCATTCATTTCAATGGATGTGCAGGCACAAAATGTTGGCGTTGGCTCCATCAATCCTGTAAAAGGAAAATTTGTGGTGGAAGGTGTGGCGGGTAGCGGCGCCACCAATGCTGTTTTTGGTGATCTTCAGGCGGGCATTTCGCTGCAGCAAAACTGGCCTACGATTGGGTTTAACCAGTACAGGAGTTTTATAATACCCGGCACATACGGCCAGCGGATGGTGGCAGGCTATTCATCGCTGCTTACCCTTAGCCAGGATAATGGCAATATGGTTATGGAAATGCATGGACTGGGCCTGGTGGGCGGCTCATCGGTGCCTACAACCAACGGTTATTTGGTGTTTACGCCAACAGGACGCCTGGCAGTTGGCCATGGAAACCCCGGAGCCACCGTGGATGCCATACGCGGCACCGGCAACGATGGAACCGCTGTATTCAGGGGCGGCATTTATAATTCGCATTTTAATTTTGGGGCTACTGAGCATACCTATATCAGGGGTGGGAAGGCCGGCAGTAATATTTATATGAACGACAACAGCAGCCTGGGAAACCTTTATATTGGTGGCGGTACCAATGTGGTAGCAGTAAATACCAACGCCACCGCCGGAGCCGGCACCCTGGTGATCCGCCAGTTTGGAGAAGCAGCCGGCATCAGCCTCATCAATGATCTGTGGGGTGGCTACCGTTGGGAAATCAACAATGAGCAGTACGATGTAAATTCTCAATGTTTGGCCCTGCGTTATTCGGGGAGGGCCAACCCGCTCATGGGCTGGTTCAGGCCTACTGATGGCGGCTACAGTACCAACTCCGACCTGCGTCTTAAAGAACAGGTACGCGATATGGCTCCCGTATTGAACAATGTAATGAAGTTAAGGCCGGTTACCTACCGCTTTAAAAGCAAAACCGGCAATGCACCCACCACGATGGGTTTGATAGCGCAGGAAGTGAAACTGGTATACCCGGAAATGGTAGATATACGCCAGGTAAAAGACAAAGAAGCCAGTGATATAACCGACCTGCATGGAATGAACTACAACCTGTTGGGTGTGGTGGCCATAAAAGCCATACAGGAGCAACAAAATATTATTACCGCCCAGCAGAAAAAAATAGAGGCATTGGAAGCCAGGCTGCAGAAGCTTGAGGAGAAAATGAAATGAAGAAGCATGGCAGAACGGCTGTATTTTTTATTAGCTAACTCCGCAGGTTCCTTGCAATAACCAACCAGGTAAAACAGCAGCAACGGCTTTTGTTGAGGCCGTATCTGCTACAAAATTTTTGCCATGGCCCTTACCGGAAATGTACCCACCCCCTTAAATTTTGGAGGAATGGCGCTGAAAGAAAAACCATCCTGGGGCAGGGAGCCCAGGTTGCAGAGATGTTCTACAATTAAAATTTCGGCACCCAGCAGGCTGGTATGTACCGGCCTGTTTCGGCCGCTGGTGCTGTCGATATTATGAGAGTCGATGCCTGCCAATGGTACCTGGCATTTTTTTAAATATTGCGCAGCTTCTTCGGTAAGGTAGGGATGGTTTTCGTAGTAATTTTCTGTATTCCAGTTGCTGTCCCATCCTGTGTAAAACAATACCGCCTTATTTTTTACATCATATTTTTTTATATGGTCTGCTGTTATGGCCAGTGTTTCTGTAAAAGGCACCCGTATCACAATGGCATCGAGGTCGGTAAAACTTTCTAGGCTTATCTCCGAAAGGTCTTTGCCATTTTCAAAGCGGTGAAAAGGGCAGTCGATATAAGTACCTGTATTGGCCACCATTTCAATTTTACCTATTTGAAATTCGGTTCCTTCCTCATAAAATTTTCTAGAATTTTCCCGGCTCAGGTAATCGCAAATAACCGGGGCCGGAAGTCCTTTGTACGTAACAAGTCCATGTTCAATGGTATGGCTTAAGTCGATGAACGAACCCGCTGTTATTTTCTTGTTCATATATTTTGTTTGGGTGGAAAAAAATAAACTTCTATTATGTGTACCGTTTTATGCAACAAAGCTGGTGCCGCAATGATTGCTGCAGGTACGTAAAATGGCGTATTTAACAGCTTTGCTGCAACATTTTTTTTCTTACAGAACGGCTGTGTATTGGCATAAACTAAACTGCGGCTTGCGACGCTGTTTAAAGGAAATGTTTTGTGATGGATGGCGGGTGTTGGGGAAATGGCGTGGGATTTTTTTATTGGCTAAGCGCTGTTGGAGAGGAGTCCAGACGGCGGCCAACGTAGGGGGAATATCTGCGGTGGAGGAAACGGCGAAACCGCAGCACAGGAAATTATATCTTTTTTAATAACTCCCAGGTTAGTAGAGGAATATTGCTTAAATTATATTTTGCCATAATCTTTTGACTACGTGTAAGCGTTTTTTCCGGGACAATTATTGCCGCAATATCATTTACTTCAAACTCAAAATCGCCAACTTTGCGCCATTCTCTTTCCCGATAAAATGTGTTATCCATATTTTCAGAAAAATCCGATATTTTAAAATAATTAAGAAGAAATGGGCCAATTTTCGTTTCGTCTACAGTAATTCCTTGGTTCATTAACGAACTCAGTGAACCAGATTTTCTTTTAAAAAGAGATTTTCTAATTTTAGATTTTAAAAAAAGCGAAATCTTTTCATCTTGTGAAAGATCTTCATCACGTTTAAACCTGTGGGGTAATTGCCTTTTTGAAATATAGAAAACCGGATTAAAAAATCTATGTATTTTACTGTGCTTGAAGCCAATTGCGACATTGCCATAGTATTTCTTATGTTCGCCGAGATTCTGTATGGGTATATCTGTTACACAGCAGAAACTTTCTGAAATAATATGCTTATCTACCTTTTCTTTAGTGGAGGCAATTAATTTTTTTGAACTGAAAATCTTTGATAAAATGGTTAAACATTCCCGATCAGATTTTGGTTTTCCGTGCTTTAAAATACCTTTTGGCGAATATATTTTTGTCCAATCAATATTTTTTGGCGAGCCGGTAAAATGCCAGTAGATGTTTGAATAGTAAGAGTTCATTGATTGGTTAGTTTTAAAGAAAATTTACGAAGTTTTCCCACGAGGAACTGCTGAAATGAGCGATATCATATATCAGCATGTTCACAATAAAACCTACAGCGACGAAATTTTTTTATTGGCTAAGCGCCGTTGGACAGGAGTCCAGACAGCGGCCTTATACTTTCAATGCACATGAAAAGAACTCATCGCAATCAAGAGCTAAGAGTTGTCCATCATTATAATATTTATTAGCTTCTATTATGTAGACCTCACATAAATTAGTTTTTTTATCAAGCCAGTTTAGATATTTCTTAAGATGATTTGCTATTGACACTACTTTTGTATTTTTTTTGGGTACGATAACAAAAATTAGTTTCCCTTTTTTGTTATTGCGGAAAAAATAAGCAGCTTTTACCATTCCCCCTACATAAGTTTTTCGGCTCGAACTACTTTCGGATTCTAAAATTATATATTCGTTGCCACTTTTTAAAACATAATCAGGTTTATAGCCTGGTTCCAATTCTTGACCATTAAATAATTTCTGAAACCCCTTATGATTGTGTGTTAATTCTTTAAAAACTTTGTCAGGTATCATGCAAACGGTATTTAAAATAACTGAATTGGCTTATAATAGATAATTTCAAATATTATGCACAAACTGTGCTTCATTCCAATTTTTCCACATTACTGGGCGGGCCATTGAAGTTTCTTCAAAAGATTCCTCGCCTGAAAAGTGACAGTAATCTTCTGAATAATCTTTATTTCCATATTTTTTCCATTTTTCAAAGCATTTCATGCACATTGGCTCTTTTATGTTGAATGGTATTTTTACATTACACCGAATACAGTAACCAGTTTTTGAAGCATAATCTGCTTTTACGGGTATATTTAAATTGTAAAATCTTGACAATTCGTCTTTTTCCACGATTGAACCTTTGTAAACTTTTTGCAGGCCAAATATTTTTTTTTCATATTGCGGAGCTTTCTTATACAATAATTCGGCGTTGTCTATCACATCTGAAAAATAATCAAAAGCCTCATAATCAAAAGGGTCATTTTTAAATTGTGATAATATTGTATCTGTTATGCCTCTTAATAAACTGGCCTTGGTAAGGATGCCCGCTTCGATATTATTTTCCTGTGAATAACTGTGAAGATTCATAGAGGAAATTATGGCCGTGTCATCATTCAAATAGAATTTTGCGTGCAGCCTTTTCTCATACCTGATTTCAATATTGGGGAACTTTTTAAAAAAATAAAAATCTGAATCCGGCAAGCTTTTTGAAAGATCCCCTTCATTTTTACCAAACACAATAATAATCTCCAGCTTGTGATCTTCTAATCTCCCTTTTAATGCATCTATATAACATTGATGCATTTTGATAAATGGGGAAATTAAAACCAATTGCTTGTCTGCATCGAGAAAAAGATTTTCAAGGGCGAGGTTTAAAGCATTGCCAGTAATGAATTTTGCCATATGTAATAAAATGATACTTTCTTATGAAAATAATGACTATATAACAAACTTTGAATAGTGGGATAGTTAGCTTGCATGAATCTAATTTTGAAGTATGCAAGGCCAAGCACAAATTACCATAATGCATTTCTACAACTGTGAAGTCTACCATGCAACTATTCCTTGAATCACTACAGGATCTAGTTAAGTAATGTCTTCAATGCGCTTCTCTCAGACCATTTTACGCTAGGTATTTTTGTGTGTTCTTCTAAGGTCTCGATATATCTATAGAGCTTTCCTTGATTAAATCCATCAGAAGAATCATTTATCAAGGCCACTCTATTATTTACAAAATAATCAAATGGAGAATGATTGGCAATTTCAAAGTCAACAGTAGCTTTAGTCAAGCTGCTCAAAAAATAATTAGTAGTAGAACCTGTAATATACTTCACAAGGTTTATTTTTGTACCACTCGACACAATTGCATTGAATCTAACATTTTTGTATCCTTCACCCAACTCTCTTCTAAATTTTAAATTTGATTTATTTACTAAGCCAGATAAATAGCCATCAGCTTCCTTGCTGAAGCTTTCTCTTTCGATTTTTTCCTTTTCATCTTGAAACTGTATTTGTGCCGTGCTAATTACGTTGGATAAGAAATTACTTAAATCATATACTAGGTTTGGTATTAGTTCTTGTTTTTTAGTTTTTTTGTAATAAAAATTATTTAAATCGTTTTGAAGTAATTCAATTTCATATTGACTTTGATAGTGGTTAAAAATTTTAATAAACACCTCGTCATCTAAATCTGGCACTACAGAGTATTCGCCGTTCATTAACCAACCTCCATCTGTTACTATCATCTCTTCTTCTTGCTCTGTGATAAATACCGATATAAATTTAGAATTGGTTGTAGAAAAAGGGGTGATTACTTCGAGGGTTCTTCCTCGACTCTTAAATGTCCATAAAGAACAAAATGATTCTTTAATGTTTTCGAATATTTCTTGCAAATTCATTTACTAAAGTTAATATTTGAAAGAATGTCATCATTGTTGGTGTCAAGTTTTAATTCAGTTGATGGGGTTGGTATAATCTCAGTTATTTCATCCTCAGGGTAGCGAATGTTTGACTCATGAGAAAAATGAGCAAAACATAGGCTGATATCTTCAAGCGCTTTTGCTTCAGAAACATTTTTAAGTTTTTCAGTTTTGTATGCTATGCTTCTCCCCTCATTATCAAATGAATTAAAGTGAGGTGTAGTTACCATCTGTTCTTTTAATGGGATAGCTGGATTGTCATTTTTATGAGCGGCGCCATCAGAGTCAAATCTAAAGTATGGCTCTTGTGTGAATGTTTCGCACCTTAATTTAAATTTAAAACTTGTATAATTTGCACGTTTAACTTCTATTAAAAGTCTAATTTTATCAGTCAGTATTACATGCTTTAAATCTGATTCGTTATAATTTATGTCTTTTCTATTTGGTTTTTGAGAATTAAGTGTAATCGTTCTTTCTGATGTATGTTTCCTGTCTTTTACAAGGCTAATAAATTTATTAAAGTCTTTAACGATGTCTCTGTTAATTTTCTTCATACTGGAAAAAGTTAATTTTGTCTTGCTACAAAAATTTGCATTGCAATGCCTATTGTACAAGTCTCTCACATATTTAGTCTGTTCATACTAATGCTAAGCTAATTTTCTACAATTCTAAGTTTTTTTTCCCTAATCACAACCCCGTTTTTTCACCCTCCTCCCACCGTTAAACCACCCCCTTCCTGTAGTAATAATAAATGATGGGTTTTGAGTTAGATTTTCAAGGTTTTCCGGGCCTTCGCATACTTGCAACCAACTAAAAAGGGAACCCTAAAGTTCCCCTTCTTTCATGCTTGAACAAACGTTACAAGCTAGTTAGCAATTTAAAACAGGTTTAGGGTTGTCGGTTTTTTTCACGCAAAAACGCAAAGGGGCAAAGTCGCAAAGTGGATAGCGTTTACAAAAACTAAATAGTTGCTTCTTCTGTGCCCGCCGCTTCCTTTGGTTCGTTGTGTGAAACCCTCTTGTGTTTCACGCAAAGACGCAAAGAACAAAGACGCAGCGAATTGAAAAGTCCGGTTATTCAAATACACTGCAACCTTTAAAAACTTTGAACTTTAAACTTTAAACCTTGAACTTCATTAAAACACCGGGCTCTCCTCCACCACATAACTACCACTCTTTGCTTCGGCAGTGGCTTTTACCACCGGTGCAAATTTGCTGGCGCCCCAGGTGGCCATGTCTTCGTAGGTTTTCCAGCGCTGATATACCAGTTCCTGTGCCGCACCCATAATGGCCTCGGCCTCGCTGGGATTATTTTTTGCCAGGTTTTTATAACGCAGCTCGTTGTACGCAAAATCTTTCAGCGTTACAGTTGGCCGCAATGAATCGAGTATGAAAGGATTTTTACCAACTTCCCGCAGGTGAGGGTTAAAACGTATCAGCGGCCAGTAACCACTGTCTACCGCAAGCTTCTGCTGGTCTAATCCTTTTTCCATATCTATACCATGCGCTATGCAATGGCTGTAGGCAAGTATGATCGATGGGCCGTTATGTGCTTCGGCTTCCCGCATGGCCAGCAATGTTTGCTGCGGGTTGGCGCCCATGGCTATTTGTGCCACGTAAACATTTCCGTAAGAAATGGCCTGCAATGCCAGGTCTTTTTTACCCACCCGTTTTCCGGCGCTGGCAAATTTTGCGGTGGCACCGGTGGGTGTTGCTTTAGATGCCTGCCCGCCGGTATTGCTGTACACTTCGGTATCGAGTACGAGAATATTTACGTCACGGCCGCTGGCAAGTACATGGTCTAAACCACCGCTGCCAATATCGTAGGCCCATCCATCGCCGCCTACGATCCAGATGCTGCGGCGTACGAGCAGGTCGGCCACACTTAATAAATGTTTGGCCTTACTCTCGCCCATGCCACGCAATTGTGTTTTCAGTTTTTCCACCCGCATGCGCTGCATGGCTACCTGCGATTCGGTGAGTTGTTTGGCAGTTAAAATTTCTTCCACCAATGCTGCATCCAGCGCCGGGCCCATATCGCTGATGAGGCTGCGGGCAAGGTCTAATTGTTTTTCTACCGATACACCCATGCCGAGTCCAAACTCTGCATTGTCTTCAAACAAACTATTGCTCCAGGCCGGGCCCTTGCCGTCTTTGTTTTTTGCCCAGGGCGTGGTAGGTAAATTACCACCGTAAATAGAAGAACAACCGGTGGCATTGGCCACCATCAGCCTGTCGCCGTACAATTGGGTGAGCAGTTTTATATACGGTGTTTCGCCGCAACCCGAACAGGCACCGCTGAATTCGAACAAGGGTTCTAAAAACTGTGTACCACGCACGCTGCTGAAATCTACTTTAGAGCGTTCGTTCCATTCAATGCTCTCAAAGAATTTTATGTTTTGTTTTTCTTTTTCGAGCACGGGATCTTTTGGTGCCATATTGATGGCTTTCTTTGTATTGTCTTTTAAATTGAATGCGGGGCATGCTTCCACGCAAAGGGTACAACCGGTGCAGTCTTCTACATATACCTGTAATGTGTAGCGTGTTTCGGGAAAACCTCTTGCGCTGATCTTTGCTGCAGGAAATCCTTCGGGCGCACCTGCAAGTGCTGCCTTGTTATAAAACTTGGCACGTATCACGCTGTGCGGGCATACAAAACTGCAGTTACCGCATTGTATACAGGTATCGGCATCCCATACGGGAACAGTATCACTGATATTTCTTTTTTCCCATTTGGTGGTGGCGCTAGGGTAAGTGCCGTCGATGGGCATTTTACTCACGGGCAGGTCGTCGCCTTCGCCCCGCATCATCATGGCCGTAACATCCTGCACAAAAGCGGGTGCTTCGGCGGGTACGGTAAGCGGCATCAGGTCCTGCTTAACAGAGGCAGTTGGTATCATTACTTCGTGCATATGGTTAAGTGCACTGTCTACCGCTTTAAAATTGAGTTCCAGTATTTCTTTTCCTTTTTTATCGTAGGTCTTCTGAATGGCTTCTTTAATTTTTGTAATGGCTTCTTCCCTGGGCAATACACCGCTGATGGCAAAGAAGCAGGTTTGCATAATGGTGTTGATGCGGCCACCCATACCCACGGCATCGGCCACAGCATCGGCATCTATCACATACATTTTTATTTTTTTGGCTACCAGTTGCTGCTGCATCATGCCGGGGAGTTTATCCCATACTTCTGTGGCGCCAAATACACTGTTGAGTAAAAAAGTGGCACCGGGTTTTGCTTTTTGCAAAAGGTCCATCTTGTAAATGAAACTAAACTTGTGGCAGGCAATAAAATCTGCCTTGTCTATAAGATAAGGCGCTTTTTGGGGCAGCTTTCCAAAACGTAAATGCGATACCGTTTGCGAACCCGATTTTTTAGAGTCGTACACAAAATATCCCTGTGCACTCATGGGCGTGTTTTCGCCAATGATCTTAATACTGTTTTTATTGGCCGATACGGTGCCATCGGCGCCAAGCCCGTAAAACAAAGCGCTTACAGTGTCTTTATCGGTAATGTCGAATGCGGCATCGTAATCAATGCTGGTATGCGTTACGTCATCAATGATGCCTACGGTGAATTTATTTTTTGCCGCTGGTTTTTTTATTTCATCAAAAATGCCTTTCACCATGCCGGGTGTAAATTCTTTTGATGATAAACCGTAACGGCCACCGGTGATCTTTGGCATCTGGCTGATCTGCCCTTGCGCAAAAGATTCAGAAAGTCCGGTCACCACGTCTTTGTATAGCGGTTCGCCATCGGCGCCGGGTTCTTTGCAGCGGTCGAGTACGGCAATGCGCTGTGTTGTTTTTGGCAGGGCTTCCAGCAAATGTTTGGTAGAGAAGGGGCGGAACAAACGGATGACAACCACGCCAATTTTTTCGCCCTTGTTGTTTAAATGCTTTACCGTTTCTATTACGGTTTCTGCGCCGGAGCCCATGATCACGATAACATTTTCTGCATCGGCTGCACCAAAATATTCAAAGAGTTTGTATTGCCTTCCGGTGAGTTTTGCAAACTTATCCATCTGCTGCTGAACGATATCGGGTGTTTTTTCGTAGAAAGTATTTACAGTTTCCCTGGCCTGGAAATATACGTCGGGGTTTTGTGCCGTTCCTCGTATGAAGGGGTTATCGGGATTGAGGGCACGGCCGCGGTGGGCGATCACGAGGTCGTCGGTGATCATCTGGCGCAGCACTTCATCGGGAATGATCTCTATTTTGTTCACTTCATGCGAAGTGCGGAACCCGTCGAAGAAATGAATGAAGGGAATGCGGGCTTCGAGTGTGGCGGCCTGCGTTACCAAAGCCATATCGTGCGCTTCCTGTACATTGATGGAACCCAGTATGGCAAAGCCTGTGGTGCGTGCTGCCATCACATCGCTGTGGTCGCCAAAAATGGAAAGTCCCTGTGCGGCCAGTGCACGGGCAGCCACATGAAATACGGCGCTGGTAAGTTCGCCGGCGATTTTGTACATATTGGGCAGCATCAGCATCAATCCCTGCGATGCGGTAAATGTGGTGGTGAGTGTGCCCGCCTGCAATGCACCGTGTACGGTACCGGCGGCGCCGCCTTCGCTCTGCATTTCCACTACATCGGGTACGCTGCCCCAGATGTTTTTGATGCCCATGGCACTCCACTCATCGCAGTGTTCGGCCATGTTGGAAGATGGCGTAATGGGATAAATGGCACAAACTTCGTTGATACGGTAGGCCACATAAGCGGTGGCTTCATTTCCGTCGATGGTTTTAATTTTCATGACCTCACCCCCAACCCTCTCTCCCAAGGAGAGGGGAATTCGAATGGGGTTTCGTTTAATTTGTTATAAAATTCAAATAATGTAGCTGTATCTTCTTTTCAACTTAATCAACTTGTCAACTCTGCTCCGGCACCATCTCTATCGCATGGCAGGGGCATTGTTCAAAACATACCGCACAGCCGGTACATTTATTATAATCATACTCATACCTTAGGCCCGGGCCAAGTTTAATGATGGCGTTTTCGGGGCAGCTGCCATAACACCCGTCGCACTCAAAGCAGTTGCCGCAACTGAGGCAGCGCATCGCTTCATAATTTGCTTCTTCTTCGTTCAATCCCTTTATGATCTCATCAAAATTCTGGATAGCTTTGGCGGGCGCCTGCCGCTCCTGTTCTTTAAGCGGTGCTTCTGTTTTATACCAGATATGGAGCTTGCGGTAACCTGCCGTGGCATGTTTTTCTCCTTTTACATAAGTTTCGTTCCTTAAAAATGCGTTGATGAATTTTGCAGCTTTTTTTCCATGGCCGGTGGCAATAGCGCTGCTGCGGTTTTCGCCGGGCAGCATATCGCCGCCTGCAAAAATGCCGGGGTGGCCGGTGCTGCGGTCGGCTGCAATAACAACGGTACCGTCTTCATTCAGCTTCATGCCATCCACGCTGCGTAAAAATTGGGCATTCACTTCCTGGCGGTTGGCCATAATTAAAATATCGGCTTCAATGGTATGGTATTCGCCCGTGCCCGCAACCTTTCCTTTTTCAATTTTTGTTTTTTCAAAAGTTGCGCTGTTCTTTTCTATTTTCAGCAGGCGCAGGTTAAGGTTCACATCCACGCCTTCGGCCAGTGCGTCATCTGTTTCGTAATCGTAGGCCGGCATCATTTTACGGTCGCCTTCGTAAAAAACAGAAACCATGCTGCCAAACCTTTTTACAATGCGGGCAATATAGAGTGCCAGTTTGTTGCCGCCGTGTACCAGCACTTTTTTACCATAATATTTTACTTCATCTGTTCTGCGGTCGTTAAAAAAATCGAATGCGGTGGTGGTGAATACCGAACCATCGGTTTCAAAATTTTCTTTCTGTATCAGCTGTGCGCCAATGCCAAGATAAACGGCATCAAAATTTCCGGCGGCTTTTTCGGCCAGCACATCGGTCACTTTTTTATTGAGGCTGATCTTTACACCCATTTGCTGGATGCGGGCAATTTCGCCGTCGAGCACATCTTTTGGCAGCCGGTATTCGGGCACGCCCTGCCACATAAGCCCGCCTGCATGAGGGTTAGCGTCCATCACTTCCACCTCATGGCCCATCCTTTTTAAATGATAAGCTGCCGAAAGTCCGCTGGGCCCTGCGCCGATCACCAATACTTTTTTGCCGCTGGGGTTTACAGTATAACGAGGCTGCCAGTTTTGCCGCAGGGCTTCATCGCCGATATAGCGTTCCACGGCATGTATATTCACCGTATCGTCGATATGGTTGCGGTTGCAGCCTTTTTCGCATGGTTTTACGCAAATGCGGCCCATAATGGCCGGAAAGGGATTGTCTTCCATCATTACCTGGAAGGCTTCAAAATAATTGCCCGCCTGGGCATGACTGAACCAGCCCTGGATATTTTCGCCAATGGGGCAGGCGCTGTTGCAGGGCGGCATAAAATCCATATATACAGGGCGCTGCGAGCGCAGGTGACCGGTACCCTTGCTGTGCTGGTGCAGGTCGGCAGGCAGCGTCATATCGTTTCGTATATCCATTGCAATTTTTTTAGTATTAAAAAATACGTTGAAACTAAGGGTCAAAGCTAAGCAGCCTAAAAGGTTTAGTGAATGATTTTCATCATGTTTGTACCTGCTTTTTTGGGGTGAGCATTATGTATTTTTGATAATGCTAGCGGGTGTTTTTGCTAACCGAATAAATAATGCTTTGCAATAATCGGTTAAATTCGGCGGGCTTTTCTATCATGGGGTAATGACCGGTTGGGCCGATATTGTAAAAATGAAGTTCGATACCGTTTTTACGGAAGGAAGAAGTGTCATTGGGATGAAAATCGCTGTTGATAAGATAAAGCGGCCGGTTGAGATATTTTAATTTTTTTCCAAGCGGGTAAGCATCAATTTTTTCGAGGCAATCAACAGCAAATACTGAATCTGGCCGGAGCATACTTTTTAATACACGGTTTTTGACAATGCTGTCGGTAGAAGGCGAAAGCAGGTAATTTTGAGTATATGGCTTTACAATTTGCGAATAATTTTTGCGCATTCCAGTAAAGAAAGCAGCCAGTTGTTGTTTTGTTTCTTTGCTGTAGCCGGTATCGTAAGCTGTGAAATTGTCGATTCCTACCATGGCCAGTATATTGCCGGGCGATTGGGTGGTTATTTCTGTTATTACGGCACCGCTCATGGAATGGCCTACCAGGATCCTGTTTTTCAGTTGAAGTGCCGTTGCCAGCTGGTTGATTTCACTGGCGAACTGTTCGGCCGAACAAGCTGTTTTCATTGCCGGAGATTCACCAAAACCCGGAAGATCAATGGTTACCACGCGGTATGCGGCAGAAAAAAAATCAACCTGTGACTGCCAGTAGGATTTGTCAATATTCCAGCCATGAATGAATATAAGACTGGTATCACCCAATTTACTGTCGGTAAAAGAAAGTGCTGAAGCCGGTATTGGAGGTTCGGCCGGTTGCTTTTCGTCATTTTTTTTCCTGTTGCTGCAACTTAGAGCAACCAGGCCTGTGAATAACAGAAAAGCCCCTGTTTTGAATATGGTAACGAGCAAACGCATCTGTGAATGGCTGAAATTATAAGCTTCTGTTATAAAGTTAATTAATGTGCTTTAAAACTGATTAAATTATCATTTTATTTTATCTTTACAAATCATTTTAACCGAATATGGACATCAAACCAGGCCCGCTTTTAGCACAGATAAATAATCCCGACGATTTAAAAAAGTTCAGCAAAGACCAATTGGTACAAATTGCCGATGAACTGCGTCATTATATTATTGATGTGGTAAGTGTGCATGGCGGGCATTTTGGCGCCAGCTTGGGTGTGGTGGAACTGAGTGTGGCCCTGCATTATGTTTTCAATACCCCTTACGATCAACTGGTATGGGATGTGGGTCACCAGGCTTATGGCCACAAGATACTTACCGGCCGCAAAGATAATTTTGCCAGCAACCGCAAATACGGCGGGCTGAGTGGTTTCCCTAAACGCAGCGAAAGCGTGTATGATACCTTTGGTGTTGGCCATTCTTCCACGTCCATTTCTGCTGCATTGGGTATGGCCATGGCCAGTCATTATAAAGGAGAAAAAGACCGCCAGCACGTGGCCATCATCGGCGATGGCAGTATGACCGCCGGGCTTGCTTTTGAAGCCATGAACCATGCCGGTATCGAAAAAAGCAATGTGCTGGTGATACTGAACGATAACTGTATGAGCATCGACCCCAATGTGGGCGCCTTAAAAGAATACCTCACCGATATTACCACCTCGCATACTTATAACGAAATGCGTGATAATGTGTGGAAGGCCCTGGGCAAACTGCCCGTGGGAAAAAATTTCAGCAGGGAAATGGCCAGCAAACTGCAAACAAGTGTAAAAGGCTTGGTAAGCAAAAGCTCCAATCTTTTTGAAGCATTGAAATTCCGTTATTTTGGCCCCATAGACGGGCACAATGTAAATAAGCTGGTGGAAACGCTAAAAGACCTTAAAAATATTCCGGGGCCAAAACTGTTGCATATTAAAACAGTGAAGGGCAAGGGATACGACCTGGCCGAAAAAGATCAAACCAAATGGCATGCACCCGGTTTGTTTGATAAGATCACCGGCGAAATAAAGAAAAAGACCTTTGAAATTCCGCAGCCGCCAAAATACCAGGATGTATTTGGCCATACCATTATTGAACTGGCCGAAATGAATAAAAGCATCATGGGCATTACGCCGGCCATGCCAAGCGGTTCTTCCTTAAAATTTATGATGGATAAAATGCCCGACCGTGCTTTTGATGTGGGCATCTGCGAACAGCATGCCGTAACACTAAGCGCCGGGCTTGCCACGCAGGGCATGAAGGTGTTCTGTAATATTTACTCTTCCTTTATGCAGCGTGCTTATGATATGGTGATACATGATGTGGCCATACAGAAATTACCGGTGGTGTTATGCCTCGACCGTGCAGGGCTGGTGGGAGAAGACGGACCCACGCACCATGGTTGTTACGATATTGCTTACATGCGCTGCATACCCAATATGATCGTATCTGCACCTATGAATGAAAAAGAACTGCGCAATCTTATGTACACTGCACAGTTAGAAAGCACTAAACTTCCTTTTGTGATACGCTATCCACGCGGCGAAGGCATGATGCCCGAATGGCGCACGCCGTTTGAAGAGATCAGGATCGGCAAGGGCCGTAAGCTGAAAGATGGGGAAGGTGTTGCCATACTTTCTTTTGGTCATCCCGGAAATTTTGCCGCAGCAGCCATCCGTGATGTAAAGGCCGAAGGCATCAACCCGGCGCATTACGATATGCGTTTTGCAAAACCACTTGATGAGGAAATGCTGCACGAAGTGTTTGCAAAATTCAATAAGATCATTACCGTGGAAGATGGAACCGTGGTGGGCGGATTTGGATCGGCCATACTCGAATTCATGAATGAGCATGGCTATAAGGCCGATGTAAAGATCATGGGCATCCCCGACAGGCTGGTGGAACATGGTACACCAAAACAATTGTATGAAGAAATTGGGTTGGATGCCAATGCGATCGCCGGCGTACTGAGGGAAATGAGTAAGGTGAGGGTAGTGCTGGGGTAAACAGGAATTTGGGACACGAATTTTTTACACGAATTACACAAATTACACGAATAGTTTTTCAACGTTGAACTATTGAACATTGAACTTTTGAACTTCTGAAACTCCTCGAACTTTTGAAACCGTTAACTTCTTCCTACATCAGCCGCCATCAGTATTTTACTGCCCGCAAGGATTCCTACGAAACAGAAAATGGAAAGTTGGTGGATCCTTATTTTGTGGTGGAATTACCTGTCAGCGCCTGTGCTATGGCTGTTACAAAAAACAATGAGGTGATCTTCGTGGAGCAATACCGGCATCCTATTGGCCAAAAAATACTGGAACTTCCAGGTGGTTTTGTAGAAGAAGGCGAAGACCCTGCCCTGGGTGTGGCCCGTGAGCTGCTGGAAGAAACGGGATACGCATTCAAAGAATTTGTACAACTGGGCACCACGGCTGCAAACCCCGGCGTACTCAATAATTTTACTTATTTGTTTTTGGCAACCGGTGGTGTAAAGCAGTCAGAACAGGCACTTGATCACAATGAAGAGATAGAAATTGTACTAAAACCCCTCGAAGAAGCGAGGCAACTCCTCAAAGAGAATAAGATCGTGCAGAGCATGCATGCGCTATGTATGTTTTATGCTTTTGAGAAAATGAAGGAAAGATGATAGACCACAGACCACAGACCACAGACCACAGACCACAGACCACAGACCACGTAAGTTATGCCATGAGAATTAAAATAGCAAAAGAAGAAAAGTAAAAATAAAAAGTCAAAAAGCTTTAACTCCAAACCCAAGGCTCATAGCTCAAGGCTCAATGCTCATAGCTCAATGCTCACATCTCAACACTCATAACTCACTTCCCGCCATTTCCCCAATAATAAAAAAGCTTCCGCAAACCATGATCACATCATTATCAGCGGCATTTTTCTTTGCAGCAGCAATGGCATCGTTCACATCATCAAAGCTTTCTCCTGCCAGGCCTTTTTCTGCAGCCAGTTTTTTAAGTTCATCGTGGGGCAGCGCCCTTGGAATATGTGCATTACTAAAATAAAAGGATGCATCTTTTGGAAATAGATCAAGCACATGGGCCAGGTCCTTATCTTTTACAAAGCCCAGTACAAAATGTTTTTTGGCTTTTGGATAGTCATGCTTGAGTTGTGCTGTAATATTACGGATGCCGTCTTCATTATGGCCCACATCGGTGATCAGCGGTGGGTTTTGCGATATCATTTCCCAGCGGCCATGGAGCCCGGTTATTTTTTTTGTATTGAGCAAGGCGGTTTTCTCTGCCTGTTCGGGGATGTTAAGTCCTTTTTCGATCAATATTTTTTCTGCCGCCAAAACAGTACAAAGATTTTTTGTTTGGTAAAGCCCCGGCAAGTCAAGTGCAAAATGTTCGGTACAGTTATTTGAGGTATCAGTTACATTGCATTCCAGTTTTAGTGCAGAGCTTTTAACAGCAGAAACACGGTACATATCCTGTGCGTAGTAAATTGGAGCGCCTGTTGCTGCCGCTTTTTCTTCAAAAACTTTTTTTGTGTCCGCATTATATTCGCCAATAATGACCGGTACGCCCGGTTTGATGATACCGGCTTTTTCGGCGGCAATTTCGGGCAGGGTATTGCCCAGCAGCTGCATATGATCGAAACTGATATTGGTAATGATGCTCAGCAGGGGGGAGAGTATATTGGTGCTGTCGAGCCGGCCGCCCAGCCCGGTTTCCACTACAGCAAAATCAATTTTTTGCCGGGCAAAATATTCAAAGGCCATGGCAACGGTCAGCTCAAAAAACGAAGGTTCTATCTCCCGGGATATTTTTTTTGTGCGTTCTGTAAAATCGATCACAAACTGCTCCTCCACTTTTTTTCCGTTCACCCGTATGCGTTCACCAAAATCGTAGAGGTGCGGAGAAGTGTACAGCCCGGTTTTATACCCCGCCTGTTGTAATATGGCGGCCAGCATATGGCTGGTACTTCCTTTGCCGTTTGTGCCGGCAATATGTATGCTGCTGAATTTATTTTGCGGGTTTCCCAGCGCATTGCAAAGGCTGATGATATTGCCGAGCCCTTTTTTAAGCGCCGGGGCGCCAATACGGCTGAACATGGGCAGCTGGCTGTAAAGGTATTCGATGGTTTCTTTGTACGTCATCGTTACAAAGATAAGCAGCGTGTACAATCTTATCCTTAAGCCTTGTTATTGTTGCTGTTTTTTTGAAAACGCTTCGGAAAAAGAAGCACCATAACGATCCCGTATATTACCGAACCAATAATTAGCCCAATAAAATAACGGCCCGTGAGCGGTTCCTGCAGCACCAGCAGGTTGGATATGAAAAGCAGGATGCCAAACAGGGTTGCATAAACAGCAGCGTATATGATTTTTGCCTTCAAGCTCAAACAATTTATTTATTTGTTTTTTTCTTTACGTCTTTTGGTACAAAGAAGCGGTTCTTTTCCACTACCTTTTCTGCATCGTAAAGTTCAAAGCGGTACCAGCCTGAACGCATAAAGTTCATTTTGTCCAATACCAAAAAATCTTCTTTCAGTTTGGTAAGTTCCAGCACCATTTTTTCCTGGTCGTCGAAGATCCTGAGCCTGTAATTTTTTGAAGGCGCATCGGGCAACTGGATCACCACGCTGCTCATGCGGGAGGTGTACACTCTTTTGCTGGGAAAAATTATTTCCGGCTCAGTGGGTGTTTTTATCAATTTTAAGGGAGGTGGTGGCGGAACGGTGATGCCTGAATCTGAATTATCGGGGCCGTAAACGCCTGTTGTAACGGTAGAATCTGTATGCATCACAAGTGGGTCAACCTGCCAGGCATAACGGATCCTGTTTTCATTTCCGGCAATGAATTCCTTCACCGGCCTTACTGGTTTTGTAATAAGGTAAGTACCGCCTTCAAATGCCACAAAAACCCGGTAATACATTTTGTTGTAAGGAGGATTGTTATCGGTGTATCCATTTTCGGCATTCATGGGGTTAAGCACAGAGCCGATGGTGGTATAATTTTTAAGGCTGTCGAACGAACGCTGGATATTGATATTGGCCACCGGGATGGTATATTCATTTTTCCAGCTTACGATGATCTTTCCGCTGATACCGGCTACCGAAATTTCGGGAAGGGTCTTTTGTGCACGCAGCAGGGCCGGTGCCATGGTTAACAGGATAATGCTGATAAATGGTTTGATCATAAAATAGCCGGAGGCTGCTGCAAATATAATAAAGCAGGTGGGTTTTAATGCAATGGCTGTAGGTTGCTTCCTGTTAAATGAAATTAAATATTACCTGGAAGGGATGGATAGGGTTTAATTATAGTTAATTCTTGTTATTATTCCTGATTTTTATAACTCATAAAACAGCTTTCTTCATAACCAGGCCATAACTTAATGCTTAGTTACTGGTAATATTGATTCCTGATCACTCAATAAATCAATTCCCCTTTTTTCAACGACCTGTTTCCCTGTAATCCGCCCGTATGCAGGCAAACAATACGGCTGTCTTCTTCAAAAAATCCATTCTTTAGCCGGTCGGTAATTGCATACATAAGTTTGCCGGTATATACAAAATCGGTGGGAATGCCGGTTTGCTCATAAAACCCGTTCATAAAGCGGAGAAGCCCTGCTGTTTTTTTGGCATAACCGCCAAAATGATACTGATCGAGTAACTGCAGGTTGGGAAAATCTTTTTTGCCGGTTAGTTGGTATAATCTTTCAGCAATATCATTCATGTTTTTAAGTACGGTAACTGCAATGATCTTTTGTTCCGGCTTTGCCCTGAGCAGCAGGCCGGCAAGCGTGGTGGCGGTTCCCACATCCACACAGATATGGCTGGCATCCATTTTTTCAATGGCATCCATAATAAGCGAGGCACCTTTTGCGCCAATGGGCGAATAACCACCTTCGGGAACAAGTACAAATTCACCGTATGTATTATGAAGTGCTGAAATAAAATTTTCATTCAGCGTATTCCTGTAATCTTGCCGGCTCATGAAATGAAGCTGCATACCATAGCCTTCGCAATCCTGCAGGCTGGGAGATAATACAGCAGGCCTTTCACCCCTTACCATGCCAATGCTTTTTAAACCATATTGGCTGCAGGCAAAGGCCGTGGCCACCAGGTGGTTCGAATAAGCGCCGCCAAAACTGAGCAATGTTTTGTGCTCCAAAGCCATAGCTTCCTTCAGAAAATAATGCAGTTTATACAGCTTGTTTCCTGAAATGACCGGGTGAATCTTATCCAAACGGGCCATGTGCAAACGTTTGACCGGGTAACTCCCCGTTATATCATTAAATTCAATATGATGTAAATCAATCAAGTTTTAGATGCTTTGCTTACTTTTGCTGGCAAATTTCACAATAAAAAATCATACATCAGCTTATGAAACCTACGCTTGTAATATTGGCCGCAGGAATGGCCAGCCGTTATGGGAGCATGAAACAGACCGAAGGTTTTGGCCCCAATGGCGAAACCATTATGGATTATTCTATTTATGATGCCATCAGGGCAGGCTTTGGCAAAGTAGTGTTCATCATCAGGAAAGACTTTGCCGAAAATTTTAAAGCCCAGTTTCACGACAAATTAAAGGATAAAGTTGAAGTGGATTATGTATTCCAGGAAATGGATTCTTATGTGGAACCAAAATATATTCCCGAAGGCAGAACCAAACCATGGGGAACCGCCCATGCCATGCTTTGCGCCATGGATGCAGTGAACGAACCTTTTGCTGTAATTAATGCAGATGATTTTTACGGCCGCGATGGTTTTGAAAAAGCATATGGGTTTTTAACCGGCGGCTGCAACCAAACAACATATGCCATCATTGGTTATATGCTTAACAAAACCCTGAGCGAGCATGGAACGGTAAGCCGTGGCGTTTGCGGGGTGGATGCCCATAATAATCTGGTAGAGATACATGAACGCACAAAGATTTACCGGAAAGAGGGGAAGATCATTTATGAAGATGCTGATGGCTTTCATGAAGTACCCGAAAATTCAAGCGTGTCTATGAATTTCTGGTGTTTTCATCCTGCTGTATTTGGGATCATCAAACAATTGTTTGATGAATTTCCCAAAAACAATATGGAGAACCTCAAGGCAGAATTTTTTATCCCCATTGTGGCCGGTCATTTCATAAAAAATGGCGGGGTTATCAGCGTAATTCCCACTTCGGCTCAATGGTTTGGCGTTACTTATAAGGAAGATGCGCCCGGCGTAAAGAAGAGCATTGATGCACTTATCAGCAGTGGCGAATACCCGGCAAAGCTATTTTAGTGAAGGAAATAAAAAAGATACCAGTTCCTCCCGGTTTTTCAAATGATCCGCGCCTGGGTATGGTAAGGCGTGTAAGCAGGCTGATGGACGAGGAGTTTTCAATCGGGGGCTTTAGGTTTGGCCTCGATCCCATTTTAAATTTTATTCCGGTTGCAGGCGACCTTGCCGGTTACCTTGTTTCGGCCTCACTCATACTTACCATTTTAAAACATGGTGCCTCCGGCAAACTGGTGCTGAAGATGATGGCAAATGCCACGCTGGATGCATTGGTGGGGGCCATTCCGCTACTTGGCTGGGTCTTCGATTTTGCCTTTAAAGCCAATACCCGTAACGTAAAATTGCTGAACGAATATTATACCG
>JBATOU010000068.1:0-2378 GCA_049291115.1 Ferruginibacter sp.
GTTTCCTCCTTTTCCTTTTCTCTAGTGCATTTACCAGTAGGTTTCAAGGGTACTTTGTCTTTGGAGTATTTCTCGAATTCAACAGTTAGCATTTTACCAATGTATTTCTCCTTGTTTCTTAACAACCAACGTTTTCTATCAGTTGTCCAAGATGGTGTTGCTTCAAAGATATTTCCTTCTTTAGTTTTACATACAAATGTTCCCATTTGATTGTATGCTTCAACTACATCAATAATTTCAAATTCATCATCCATTCTATCTTTGAATTTGAGTAGATCAGGTGAACGATAATTTAATCCGTAAGTTGATTCTGGATTACGAACTATAGCCCCTTCGTAACCTACGCTCACAGCATCTTTATGGAAAGCTTTCAATGTTGGTAAGAATCTAGGATCGTGACTAGAACAGTTTATATATGTTGATGTTACTAATTTAATAGGGCATACGGGTGACAACACCGTCTTGCTCCGCAGCTTTTCTGGGACTGATTCAAAGGTGGCTAGTAGGTCGCTATGGATAACCATTAGCTCTTTGATGATCTTTCTCAGTACTTCGTATCTTTCAGTAAAAGGCATTTCAGTATCTACGTAGTCAAATACGTGGTATTCAATCTCTTTGTAGACTCTGTGAGGACGTTGTCGAAGTACATACGATTGCATTGTTTGCAGATCAACATTATGGATATACAGTTCCCCATCTAGTTTGTGTTGTGGATCAAGATGTTCAAGAATGTAGCTGATGTGAGGGCAAGATGTGACTAATTCTGATCTACGGGTGATAATTCTATTATTTGTAGCGATGCAACGTATTCCATCCAATTTGGGTTGTAGGAATACACTTTTGAATGGCTCTCTCCCTTTCTTATCAATGTGGTCTGCCCAGGTTTGAGCTAACATAGGAAGATCAGGAACAGATGTTGGGGTTGTCTCAGAATAGCCTTTACGATTGATTTGAAATTCTATGTGAGACGCTATCTCAGCGGCAGCTTTCTCTGGGGAGATCGTGTTGTAGCCGTTGGAGTTGAGTGATGAGTTATTCTTAGTTCTTGCATCGTGACCCCAGCTAATTGTGTAACTAGATTTGGAATTGTTGTGAGCATCAACATCTTGTTCGATCTTCCACCAGGAGATTTGGTTGTTATTGTTTAGTTTGTAGAGAATCATGTTCTGAGTCCAGGTTGAGTATAAAGTCTCGTATTACGTCACCGTGACAGGGTAGTGGAGCACACCAGCAAGCTAGTAGTATTGGGTATGTTTTAGCTCTTTCTAACATTGCATCAATACTATCTCTTATGATGTTTAGTAGTCCGTATTGTTGTGGTAGTAGTAAACGGTATTTTTCTATAACTTCTTTTCTAGTTCCATCTTGTCCAATTATATATGGATTACCAAGGACGGTTGTTCTATCTATTCTAAAGACAGGGACATTAGCAGGCCAAGTTTCTTTGTGTTTTAGATTTACTATTTGGATATTGAGAGTCATGCTTTATCCTTTTCCTCAATGGCTTTTGGTGATCTACCTAAGTGTATCTCGCAGAAGAGTTTATGAGTTTGTAACGCTTCTTTACGATTTCGGGATCGTTCACAAGCTTGATCATTTTCTCCATCACAAAATATCATGGTTTCCCACAGAATAGGAGGTCCACTACCAAAACTATGGTCCATTCCCAGGTATACTGTTGATACGCACTTATCCCCTTCTTCGTCACGAGCTAATGTGAAACCTATGCCTGTTTGTACTTCTTCTGGGATATTGTCGTGCCAATTACGGTATTCTTCCATAGTTACAAAACGAGGGCAATCGTTCTCGTCAAGTATGTAATTGTCCATGTTAATCCTAACTTGGATACACCCAATAAAGATTGTTCTTGGTTCTGGTGATTGCTACGTAATGAAGATTCTGTTCTTGTTGTTTTTGGTCAGATGTTCGAGCATGATGAGATTCGATTGGTGGGAAAAGAATGAAGATGTTATCTCTTTCTTTGCCTTTACTTTTATGAATGGTACTTAATTGCACATGGGATTCATCTTTCTTAGGGTCAAACATCTCTTTCAATCGTTCAGGAATGTCTTCAACTTCTTCACAAATTGACATTACTAGACGAATACAAGAGATTTTGTCAGCAATTATCTCTTGGATATGTTTAGGAACTGATTTGCAAGTGTATTCTTCATATGAGTCTAGTTTATGACTTAGTTCTTCTAAACTAGATGCTTTTCTACCTGTAACTATGTTTTTCAACTCAGTTACAAGTGATTTACCTAAAATAACACAAGGAACACCTGCTTTATAGAATTTCAAAGCACATTGAATTAAAGGTGCATTGTATCTACAAATCACCATAGCTGATGATAATACTTTTGGTAGTTCAACTACTA
>JBATOU010000069.1:0-67329 GCA_049291115.1 Ferruginibacter sp.
ACTCTGTACGCATACCCAACAGTTTCTTTAAAGCACTCGACGAAAACGGCGATTGGGACCTGAAAGCCCGCAGCGATGGCCGTACCATGAAGAGTGTAAAAGCACAGGACCTCTGGAGCCAGATCAACTATGCAGCCTGGCGTTGTGCCGATCCCGGTACCCAGTACGATACCACCATTAACGAATGGCATACCTGCCCCGAAGGCGGAGCCATACGTGCCAGCAACCCCTGCAGCGAATATATGTTCCTCGACAACACGGCCTGCAACCTGGCCAGTGTGAACCTGCGTAAATTTTTTAACGAAGACGATAATACATTTGATGTAACAGGATTTGAACATACCTGCCGCCTCTGGACCGTGGTACTCGAAATTTCGGTGCTCATGGCACAGTTTCCCAGCAAAGAAGTGGCGCAGCTCAGTTACGATTACCGTACCCTGGGCCTGGGTTATGCCAACCTGGGCAGTATGCTCATGGTAAGCGGTATTGCTTACGACAGCGAAGAGGCCCGCGGTATTGCAGGCGCCATTACCGCTATTATGACCGGCACGGCTTATGCTGCTTCGGCAGAAATGGCCGGCTTTTTAGGAGCATTTGATAAGTACGAACTCAACAAAAAGCACATGCTGCGTGTAATGCGCAATCACCGTGCTGCTGCCTACGATGCCATGGAAGCCTACGAAGGCCTCGAAATAAAACCGCATGGCATCAATGCAAAATATTGTCCTGATTATTTATTGACCGCAGCCACCAGGGCATGGGACAGTGCCGTACAACTGGGCGAAAAATACGGCTACCGCAATGCACAAACAACCGTGATAGCCCCAACAGGAACCATTGGCCTGGTAATGGACTGCGATACCACCGGCGTAGAACCCGATTTTGCCCTGGTGAAATTTAAAAAACTAAGCGGCGGCGGATATTTCAAGATCATTAACCAAAGTGTGCCGCAGGCATTGCGCAATTTGAAGTACGATGAAAAACAAATTGAAGAAATTGTAAACTATGCCAAAGGAAACGCCACATTAAAAGGCGCACCTTATATAAATGAGCAAACCCTCAGTGAAAAAGGATTTTTGCCGGTGGAGCTCGAAAAGCTGAATGCCGCCATGGCCACGGCTTTTGAAATTGGATTTGTATTTAACGTGTACACACTGGGCGAACCCTGCCTCGAAAGATTAGGATTTAAGCCTGAGCAATACAACGATTTTGGCTGGAGCCTGCTGGAAGCCCTTGGCTTTACCGATGAACAAATTGAAGCCGCCAACACTTATGTATGCGGTACCATGACGGTGGAAGGCGCACCACACCTTAAAGACGAGCACCTGCCGGTATTTGACTGCGCCAACAAATGCGGCCCCAGCGGCGAACGTTATATACATGCACATGGCCATATACGCATGATGGCGGCTGCACAGCCTTTCTTAAGCGGGGCCATCAGCAAAACTATTAACCTGCCAAACGAGGCCGTAATAGAAGAAATAGCCGACTCTTACCGCCTTAGTTGGGAGCTGGGCCTTAAAGCCTGCGCACTTTACAGAGACGGAAGTAAACTGAGCCAGCCACTGAGCAATAAGAGTGATAAGAAGAAGAAAGAAGAAGAGAAGACGACAGACGATGGACAACTGAGCACGGCAGAAGCAGCAGCGGCTGCACAGCCATCCATCGTAGATATGGCAAAGCTTACCATTGAAGACCTGCTCGATGAAATGAACAAGCGGGTGCAGAGCAGTGCCGACACTTCTTTAAAACGCCAGTTGGCAATGATAGTAGAGCGCCGCTCTTTACCGGCCAAGCGCCGCGGCTTTACACAAAAAGCCAAAATAAACGGGCAGGCATTGTTCCTGCGCACCGGCGAATACAACGATGGTACCCTGGGCGAAATTTTTATAGACATGGCCAAAGAAGGTGCTACCATGCGCAGCATGCTCAACTGTTTTGCCATTGCGGTAAGCATTGGCCTGCAGTACGGTGTGCCGCTGGAAGAATACGTAGAAAAATTTGTGTTCACCCGCTTTGAGCCCGCCGGCATGGTAGACCACCCGAATATTAAAACCACTACGAGCATTATAGACTTTATGTTTCGTGCGCTGGCTTACGAATACCTGGGCCGTACCGACCTGGTGCATGTGCTCGACAAGCCCGAAATTAAAAACCTGGGCAATGAAGAATGGGACCTCGACAGCCCCACTATTGGCGAACGCAAACCCGAACTCAGCGAAGTGCGGGTAACAACTGCACAACCGACTAAGGCAGCGCCCAGGGCTGCTTATGCTTACGATGCGGTAAGCGCTGCCAACAAAAGCATGCAGGGCGATGCCCCGGCCTGTAATGTGTGCGGCCATATAACCGTGCGCAGCGGCACCTGTTACAAATGTTTAAACTGCGGCAACAGCTTAGGTTGCAGCTAGGCCCGGATTTTTCACACAACGAAACAAAAAGAACGGCAGTAACAACCTTGTGTTCTTTGTATCCTTTGCGGGCTTTGTGTGAAACATAAATATATTACTACCGAAGAAGAGGGGGCTCAACTAGTTAGTAAGTCAAGACCACCGGCTGCGAGGCTGGTGGTTTTTTATTGGGGGCTATCGGCATTGGATCATTGTTCAGCAGCAGTACCGGCTGTACGCTGTACCTGCTGCGCCCCGGTGCCGCTTCCATCCGGCAGCTCGTGAGCGGGGGGATGTTTGTTGAGCTTCTGTTGTAGAAGAGTAAAATGGTTTGTGAAACGGGAAACTGGGCGGCAGGGACGAGCTTACAAATTAGTGGTGCGAAAATAGTTTGCAGAAAAGTATGTATTTATGAAAAATTCGTGATGGGACGAATCAGGTTGAAGGGTTTTGTATTTCATTTTGTTTATGAAAAACTCTTAATTTAACATACTTTTATACTAAATTCATATAAACAAATGGCTAGAATAAAGTTAAATACGAAGGTTTAAAAAATGTATTTTATGCAATGTCGGTATAGTTGGAAAGCAAAAACTTATAAAGATTTTAGAACTCTTATTAATTTAGCGGTGTATACTAGTAAGAGAGGCAGGTATTAACGATAGCCGACAAACCGTGAAACTTCTTCGGAAATTGACTTATCACTTGGATATTTGTACGTATCCGAAAAGAAGTAATGATATTACGAAAATCAATCTTCAATTTAGACTGTAAAGAAAATTTTCTTAGTGAAAGAAAATACTCCAGAAAATTCTACATATATAATCGGGGAAATGCCAGCCGAATATGCTGCTCGGCTAGGTAATTATTATGCATCTAAAGTAACAAATAATCATAAGAAAGATAATGGGCAATTTTTTACTCCCATAGAAATTGCCCAATTTATGGCATCTTTTAATGAAGTAGATAAAGAAAAGATAAAAATACTAGATCCAGGATGTGGAATTGGAATTTTATCGGCAGCGTTGGTCGAGCTATTGGCAACAAGCTGTAAAAAGCTAAAGGTAATAGAATTGATTGTATTTGAAATAGACTTAAGTATATTGCCGCTGGCTGAAAATTGCTTCGAGTATCTAAGGCTATGGTTGAATCAAAAGGGGATCGATTTTACATTTTTTTTATGTAAAAATGATTTTGTTTTGCATAATTCCTTGATCTTAAATAACCAAAGAAATTCTAATGAATTTTATGATATCATTATTTCAAATCCGCCTTATTTCAAATTGCCTAAAAACGATGAAAGAGCTATTGCTGCAAAGTCTGTAATACACGGACAAACGAATATTTATTCGATTTTTCTTTTAATTGCTGCTAAACTCTTGAGCCAAGATGGTCAGCTCATTTTTATTACTCCTCGAAGCTTTTGTTCGGGAAGTTATTTTAGATTATTCAGGGAGTTATTCTTTTCAGAAGTCGACTTGAAAGCCATTCATCTATTTAACTCTAGAAAATCTGCATTTAAAAAGGACAATGTCCTTCAAGAGAACATTATTATCAGTGCGGGCAAAAAGGCTCATAAGAAAAATTTAAGGGAAGTAATCGTGTCGACTTCAATGGGAATTGATGACTTGGGAAATAGACATACTAAAAAACACAACATATCAAATCTAATTAATTTCGAATCTTCTCAAAAAATTTTGCACTTGCCTGCCTCCGAGGCAGATGAAGTTGTAATTAAAATTTTCAGAACATGGACAGGGTCATTAAATAAGTATGACCTTGAGATTTCCACTGGACCAGTAGTCGATTTCAGGAGTGACGATATGATAAAGCTTGAAGAAGTAAAAAATTCAGTTCCTCTAATTTGGTTACACAATATTGAACCTATGAATTTTAGTTGGCCTAAAAATTCAGGCTATAAGGGCAAGCAAAAAGGCCAGTATATCAGCAATGACAAAAATTCTTTTTCAAGGCTAGTTAAAAATAGAAATTATGTATTTTTAAGAAGATTTAGTACAAAAGATGATAATAGAAGACTTGTGGCTGCTCCATATTTTAAAAGTAGTTTAGAAGATGTACCGATGCTTGGTATTGAAAATCACCTTAATTATATATATCATAAAAAATCGGAGTTGACAGCTGATGAGACAGTTGGGTTAGCTGCAATTTTTAATAGTAAATTATTCGATTTATATTTTAGAACTTTTAATGGTAATATAAATGTTAGTGCTACCGAACTGAGAGACTTTCCTCTTCCTGACTTTCAATTAATTCAAGCGTTAGGTCAAAAAATAAACAAAAATGACAAAAAACGGTTGCCATACTTAATTGATGATTTGGTATCAGAAACTTTTAATTTGTCAACCAATTTATCCAAAGCATATGGAGAATAATAGGGTCAAAGAAGCGCAGGGAATCCTTAAGGAATTAGGATTGCCAGAAGCTCAACAAAATAGAATCTGTGCCTTTACTCTTTTGGCATTAGGTGGTATCAAGCCAAATGATGCATGGGAAAATGCCTCCGCAAAAAGCTTAACTCTTTCAAAAGATATTATTGAATTTGTAAATGAATATTATCAAGCAGGGTACAAGCCAAATACCAGAGAGTCTTTTAGAAAGATTGCTTTAAAACCCTTCGTAGAAAAAAATATAGCTATATTAAACCCTGACAATCCCGACTTAAGTCCAACAAGTTCTAAAACTCACTATGCACTTTCTTATCTAGCTTTAAACACAATTAAAAAGTTTAGTTCTTCAGAATGGGAAGTTGCAAAGGAGAATTTTTTAAAATACAATAACCAAAATCTCAAAGCGACAACGCCAACGGTTTTAATTAAGACTTTAGATATTAACAGTTACAAGTCTATTGTAAATGACAAAATTGAATTAGGTCGATTTAATGTTTTTATTGGTGTAAATGGTTGCGGGAAGACAAATATTCTTGAAGCACTTGCCACCGTTGGTGCCGAACGTGGTAATGATTTGACATTTGATGGACTTTATAGTAGGGGTGTTCGTATTGCGAGGCCAGATTTAATGATAAGTTCATTTCTTGATAGCCGCAGCCAAAAAAGTAGTATAGAAATTAATCTTTCGCTTCAAAGCGAACTGCAACAAGAAGAATATAAATGCTCTCTAACACCAGCAAATTCTAATGATATTTATACAAAATGGATTAATCTAGCCGAAGAGGAATTATACACTGAAGTACTCTTGGATTATTTTGGGAAAATTACGCAAAATAATCCTGGCATTACTGGTTCGGAACTTCTTGATAAGGTCAATGAACTCATAGCGAATAAGGGTTTAAGGCGGGATCGAAGCTTTGATGATTTTCTGTCAGATTATTCAATTTTTGACTTAAATACTAGATCATTAAGAGGTGTTTCATCAACTGATAGTAAGAAAACACCCCTTGGGATTAATGGAGAAGGTCTCGACTTACTTATAGCAAGTTTTAACCAATTTGAAAAAAGTCTATTAAATAAATGTCTGCATTTTTTTGATTGGCTTGGTGAAATTGTCGCAGATAAAGAAGACAAATTAAAACTTTTGGGCCTAAAGCCAGGACGGAGCATTTCTACACTTTATTTCAAAGATAAGTACATGCAAAAAACTAATAATACCTTCTCGGCCGAAAACTCAAATGAGGGTGTATTGCATGTTTTATTCTACTTCGCATTATTTATTAGTACTAAAACTCCTAGACTATTTGCTATCGATAATATTGAAACGGCGTTAAATCCACGTTTGTGTCAAGCCTTAATTGTAGAATTGGTGGCATTAGCTAAGCAAACTAATAAACAAGTGCTTGTTACTACACACAATCCTGCGATTCTTGATGGGTTGAATTTATTGGATGAGGATCAACGTTTATTTGAGGTTTATCGAGACAACGAGGGGAAAACAAAAACACGTAGGATAAAATTCAAACAGGATTTAAGCGATAAAAAATTTAAACTATCTGAGTTGTGGCTTAAGGGTGTGCTTGGAGCTGTACCTAATAATTTTTAGCTATGAGAATTGGTGTAATTTCTGAGGGACATGCTGACAGAGCGGTTATCTCGAATATTATTACAGGCATTACAGGGATTGACAGAAGCAACATTGTGCCATTAAGGCCAATATATAATTATGATGAAACAGATAAAGCCTTGCTGAAATCCGAGCACTTCAGTAGCTGGTCGATCATAAAGGAAGAATGTGAAAGCAGGGAATTGATAAATCGTTTTTTTCAACTTGATGGACAAGAATTCATTGTAATACATATCGATACTGCTGAAGCAGAACAATACGGAATTATAAGGCCAAACAAAGCGTCGGAAAGTTATTGTGATGAGTTAAGAGAATTGGTCGTTAAACAAATAAATAACTGGCTAAAAGATGATATTTCCAATCAAATCTTATATGCTATCGCAATTGAAGAAATTGACGCGTGGGTTTTAACAATATATGATAAAACCGATTCTACAAAATCTGCTAAACCGAAAGAGAAGCTTAGTTATCTTCTTTCCCGAAAGGGTATTGATTCTACTTCTAATTTTGATAATTTCTTAAAAATTAGTAAGCCTTTATCAAAAGTACGGGAGATTCGTGATGGAAAATTTCTTCTATACAATTGCAGTTTAAATGCTTTTTACAAGGAAATTGAAACCAAAGTCCAACCTTTAATTGGCGAATAATATGAAGTAACAACTACTTCAACATTAAGTCGTTGTTAGGGTGTCATGAATAAAAAGTATGGATTTCACTCCCGCTGTTGCCACGCCCCATGTGCAGGCCGCCATCTTAGCCGCCGCGGGTACAACGCTTCCCAAGCACTGGCCGCCCATCTTAATATTCACCACCCCCAAACGGGCTGCGATCTATTATTTACTTTTCTGCCCTTCAGGCCGCCGTCTGCGACTCCCGTCCAACGGCGCTGGGTAGGGCTATAAGAAAGAAAATAATTGGTAAGCTTAAGCTGCTGGCCTCGCTTGCCAGTAGACAAGGCGAGGGCGACTCAGGAGTCGAGGTATGGATACCTGCAACGGCAACTGTAAAACCAGCGCCCGACCGCAATCTTTAATTTATATTGCATCAAAGAAATTAAATGAAAAAAAATTTCAGCTTAATTTATGCAGGGCTATTTATTTTTCCGATGAGCATCAATGCACAGCCTTTTGCTTTGTGGACAAAAACCCAACTGAAATTAAATAATGGGCTGGTGGAGCGCATCATAAAATTACCGGCCGAAAATGGCGGTTTTGTTACCAGTTCTTATAAACCCGTTACAGGCGATTACTGGTATTTCGATACAACGAATACCGATTTCCAGTTTGAAGCTGATAGCAAACTGTATAGCGGAAAAGGAAATTGGTCATTAAAAAATATAAGTAAGCATACAGATGCAAACCAGGGCGATGGCGCAGCGGTAACCCTGGTAAGCGCCGATAAAAAGATAGAACTTACCCTGCAATTTTTATTGTATCCCGGCCTACCCCTTATCCGCAAAAATTTAGTGATCAAGAACCTTGGCCGGCAAACCATACAACTGGAATCTGTTGATGTAGAAAAATTTGAAGTGGTGGAATACTGGCCAACCACTTTTAGCTGGATATTTCATGATTATGGGCGCCGGAGATCCATTGGTCCTTACGATGGTAATATGCAGGATGCGCTGATCAATATTTATGATAATAATTGGCAGCAGGGTCTTGTTATTGGCAATGAGGCGGCCGGTGTATTAAAACATACGGCCGTTTACTGGCAGGAGCAGGCTGTTTCGTCGGGGCTTACATATAAAGATGCCAGGTTTCCATTCAGGAAATATATTAAGGCGGGTGAAAGTTTTACTACCCCGCAGGTATTTACGATCGTTTACAATAACAGCAAAGACCCCGATGAAATACTTAACACAGCCCTGCCCGATTTTATAAGAAAACATATGGGCATCCGCCTTTCATCCTTATCTCAAAAGCCCACATTTGTTTATAATACCTGGGTACCGTTTTACAGGAATATAAACGAGAAACTGGTATTGGAACTGGCAAAGGCGGCAGCGGCGGCAGGCATGAAGGAATTTATTATTGATGATGGATGGCAAAAGGATTATGGTGACTGGGAAATTGATTCAACAAAATTCCCGAACGGGTTGAAACCTGTTTTTGATTATATAAAATCACTCGGCATGAAACCCGGCCTATGGGTAAGCGTGGGCAGTGCAGTACCTACCAGCAAAGTTTTTTTACAACACCCCGAATGGTTTGTGAAGGGCAGAGACGGCGATTTTTCTAACCTGCACCAGCCGGTAACATCTTTTGATGCCCGTTCTGCCTGTTTTAGTACAGGCTGGAAAGATTATATAAAAAATATCCTGCTCAAACTTTCTCTCGATTATGGGTTGGAATATTTGAAACTCGATTTTGCCGTAGTAACCAGCCCTTACCGTTTTGATAATAAAATTTCGGGTTGCTATTCCAACACACACCCATTGCATAAGGACCAGCCCGAATCTTTTTTTGTTAATTATGAAAGGGTGTGGCAACTCTTTGATGAGCTGCATGCTGCCAAACCTAACCTTTTTATAGATTGTACATTTGAAACGATGGGAGGCCTGCAACTGATAGACTATGCCATGCTGAAACATGCAGAGGGCAACTGGCTTTCTAATTTTGCGGGCCCCGAAGACAAGGTTGATCTGCGGATAAGGAATATGGCCTGGTGGCGTTCACCAGCAATACCTTCTACCGCATTGGTTATTGGTAATCCCGAAATGCAGGATACGGCCTGGGACCTGCATATAAAGTCATTGGCCGGCGCATTGCCCATTATGCTTGGCGACCCAAGAAAATTAACAGATAGCGCAATAAAAAAGTACCGGCAGTTTGCCGATTTTTTACAGCAGATGGAAAATACCTATGATATCATGAGTTTCAGACAAGACCTTGCAGGCTTTGGCGAACCAAAAGAAGGCAGCTGGGATGGGTACCAACGCATCAATACCGAAACCGGGGCTGGTGGTATCGTTGGCATATTCAGGCATGGCGCTGTTGAAACAAAACGGATGGTTACCGTAAACTACCTGCATCCGCATAAATTGTACAAGGTAAAACGATTGGATGGAAGCACCCTGGCGCTATTATCAGGCGATGATTTAAAAACAAAAGGATTTGAAGTGGTGCTGCATAAGCAATACGATGGAGCGCTGTTTGAAATAAGCAGCGAATAGAATAAATGCTATGTTCTTAAAGATCATTGATGATTTTTCTGCAGTTCCAACCGGGTAGACCTTAGCTTTTAAAGGAGTTTTCCATCCATCTCTGCAAGTTTACAGGCCAATACTCGAAAAAATTCCGTATATTTTGAGAAACTGTCAATGCAGAAAGCCCTTGTATTAAACAATCGGCAGGCAAGCACGTCGGTAGTATTATTTTACAATGGCCAGTATGAAAACAACAGACAGGTTTACCTCCAAGGGTGAACCGTCATTTACATGAAATTACTTATACAAAATATGGTAAGCCAGCGCTGTAAGATGCTGGTAAAAGCCGAGTTGGAAAAGCTGGAGATCACCTACGCCTATATTGACCTGGGAGAAGTGTTGTTATTGGAAACACTTACTGAAGATAGAAAGCAGCAGCTTAAAGCAGCTTTACACAGGTCGGGACTTGAGCTGATGGACGACAAAAATGCTGTGCTCATTGAAAAAATAAAAAATATAATAGTAGAAATGGTTCACTATTCCGATGAGTTTCCCGCCATTAATTTTTCTGAATTCTTAAGTAATAAATTACAGCAGAATTATCATTCCCTGTCGGAATTGTTTTCGAAAACCAAGGGAATTACCATTGAACATTTTATCATTCTTCATAAAATAGAAAGGGCAAAAGAACTGATCATGTATGATGAACTGAACCTTTCTGAAATATCGTACAAGCTCCATTACAGCAGTGTGGCACATCTTTCTAACCAGTTTAAAAAGATCACAGGACTTACACCGTCTTTTTTTAAAAAATTGCAGCGTAAAAATCGTACCAACCTCGAAAATTTATAAAGCCAATTTTTTTCCAGCTCATATCATGCAACTCTTTTCTCTAATTGTGTAACATTTTAGAGAGGGGAAGTACGAGTTTTGCCTGAAAGCAATTTCATTCAATGGAAACAGAGGTGGAAACCGAAAAAGCCAAAGCCCATACCATAGTGCAACTCATTGAGTATATGCCTCATGCGGTGCTGAGTAAAACCATCCTAAAAAAAACGACTGGAAATATAACCGCTACCGCCATGGCACTTGGCGAGGAGTTAAGCGAAAAAACATGCCCGTTTGACACTTATATCCAGATCATTGATGGGGCTGCTGCAATATCTATAGGAGACAGCACATTTAAATTAGGCTTGGGTGAAGGCATTATCATACCTGCGCATTGCAAACATGGCTTTAACGCAAACGAGCCATTTAAAATGATTACCACCACCATAAAAAGTGGTTACGAAGATTAATTAAAAACAAATACTATGTCAAAAGAAAAAGACACAAAGAAAAAATCAGACAAAACCGCTCCTGCCAAAACTCATAAAGAGAAAAGGGCAGAAAAGGCCAGTAAGAAAATTGAAAAGCAGCAGGCCGACAAAGTGATCATGTAAAGTAAAACTATGATAACGGTAAACAAACTCGGCATCCTGCTTAAAAAAACGGAACGTGGTTTTGAAAGTGAAGGGGTGCTCAACCCCGCTGCAATAAAGGTGGGAAACAATATTCATTTGTTTTACCGGGCGGTGGCCAAAGGAAATTATTCAACGGTTGGCTATTGTAAATTGTCTTCACCTACCCAGGTTGAATGCAGAAATGATACACCCTTGCTTTACCCCGAGGCCGACTATGAATTGCAGGGTTTGGAAGATCCCAGGATCGTGGAAATTGAAGGGGTTTATTATCTTACTTATACGGCTTTTGACGGCACGAATGCACTTGGTGCGCTCGCCAGTTCTGTTGACCTGGTTAATTGGCAAAAGCACGGGGTAATAGTACCGCAAATAACTTACGGGGAGTTTAAACATTTTGCCGAGTCGAAGGGTACCATACACGAAAAATACATCCGCTTCAACGAATATCAAAAAAAGCACGGGAAGGAAGGCATGACGACTTTTTTGTGGGACAAAAACCTGGTTTTTTTTCCACGAAAAATTGATGGTAAATTTTGTTTTCTGCACCGCATAAAGCCGGATATACAGATCGTAGTTGGGATAGAAAAACTGGAAGACCTGACCATTGAATTCTGGCACCGGTATTTTTTGCATTTTGATGAGTTCATTGTTCTTTCGCCAAAACACCAGCACGAAATCAGTTATATTGGGGGTGGGTGCCCGCCAATTGAAACAAAAGAAGGGTGGCTCATTATTTATCACAGTGTGCATGACACCGTTAAAGGTTATGTATATTCTGCCTGTGCAGCCTTACTCGATCTGGAAAATCCGCAAAAAGAAATTGCCCGTTTGCCTTACCCTCTTTTTTATCCTGAAAAAGAATGGGAATTAAAAGGCGAAGTAAATAATGTATGTTTTCCAACCGCTGCAATTTTGGAAGAAGATATTTTGTATATCTATTATGGTGCAGCAGACGAACGGATTGCAGTGGCTTCACTGAATATTAATGAACTGCTTGCCGAATTATTGCGCAATACAACTTAAATAAATCATTCGTGTCAACTGATCTTATTTTATATGAACCCTTTGGGAAAATGAATATTCCTGCCGAAAACCGCGGCTTTTTATCAGTTCGTGAAACAGCGTTTGCAGGCAAGGCAGTTCAACTGCCCGAAATTCTCTTCATTACCACTTTTCCACCACGTGAATGCGGCATTGCAACTTATTCCCAGGATCTGATCAATGTGCTGGAGAAAAAATTCGGTGATTCATTCAAATGCACGGTTTGTGCATTAGAGTCGGAAACAGAGCATCCGGTTTATACGAAACAACCAGCCTATGTACTGAATACAGACCAGCGAAACTCATTCGTGAAAACTGCCTTTGCTATTAACAGGAATAAAAACATACATGCATTGCTCATACAGCATGAGTTTGGCCTGTTTGCAAAGAATGAGCCTGATTTTAACCTGTTTTTTGAACGCATTACAAAACCTGTTGTATTTGTTTTTCATACGGTTTTACCCAGGCCGGATATTGCTTTTAAAACCAGGGTTCAGCGTATGTCGGCAGCCGCAACAGCTATAATTGTAATGACAAAGAATGCCTCTAAAATTTTAATTGATGTTTATGGCATTGCCCCCGATAAAATTACAGTGATACCACATGGCACACATTTGGTGCCAAACCAGGCCAGGGAAAGCCTTAAAAAGAAATACCAATTAGCCGGTAAAAAAGTACTTTCCACATTTGGATTATTAAGCTCAAGCAAGGGTATTGAAGTAACATTGGATGCTTTGCCTGTTATTATTGTGAAACACCCGGAGGTGCTTTTTTTAATTTTAGGCAAAACACACCCGGGGGTTGTAAAGCATGAGGGGGAGCGGTATAGAAGAATGCTGGAGAAAAAAATAGCAGACCTGCAGTTAGCACAACATGTAAGGTTCGTTAATGAATATTTGCCCCTGCCTGTTTTACTGGAATATTTGCAGCTTACGGATGTTTATTTATTTACTTCAAAAGATCCTGACCAGGCGGTAAGCGGAACATTTTCTTACGCGGTAAGCTGCGGTTGCCCAGTAGTGTCTACCCCCATACCGCATGCAATGGAAGTGTTAAGCAGTGATACCGGGTTATTTGTTGATTTTGGAAACTATGATCAACTTGCGGGCGCTGTTACATCAATTTTAGGAAACCCGGCGCTTATGAATAATATAAGGCTGAACGCATTGCACAAAATGGCGCCTACTGCATGGGAAAATTCAGCCATTGCCCATGCCAATCTTTTTGAAAGTCTAGTGCCCCTTACGCTGAAATTAAATTACCGTATCCCGGAAATTAATTTAATTCATGTTAAAAGAATGACCAGCGATTTTGGCATTTTTCAATTTGCTAAAATTGCCCAGCCAGACCGAAGTTCCGGTTATACACTGGATGACAATGCCAGGGCCCTCATCGCTTTGTGCCAGCACTTTGCAGCAACCGGTGATACCAATGACCTGGTTTTAGTAAACACTTACCTGCAATTCATTCAATATTGCCTGCAACCGAATGGAACATTTTTAAATTATGTAAGTGAACAAAAGATTTTTACCCGGCAAAATTTTGCCGAAAACCTTGAAGACAGTAATGGAAGGGCTATTTGGGCGCTTGGTTATTTGATATCTTTCAGACAAATTTTACCGCTTGATCTTGTTGAGCAGGCAGTAGTTTTAATTCGGAAAGCATTTCCTTCCCTTGATAAGATCCATTCAACCAGGGCAATGGCTTTTGTGATAAAGGGGCTGCACTACCAGGCAGAAAAAAGCAATTTCCATTTAATAAAAACATTCGCAGGCAGAATAGTGCAAATGTACCGGCACGAAAGAATGAATGACTGGCATTGGTTTGAAAATTATCTGACCTACGGAAACAGCCTGTTGCCGGAGGCACTGCTTTGTGCATATATCAGCACCGGCGACGAAACGTATAAAGCCATTGCAAAAGAGAGTTTTGATTTTTTGCTCTCTAAAATATTTATTAATGGAAAAATAAATGTAATATCTAACAGGGGCTGGATGATAAAAGACAAAATAACCGAAAGGAAGGCCGGGGGAGAACAGCCGATAGATGTGGCCTATACCATTATGGCGCTCGAAAAATTTTATACCGTTTTTAATCAGCAGAACTATAAACAATTGGCAGTAATTTCCTTCAATTGGTTTTTAGGGAAAAACCATTTGCAGCAGATTTTATATAATCCCTGCACCGGAGGTTGTTATGATGGTCTCGAAGAAACCTACATCAACCTCAACCAGGGAGCAGAATCTACTGTTAGCTACCTGATGGCCCGGCTAACGATCGACAGCATAATGTTACAACAGGAACCGGCCCCGGATTCTTTTAAAAATACATCCATTGCTCAAACAGAACAGCATGTATGCTTTTAACTTTCAATAGGGTTCTTAGGCCGAACAAGGCATTCATGTATCCGCCAATTCCCCAATAGCCGGCAGCAAATAATTTGAACCCAGGCAAATTGATGAGGCTTTTTTACTAAATTTGACCGAATGGGATATTAATTTCCCAACTGTTCAAAGCAGCTGAACAGGCTATGTAATTTAACAATAACAGCCCCTGAGATGCTATGGAAAATATAAGCATAAGAAAAGTATTAATAACTGATATTGATCAATTGCAAAAGATCAGCAGGCAAACCTTTTACGAATCCTTTTCGGCCGCAAACACCGAAGAGAACATGACAAAATACATGGAAGAAGGATTTTCTGTTGAAAGGTTAAGTGCTGAACTAAACGATAAAAATGCTGAGTTTTATTTTGCCAGCCTCGGCACCGATATCATTGGTTACCTGAAACTGAATTTCGGAAATTCACAAACCGAATTGAAAGACGATAAATCCCTTGAAATTGAACGGATCTATGTGCTTAAAGAATTTCACGGGAAAAAGGTTGGACAGTTGCTTTACGAAAAAGCGCTGCAAATTGCCGGGCAGGCCGGGGCCGAATATGTTTGGCTGGGTGTTTGGGAGGAAAATCCAAGGGCAATAAATTTTTACAGGAAAAACGGTTTTGTTGAATTTGACAAACATATTTTTAAATTAGGAGATGATGAACAAACCGATATTATGATGAAATTAAAGTTGAAGGATGAATAGGCGTGTTTTGCCGGGATTGTTTTTTGTGGGCACTTAACCCCAAAACAAAAAAAGCCCCTCAAAGGCTTTTTTGTTCTTGTTACACAATATGGCTTCAGTAGTAAGCCGCCAGGTTATGCAACGGCTGTAAGTAAGTTCAAAAAAGAATAGCCTTTTTCATGGGTTCCGAATCTTGTTGTTTTGTCAGGATCGTTGGACGGTTTCATAAAGTAAGAAAAAGGCTATATTCGTTTTCTTAAGGATACAGGACCGGTTTTTTGGACATTGGACCTGGATTGTTGGATAATGATCTTCTCTCTCTTCTTAATCTCTCATTGACAGGTCAAAATTAAGAACAGGGCTGCAGTAACTGAACCCGGTTTCGGTATAAAGGCCCGGATTTCCGGTAAAACGGGTTTTTTACCGGGTGAGTCCTTTTTCGGGTGCGTGGTTTTTAATAAAATTGATACACTAAAAGGACTGGCCTGTTTCAGTATCCTTCAATGGTTTTTGTACATTTAACCCCTCAATTCCTTCCCCCTGTAAAAAATTCTGATGAAAGGAATCACCGGTAAACAGAAATTTTCGTCTTACTATAGGAAGAACTGCATACAGCAGCATATTTGTCTTTTATATATAAGTGGAGTTCAGTAACCACATTAAAAAACAGGGCTACGTGTAGCCAATAACCGATCATAACTAAAACTGCACATCATGAAAAAAAATCTCGCCGAATTTATCGGCACATTCTGGCTTGTACTGGGCGGTTGCGGCAGCGCTGTGCTGGCAGCCTCTTTTCCAAATGTGGGCATCGGGCTAACCGGGGTCTCCATAGCATTTGGTCTTACTGTATTGACCATTGCTTATTCTTTCGGGCATATTTCCGGCGCTCATTTAAACCCGGCAGTAACCATCGGGCTATGGATGGGAGGAAGAACCTCTTCAAAAGACGTGCTGCCCTATATCATTTCGCAGGTTGCCGGCGCTGTTGCGGCAGCGGGAGTGCTGTATATTATAACAACCGGTAACGGCAGCGCCATCGGCGATTTTGCCGCAAATGGTTATGGAGAACATTCACCGGGAAAATATGGGATGACAGCCGCTATTGTAACCGAATTTGTAATGACCTTCCTTTTCCTGCTTATTATACTGGGCGCTACAGACGAAAGGGCGCCAAAAGGTTTTGCTGGTATTGCCATCGGGCTTGCACTTACACTCATCCATCTTATTTCTATCCCTGTAACCAATACTTCGGTTAACCCGGCCAGGAGTATCAGCCAGGCGCTGTTTGTTGGCGACTGGGCCTTATCGCAGCTATGGTTGTTCATTGTAGTTCCAATAGCTGCTGCTGCAGTGGCCGGCATCGTACATAAATTTTTTAAGGCCGACTGATAAATAAAACAGAAAGTAAATGCAGTTTAATTTTCTTTCCTGCTCAAAGATCCCCGGGTTGCCGGGGATTTTTTTTAAAACCATCAATACATTTTACAATTAGCCGCTGTGCATAAACAAGCTTACCTTACAGGTATAATGAGCAGCATGCCGCATTCGTTCGATATTCTTATCAACAGCTATCTTAATGACAATATTGGTATTGATACCAATTTTTTAAACAAAGAACTTTGCCAGGGGCTGCATACAAACATCCTGCACCTGCAGCAAGATGGCAGGATGCAGTCCGCCGGTATAGGAAACAGCCATATAAAAGATGTACAGCAGCAAATGCGTGGCGATACCATTTACTGGATGGACAAAAACCACGATAATGTTTTTGAGCAGGAATTCCTGGCCCGGGTGGATGAGCTTATTACATACCTCAACCAAACCTGCTATGCCGGCATCAACGGTTACGAATTTCATTATGCTGTTTATGAAGAGGGCCGGGGCTACAAACGGCATAAAGACCAGTTCAGGAACAACAGTAACCGGAAATATTCGCTCGTTAATTACCTCAATCAAAACTGGCTGGAAGAAGACGGGGGCCAATTGCTGGTTTATCAAAATGAAACTGTTCAAAAAATTTTACCACAGGCCCAAACGGCCGTCTTCTTTAAAAGCGATGAAATGGAGCATGAAGTAAGCGCTTCGGGCCGCAGCAGGATGAGCGTTACCGGCTGGCTTAAAAGTACATAACCGGTTATACAATCAAACAATTTCTTTGCAGGGTCAACAGGAAATATGGTACATTTATACCGTATCAAAACAATTATGGAACATTGCACCAGGGCATGGCTGTTGATAGCCTGTTTTTTATTTTTGAATAATGCCACGGCTCAAAAATCAAAGGCCGACAGCCTGCGTGCCCTGCTGGCAGTTGAAAAAAAAGATTCGCTGCGGGTGAAACGGATGTGGCAGCTGGCCAGTGAAGTAAAAAACTATGACCCTGAAGAAGCGCTCCGTATTGCACAAAGAGGGCTGTTTCTTGCAAAGGAAATAAGGGATACAGAAGGGCAGTCACGCTCGCTTGGCGTTATAGCCAATACTTTTCTCAATCTTGGAAATTATCCCAAAGCGCTTGAGTATAACCTCGAAAAACTTAAAATTGAAGAAGGCCGCAACCTGCCCCGCAACCTGGCCAGTGTGCTCATGAGTATTGCCATTGTATATTCCATGAATGAAGAGTACGAAAAAGCGCTGCCTTATTTTCAAAAATCAGATTCTGTCATTACGGCCGCAAAAGTGAGTGAGTTTTATTATCATATTAAACTCAACAGGGGCGATGTGTATGATAAAATGAACCTGCTGGATTCTGCTTTTACCTATTACAATGCCTCCCTCGGCATTGCCCGCTCTATGCAAAATGCCGATTTTGAAGGGGCTTCCATGACCGGTATGGGCCATGTGTACCGTAAAAAAAACCAGTTTGATTCTTCGGCTGCTTATTACCAGGGAGCCATTCCAAAACTCACAGAAGCCAATGATGAGATTTTGGTTTGCGAAGCTGCATTAGGCCTTGCAAAATTGTACAGGCAGTTTGAAAAACATGATTCGGCTGTATTATATGCCCGGCTGTCGGACCATGTGGCTCTTAAAGCCGGTTTTATAAACGACCAGTTGAAATCTTCTGAATTTTTGAGCACCGTTTTTAAAGAAACCAACAATATTGACAGTGCTTTTCATTATGTAAATACGGTGAGGGTGCTCAACGATTCTGTGAACAGCAAAAACCGTATCAGGGAGATTCAGGCATTATCAATGAGTGAACAAGTGCGGCAACTGCAGATAGAAGAGGAGAAGCGGCTGGCAAAAAAAGAACGGAGCCAGCAATTGCAGCTATTGTTTATAGCCATTTTCATTCCGGGGTTTTTCCTCATTACACTTTTGCTGAGCCGTATTAAGATCCCGTTGCGAATTGTGCGCCTGCTTGGGGTGCTCTCGCTCATTATCCTGTTTGAATACCTTACACTGCTGTTGCACCCGCTGGTAAAAGAATTTACCCATCACACACCGGTATACGAAATGATCATTTTTGTATGCATTGCGTTAATACTGATACCCGCCCATCACCGCATAGAACACTGGCTCATCAGCAAACTGGTACGCAACCGGGAAGGCATTTCAAAAACCGTTAAAAAGATAAGGATACAAACAAAAAGGATAAAACTAAAATAAGCTTTATCCTTTTGAGTGTTTTGATCCAACTGGTCTACTAATTCGGTGGAATTACAGGTTTAATGATACCCGTGGTGTCAATACTGTCGGGTTTGGCCTGCGGGGTTTCCGGGGCCGGTGTTGCTTCTTTGGTGGTTGTTTCCGGTTTTACTTCAGGTTCTTTTTTTTCTGCATTGTTGTTACAGGCCGAAAAAAAACCTAAACTAAAAACAACCAAAAGCGCTGAAAGCCAGGAATAAATTCGGGTCTTGTTACGCATGTTTGTAAGGTTTTAGACTATAATAATACAGAAATTAAATTAAATATGTAAAAAAAACAATACACATGTTTTTAAAATTGTGTTAGTTTGCATGGTCTTCTTTAATAATTTCTCAATAAAATTTGCTGTATGAGGGTATCATTTTTATTCTTGTTAGCAACTGTATTTTCTCTTAACGGTTTTTGCCAGAGTATTTACAGGATGGAGTATACCGTTACGGCTTCGGGCGGCATTAAAAATTATGATGCGCTCTTTATTTTACAGCAAAATGGTGCGGGCACTATGCGGATAAGAACCGATGCCGGTGCTGTAGGACAATTCACACTCTTTGAACAAAAAATTGAGGAAGCACCGGATGCGTATGAGGCCGGCATACCAGACAGTATCTTATACCTGGGATCTGAGCTAAAACCCGTACGGGGTGCAAGAATAAAACCAGATGCGGTAAATCTGCTTTTTGCCTTTAAGAATGACCAGTTTCAGCCGGTGAAATTATATGCAAAAACAGGTGCTGATGCCACTGCCAGGTTGATAAAGGCCGACCTGCTGACCAATACTGATCTTACAGAAAAACTTTTGCTCGATTATTATTCCAAATCAGACTCTATTTATATCAATCTTTTTGCCAAAACAACCCGGGCACTTACCCCGCTGGAAAAAAGTATAAAAATGCACCTGGTACTCGTTGCCAATACAAATGACTCTGCACTTAAAGTGGCCGCTGCCATTGACCTCAACAAAGCCGAATCGCTTTTTACCGGGCTGGCAGATTTTTTAGGTATCAAAGCAAATATTCATAAAGTGTACGGAAACGATTTCAGCAAAGCAAATGTGCTCAGGGTAATGGAGAAGCTTAATCCAAAGCCAAATGATATCGTGATCTTTTATTACAGCGGGCATGGGTTCCGCATCAAAAATAAAACCAGTCCTTATCCCATGTTCGATCTGAGGGGAAAGAAAGGACAAAATTATCTTACCGAAAGCCTGAGTATCGACAGCATTTACAGCCTCATTAAAAAGAAGGGCGCCCGCATGAACCTGGTACTGGGCGATTGCTGCAACTGGAATCCCGATGTGCCGTTACCATATGCCACTAAACCCATTCCCGAAACGAGGGTCAGCGATGTACCCTGGGATGAAGAAAAATGCAGGCAATTATTTTTAAACCCGGTTCCCATTACTATCATGGTGGCTGCTGCAGACAAAGATCAGCTGGCTGTTTCTAACCCTACGCTGGGAAGTTTCTTTTTACATCATTTTAAAATGATGCTGCAAACACAATTAAGCACCACCAACAAAGGTTATTTCAGCTGGTACCAGATACTCGACGATACCCGCACCAATACTTACAAACGTTCCAGAACCACGTACTGCAGCGATTACCGGGTGCCGGAAAATATTTGCAGGCAAACCCCAAAGTTCCAGATCGAGTAATTATTTTACCCAGGCCGGTAGTTTGTATTCTTTAGGGCTGATAGTGCCGATCCAGTTTTTCCAGGTGCCGGTTTGTCTCAGTTTTTGGAACAGGGGATCGTATTGTAAAACATAACCGTAATTGAAACCATGCTCCCCTGCTTTTTTCAGCCACTGAAAAGCTGGCCCGTTTTTATGCTGAACAGCATAGAGCCTGGCAATACTGTACATAATGAGGGCATCCCCGGGTTGGTGCATGAGTTGCTTTTTATATTGCTTTAAGGAAGCTTGATAGTTTTCCGATAAAAGTTCCAGCAACCCGTTCAATGCATACAGTTGATCATCTTCTAATGGATCGGTGTGTTCAATTTCTTTCAGTAAACTGCGGGCCATGCCGGTATTGCCTGCACGCATTTTGTAGTTGGCCAGTAATTTCTGATGCTGGTAGTTGATCTCTTTCCTGCGGTACAATGTATCCATATGGATCATGGCAGCGCTGAACCGGTAGATGGAATCATAATTATTTACGAGTTTGCTGCGCACACCGGAATTGATGGGCTGCAGCTCAACAGATTTCTGGTAATGTTTGGCCGAGTAAGTTGGAAGCCCCTGCCACATGTAAAGGTCGCCGAGTTTATCGTTCACATCGGCAATTGTTTCATCATCGGCAAGCAGGCTGTCGGCCTTCAGCAGGTACTTGATGCCGTCTGTAAAAGGTAATTCGATCGACTTTGCTATTTCACCTTCTTCGCCTGTTTCTGATATTGTATAACTGCTGGAATGTGCTCCCGATGGTCTTGTTTCAAGTACGAAAGAAGGTTCTGTTTGATCGGGTAAAATGGTTTTGAGGTCGCCGGGATAGAAACTTTTGTTTTCTTTTACAAAATAATACAGGAACCGGCCGGCTTTATGCTGCCAGTAGCCATCAGCAGGGCGTAAGGCTGTAATGCGTTCATAAAATGCATTCAATTCATTATCACCCGTCAGTTTATTTCTAAGCCTGTATTGTTGTATCACTAACTCGGCGTCGTCAAACCTCCCGAGCTTTTCATGCAGGTTCCATAGTTTAAAGTAGGGTGCATGATTATCGGGCAGCATTTTTATTAGAACCCGGCAGGCTGCTTCTGCTTCTGTATAATGGTTCCATTTTTCGTAGAGGCTTGCTAAAAAATAATGGTCCTCCTCCCGCTCATATTTTGCCCCTTTGTTAATATTTAAAAAACAGCGGGCATCGGCATTCAGGCTGTCATGGTTGTAAAGATTATCAAGGTATTGATACATTTCTTCGGTTTCTTTAAATGAAGAAACGGCATAGTTAAAGGTCAGTTCCCCTTCCTGCCAGCGTTGTTGAGCGTACAGGATCTTTCCCAGGTAGTGAAATGCCAGGGGGTGCCGACCATCGAGCGATATCACATGCTTAAATCTTTTTTCGGCCCCGGTTGTATCTCCCAATTGTAAAGAACGGAAGGCCCAGGCAAAATTTCCCGAAATATCGTTCTTCTTTATTTTGCCGGTATCGAATGGACAGAGTGGAATGTATGATAAAACATGGTTTGCCAGCGGGCTTAAAACACTGAGCAGTTCTTTGTTGAAATGATAACCTCTTTTACGGATATCTGCCTCAAAGAAAAATGAATCGGCCTGTGCATACTGGGTGGTTTGCATAAAAACAAAACCAAGCCTTTCAAAAGGCAAGTAATGCCTGGAGTTGAGTTCAATGCCTTTGCGGAAATTTTCTTCGGCCAGTAGTAAGTTCTTTTGTCTTTCAAACAGTACGCCGGCATTTACATAAATATTTGTTAGCCCGGGCTGAAGTTTAACGGCATTGTCATAGGCCGTTTTTGCGGTTGAATAATCTTTCAGTAAGGTGTTTACCAATACCAGGTTCGACCAGGGAATGCTCCACGCAGGCGATAGTTTGGTGGCTGTTATGAATTGTTCCTTAGCTTCGGCAGTTTTATTTTTATAAAGTAATAAAACACCCAGTTCATTACATATGTATGCGGCTTTAGTTTCAAGGGCAAGCGCCTTTTGCTGAAAGGCATAGGCTTCGTTGATCAGTGGTGCTATATTTTCTGTCATTGGAATTTTTAGCCTTAACACCACACCCGAAAAATAATTATACATCACGTTGAGCAGCCTGTTCATGTACTCATCATTACCGGCGAGTTTTAACGCGGTTTTTATCATCGCCGGGTACATGCCATAACCTTCGCTTTCTTTAGAATAATAGCGCCTGCGTTCCAGTTCAGCCTCATCGCCCGTTAAAAAAAGATTGATGGCCTGCTGCACCCTGTTGTGGATGATCACCATCAGTTTTTTTTGGAATTGTTCTTCAAAATCCTTGTCGCCCGAAATGGCTGCCCTAAGGCTATCCATACCCTTTACAATGGATGCTGCACGGTTAATTCTTTTAATGGAATTTTCTTCGCCGGGCAGCCCCGATTTTACTTCCTGGTCGTATTCCCGCCGAAAACGGGTGTCGGCATGTTTCAAAAAATCCATGCAAATTTCATGGGCGTTCCGGCCTTCCATTTCACTGAAATTGAACAGCTGCTCAAGCGGCATCTTATCATATTTTGCAAAAACAAGGTCTTGCACCTCGTAAGAATCATTGCTTAAGCCTGCCAAAGCAGGGTCAGCAGTAAAACTCACTACGTTTTTATTTTCTGCCGTATCCTGTTTCATCAGGCCCTTATCTACAACCGATAATTCAAAATCATTTTTCCCCTGCAGCACCGGGGTTTGCTTATGACCTTCCTGTTTGAGCACCGGGTCGTTTGCAAAAGCCGAATCGAGGTAGGCTTTTAATTCCTGCATGTGCACAATACCGTCTTTTTCTTTTTCGGCAAAACCGATCAATCCTTTTACCAGGTAAAAAGAAAATACGCCGCGGCCGCCGCCCCAGGCTTCATTTTCTATTGACAGCTGATCGGTTGCGCAGGAAGTGATCCTTATTTCTTTTGACCGAACGGTTCTCAATTGCTCACCCACCAGCATATTTCCCCTGAAATTACTGCCGGCCAGCTGCCCCGAATGGCAGGCATCTGTTATGATAACCACCCTTGCTTTATTGGATACAGAAATAGTGTTGGCAATATTGTTAAGGTCTTCTATGCGGATGGCATTGTTGATATAATTGGTACGGGGTGTATTATAAGTAAGCAGGAAGCCCAGTTTGTGAATGGTTTCATTTTCCATATCGCCATGACCGGCAAAATAAAAATAAACAATATCGCCTTCCGAACTTGTTTCGGCCAGCCAGCTGAGCGCATCATACACAGCAGCGGTGGTTGCATTGCTGTCGGTGAGTAACCTGATATTCTCCTGCGGTACATTTCCCCCGGCGTTTGAACGGAGGTAAGATGCAAAAACATCGGCGTCGCGGTTGGCATATCTTAACCTGGGGATCCCTTTATTTTCATAGCCGGCAATACCCACCACAACAGCATAGGTGGAAGGTTTTTTTTGCTGTTGGGCAACAGCGGCTGAAACAATAAAACTAAGCAGTAAGACAAGGCCGGCACGCTTCATATAGCAAATTTAATCCATAAGATACGTTAACTATTTTACATAACGATATATTATTGCAGCTGGCAGTGGTTGTAAAGCAATAGTAATAAAATTAATAGCTGCTGTGTGCGGGTATGAAACAGTAATTGGGTAAAATAAAAAAAGCCCCAAAAGGCTTTCTTTGATTTATTCCTGGCGAACCAGGGTGTTCAGGGTTTTAGGTGCAAGGTTTGTGTTGTTAGCAACGGCCTCTGCAGGTAAGGATTAAAAAAATAGCCTTTTTCATGGGTTCCGAATTTCTTTGTTTTGTCAGGATCATGGACGATTTCATAAAGTATGAAAAAGGCTAGGTTCGTCTTTCTATGGATACCGGATTGGTTTTTTGGATTACTGGACCTTTTGGACTGTTGGATAAATCTATTCACGCCCCATTAATCTCTCATCAACAGGTCAAAAGTAGAACGGGAAAGGCGGCTGTGCAAGCTGCTTTCGGTGTAAAAGGAGATAATTCCGGCGAAACGGGTTATTTGGGGGATGAAAAAAAAGGCGGAAAGAATTTCGGCCGTTTTGCAGGTATTTTAGTAGTTACTAATTTGAAATTATTGAACCACATAGCAACATAGACAGATAGCTTTCACATAGAAATCCCTATGTGTTTCCTTCTTTGTACCCTAGGTAATATGTGGTTCAAATAATAATTATAATGGAAATTTCAAACTGGTACACTACAGGCATTTTAGAAATACAGCTAATTGGAGCAATTACCGCATTATGGAGTTTCCTCTGCCAAACCGGTTCATCAATAGTTCTGATAATTACCGGGGTAATACCAATCCATCTAAAAAAACATTCACTTTTGTTTCTGTAAGCTCTTTACTGCTGTAGGCATAAAGCACGGCCATGTATTTACCATCTGTCCATCCTTTTACTTTCCAGTCCTTACCCTCTTCGTCTTTCCAGTAATCGATCATTCCACGGGTATTTTCATTGTTTCTCAGTTGGTGGCCTTTTCCATACCCCGTAAAGGATTTGATCTTAAAAGCTGTTTTAAGATAATCCATATAGGAACCCAGGAGATCTTCTGCACCCGGCAGGTCTGCAATGGGAGTTTTCAATTTAACGCAAATGATCCCGTAAGCGGTTTCGTTATTGATGCAAACTCCCTGGTAAACTACAGATGAATCTTCGCTGTGGCTGATATCAAATGTTCCGGGATCGCAAAAAAAATAGGCCTGGCACCCCGATTGGCCGATCTCGTATTTTTTTATAGCCTGGCTGTAGGAGCAGGTGATCATTGTGAATGATAAGATCAAAAAGACCAGTTTTTTCATGGCTAATTTTTTTTAAAAATAAGCATATAACATTAAAATTCAAATTGGGGAAAAAGTATGGGCAATAAAAAAAGCCCGGGCAAGGCTTTTAATTATTTACTGAGTTAAACGGGCTCAATAAGGGTCTGGTGTTCTGTTGGGTTATAAGGTAAAACGGGGGTTTAAAACTCAAAGCATTTGCTGTTGCTTTGTTTTGCCGTTTCAGAGTTTCTGATTGACAGGTCAAAAGTAATTTCCCTTTTGCTGTGGTACAAGCCGTTTTCGGTAAAAACAGGCATTTAGCCGCCAAAACCCTTTTTTTTGCCGCCGAATTTCCATTGGCAGGGGCGGGTATTGGTAAATTTTCTTCATCTTTACAAAAAAGAAATTATGCAATTCATTAAGAAAATGCTGGTTGCGTTCAGCCTGTCTGTAATGCTCTTTTCCTGCATTGATATAGAGGAATTTATAACGATAATGGATGACAGCAGCGGGAGGTATGCCTTTACTATTGATATGGGCGGCATGCTGGAATTTTCAAAGAGCATGGGAGAGGGAAAGAATAAAAAAAAGGAGAAAAAGGATACCGTAATTAATTTTCGGGATCTTATGAAGGGGGAGGTTTCTCTCACAGATCACGAAAAAGAGCTGTTCAGGGATGCCAGCCTGAAAGTTAATATGGATGAGGAGAAAGGAGAAGGGAAAATGCTTTTACAATGCCCGTTCAAAAACATGAATGACCTGGTTGAGGTTAAAAATAACCTCATGATAGTTACAAAAAAACTGAAAGCGTTTGAAAAGGCAGAAGGTAAAAATAAAGACCAGGAGCCTGAAGAAGAGGTTGATGGAGAAAAATTACTTACACCCGGCAAGAGTGAGAACCATATTTTTACTGCAAAACCGGGTAGCCTGCAACTTGCCGTTTTGAACCCTGAAATGATCAAAAAGCAATTAGAAAGCGATTCCAGCAATGCTATGATGCAACAAATGATCGCATTAATGGGTGAAATTAAATACAAGACCATCATTGAAACACCAAAGCCGGTAAAAAACCACCAGGGTAATGGGGCCATCCTTTCTGCAGACAAACGCAGGATCAGTTTTATTACAAGCTTTACAGAAATGTATGAAGCGCCCGAAAAACTTGGTTTCCTGGTGGAATATTAATTTACCGTATCAGCTGAATAGTTATCATGAAGAATATATTACTGTTTTTTTTATGCCTGCCTTTAATTTCATTTGCACAAACAGGGGGTCACAGGCATAACCCCACCGTTTCGCCACCCGAAATACCCGATAGTTTTAACTTGTTTACCGAAAGGGTGCCACTCGAAATACAGGATGTATATGAACGTTTCGACAGGGAAATGCTGGTAAACACCTACCTGCAGGGCGGCAATTTATATGTGCTGAAACTGGCCACCCGCTGGCTGCCCATGATCACAGAAAAATTGCGGGCACAAAATATTCCCGAAGATTTTAAATATCTCTGTGTGGCCGAAAGTGCCCTGCAAAACCAGGTGAGCAAGGCAGGTGCCACGGGCTTTTGGCAGTTTATGCGCAGTACCGGACCCGGCTATGGTTTGGAAATAAATAATTATGTGGATGAACGCTACCATCCCGAAAAAAGTACCGATGCAGCTATAAGGTATCTAAAGATGGCCTATGATAAGTTTGGAAACTGGACGGCCGCTGCAGCCTCCTACAATTGCGGCATGGGCGGTTATAACAGCCGGGCAATGGAACAGGGAAGTTTTTACTTTTACGACCTCTACCTGCCCGAAGAAACCATGCGCTACATCTTCCGCATTATGGCACTTAAGTATATTATTGAAAGCCCGGAAGAAAGCGGTTTTAAAGTGACCGAACAGCATGCTTATCTTCCCTACCAGGTTAAAGACAGCCTGGTGGATTATGCCATTCCATCGCTGGTAAAATTTGCAAAAAACAACGGTACCAATTATAAAACCCTCCGCTTACTGAACCCCTGGCTCCGCGGCAGTATGCTGCCAAACAGGAGCAGGAAAACATATAAAATTTCTTTACCGGCTAAGAATTGATCTTTTTGTTTTTTTCACTGAAATATAGGGCGGCCAAAACAGCCCCAAGGGCAGCGATCAGCAAACTGTAAAGCCATACAGAGGCGGCAATAAGAACAATGGCAAAAAATAAATACCAGTTTTTCATGCTGTACTGGTATCCGTTGAAACATTTGCTGATCTCTTCTTCCGAAAAAACCTGTTCACGCAATTCAAATCTTAGCTCCCCCTCGGGCACACCCTTTTTTAATTTTGACCTTACCGAGGAAATTTTTTCGTTTGAAATCATCTGCTAAAGTATTAACAACCTGCCAAAACAAGGCATTTTTAATTTACTTTTGCACCCATGGCAAACGAACAGAATATTTTTGCAGAACTGATAGCGCATTGCAAGGAATACGGTTATATTTTCCAAAGCAGCGAATTGTACGATGGACTCAGCGCTGTATATGATTACGGACAAAACGGCGCCCAGCTTAAAAAAAACCTGCGTGACGAATGGTGGAAAAGTATGACCCAGCTCCACGAGAACATCGTGGGTATTGATGCAGCCATATTCATGCACCCTACCGTTTGGAAGGCCAGCGGCCATGTGGATAATTTCAGCGATCCCATGATCGACAATAAAGACAGTAAAAAACGCTACCGTGTAGATCACCTGGTAGAAGGCCATGCAGAAACCCTGGATAAGGCAGCAGCAGAAGTCCTGCTTGCCCAAATGGATGCCCTACTGGCAAAGGATGATTTTGACGGCCTTAAAAACTTGATCGAAGACAATAAGATCAAATGCGCCATCAGCAAAACATGTAACTGGACGGATGTACGGCAGTTTAACCTGATGTTTAAAACCGAGTTTGGTGCGGTTGCTTCCGATAATCCCGATGATAATATTGTGTACCTGCGCCCCGAAACTGCCCAGGGTATTTTTGTAAATTTTTTGAACGTGCAAAAAACCGGCCGCATGAAAATACCCTTTGGTATTGCACAAACCGGCAAGGCTTTTCGCAATGAAATAGTGGCCCGGCAGTTCATCTTCCGCATGCGGGAGTTTGAGCAGATGGAGATGCAGTATTTCATACGCCCCGGTTCGCAAAAAGAATGGTATGAGTTCTGGAAAGCAGAGCGCATAAAATGGCACCAAAGTATTGGCATCCCGGCAAAAAAGCTGCGTTTTCACGATCATGTAAAACTGGCGCATTATGCCGATGCAGCTGTGGATATCGAATTTGAATTTCCATTTGGCTGGAAAGAACTGGAAGGCATCCACAGCCGTACCGATTTTGACCTGAGCCAGCATGCAAAATTCAGCCGTAAAAAAATACAATACTTCGATAATGATCTGAACGAAGAAGGGAAGCCTTACGGTAATTACACTCCTTACGTGGTGGAAACTTCTGTGGGTCTCGATCGTTTATTTCTCACCGTTTTAAGTTTGGCATACGCCGAAGAAAAATGGACAAAAGAAGATGGTACAGAAGAGAGCAGGGTGGTGATGCGCATTCCGCCCAAAATTGCACCTACCAAACTGGCGATACTGCCCTTGGTAAAGAAAGATGGATTGCCTGAAATTGCAAGAACATTGATGGATGATTGCAAAACTGCTTTTCATTGTTTTTATGAAGAGAAAGATGCCATTGGCAAACGCTACCGCCGGATGGATGCTATTGGCACGCCATTTTGTGTAACCATCGACCAGCAAACAAAAGAAGATAATACAGTTACCATACGCTACCGCGATGATATGCGGCAGGAAAGAATTGCTATGAGTGATGTGAAGCGGATAGTTTTGGAAAAGATCAATTGAATGTTCAGTTGACAGGTTGATAGGTTAATAAGGTGAACAGACGCGCTTTATCAACTGGTCAACTTTGTCAACTAGTTAACCAGTCAACCCTAACCCTATCCATACAATTCCTGGTGAATGCTTTTTTTATCGTAGCCCAACGCCAGGATGCGTTCTTTGGCTTCATCGATCATATTCTTCCAGCCGCATAAAAAAAAGCCGGCAGGTTTGGGGGTTGTTTCACCTGCTGCATTAACTGTCATATTTCCCCTGCATATCTCTTCGTACACATTATGTACATAACCAATACGCACCATATGTTCCCTGTTTTCCTGTTCTTCTCTTGAATAAACGGTATGAAAATAAAAATCACCCTCTTTGCGCATCATTTCTTTAAGTTCGTTGGCATAAAGGGCATCTCCAAATTTGCGGCAGCCAAAAATGAGATGAATTTCTTTATGCGGGATATTGTTCTTTAAAATATGGTGCACCATGCTTCTGAACGGCGCAATACCTGTGCCGGTGCAGATAAAAAATAAATCCTTATCAATTGTTTCGGGCAATGTAAAAACGCCTACAGGTCCCCGCAGGGTAAGCTCATCACCTTCTTTTACTTTGCTGAAAAGAAAAGGTGTGCCCGCACCCTCTTCATTAAGTACAATGCACAGTTCAAAGCTGTTGGTTCCGTTTGGCCAGCTTGAAATGGAATAACTGCGCCATCGCTTGTTAGGTTTTTCATCAATTGGCAGATCGAGCGTTACAAACTGGCCGGGCTTAAAATCAAATATTTCCAACTCTGGTACAGCAATGGTAAAACTCCTGGTGTTGGGGGTAAGTTCCTCCACCTTTGTAACAATAGCTTTTCGCCAGGGTTGTAAGGCCATGTTGTAAAAATTTATTCTAAGGTAAGGATTAATTTGTTCACTCTTTTTCGCTTCGCTTTAGTCAGCAATCAGCTATAAGCTGTGAGCAATGAGTTTTGTACAATGGGCTATGCTGATGAACATATTACTATTAAGCACATTGGCACATTATCACATCATCACATTATCACACCATCACATTATCACACCATCACATTATCACATTATCACATTATCTTTGCAACCTGATGAACCTGGATGTGCTGTTGAATTTTTACAGGAACGACCCCCGCTGTTTACAAATAGCGAAAGGCATCTCATTGCCCCACCCGCAGCAAATACATCTTCCTGGTTTAAGCGGCAGTGCTTCGCAGTTTGTGCTGGCATCAGTAATCGACAATGCGCCACAATATAATCACCTGGTAATACTGCGTGATGCCGAGGAAGCAGCTTATTTTCACAATACACTGCAAAATATTACCGGTGCGCTCGATATTTTTTATTTCCCTTCGTCTTTTAAGAATAAGAAAAATTTTATACTGCTCAACAGCAGTCATGTAATGCTGCGTACAGAAGCGCTTACAAGAATGGCATCCTCCCCGCTTGACGGCAACCGGGTGATAACCAAAAAAGTACTGGTTACCTATGCAGATGCCTTATTTGAAAAAGTAGTGCTTAGTAAAAAGCTTACAGAAAACACCATTAGTATCAAACAGGCCGATGAGCTGGATGTGGATGCCATGCTGCAAAAATTTATTGAGCATGGTTTTGTAAAAACCGATTTTGTGTATGAGCCGGGGCAGTTTGCCATACGCGGCGGCATTTTGGATATTTATTCCTTTGGTAATGAAAAACCTTACCGCCTGGAATTATTTGGAAAAGAAGTGGACAGCATCCGCATATTTGACCCGGAAAGCCAGTTGAGCGAAAGAAAATTACTGCAGGTGAGTATCATTCCCAATGTGGAAACACAGTTTGAAACAGGAGAAAAGGCACCGCTATTGGAATTTCTTCCGGCAAATACCGTTGTTTGGATGGAAGACTGGAATTTTATCAGGGAACGATTGGAGCAGCAAAAGGAAGACCTCGATATTACTCTTGGCAATTATGAATTAAAAATAATGACTGACGAATGGGACGAAGGGGCTGATACGATAAACATAAAGCAGGAAATAAATATAAATCATTTTACAACAGCCGATGAAATTGAAAAATTGGTTAGGCTCCGTCATACTATTGAGTTGGGAAAAAACACAACATTCGCCAACGCCAAACAACAAAACATCCAACAGTTTAACACTGCTCCTCAACCTGCTTTTAACCGCAATTTTGACCTTTTAATAAAAGACCTTCAGCAGCACGAGCGCAACAAGTACAATATTTTCATTTTTGCAGAAAATCCCAAACAGCTGGAGCGGCTGCATACCATTTTTACCGATTTAAAGGCTGAGTTGCAGGTAACTCCCATACCGATTTCTATTCATGAGGGTTTTGTAGATAAAGACCTGGAACTGGTTTGTTATACCGATCACCAGGTTTTTCAACGCTACCACAAATACAAGGTAAAACAAGCATTCAGCAAGAATAAGGCACTCACTTTAAAAACCCTGCGGGAACTGCAGCCCGGCGATTATGTAACGCATATCGATCACGGCGTGGGCGTGTACAGCGGTCTTCAAAAAATTGACGTGAGCGGGCGAACGCAGGAAGCGGTGCGGATACAGTATAAGGATGGCGACCTGCTATACGTAAATATTTCATCGCTGCATAAAATAAGCAAATACAGTGGCAAGGAAGGCTCTGTACCCAAAATGAACAAGCTTGGAAGTGATGTATGGGTGAAGCTGAAAGACAAAACAAAAAAGCAGGTCAAGGAAATTGCCATCGACCTCATAAAACTCTATGCGCAGCGGAAGAGTTTGCAGGGCTTCAGTCATAGCCCCGATAACTATATGCAAACAGAACTGGAGGCCAGTTTTATTTATGAAGATACGCCCGACCAGGCAAAGGCTTCCGAAGACGTGAAACGTGATATGGAGAAAAATGCACCGATGGACAGGCTGGTTTGCGGCGATGTTGGTTTTGGTAAAACAGAAGTGGCCGTTCGGGCGGCTTTTAAAAGCTGTTGCGACGGAAAACAGGCGGCGGTGCTGGTACCCACCACCATTCTCGCTTACCAGCATTATAAAACTTTCAGCGAAAGGTTGAAAGATTTTCCTGTAACGGTGGATTTTATAAACCGGTTCAAATCATCCAAAGAAAAAAAAGCCACCCTTCAAAAACTGGCCGAAGGAAAAATTGACATCATCATTGGCACACATGCGTTATTGGGCAAGGAGGTAAAGTTTAAAGACCTGGGTGTGATGATCATTGATGAAGAACAGAAATTTGGTGTGGCAGCAAAAGAAAAACTGAAAGAGTTAAGAACAACAGTGGATTCGCTAACATTGACCGCTACGCCCATTCCACGCACGCTGCAGTTTAGTTTAATGGGCGCAAGAGACCTCAGTATCATCAATACAGCACCACCAAACAGGCAGCCTATTCAAACAGAAGTGGCCGTGTTCAATGAAGATGCCATCAGGGATATTATCTATTACGAAACAGAAAGGGGCGGCCAGGTGTTTTTTATTTATAACCGGGTAAAGGGATTGGCCGAAATGAAAACGATCATACAGGGCCTTTGCCCCGATCTGAGCATTGCCTATGCACACGGGCAAATGGAGGGAGATCAGCTGGAAGATACGATCCTGGATTTTATGGACCGGAAATACGATGTATTGATCTGCACAAACATTGTAGAAAGCGGGGTGGATATTCCAAACGTAAACACCATTATTGTGCAAAATGCACAGCAGTTTGGATTAAGCGACCTGCACCAGCTCCGCGGAAGAGTGGGCCGCAGCAATAAAAAGGCTTTTTGCTACCTGCTGGCGCCACCTATAAGTACATTGCCGCCCGATAGCCGCAAGCGCCTTCAAACGCTGGAACAATACAGCGATTTGGGCAGTGGTTTCCAGATTGCCATGCGTGACCTGGATATCAGGGGAGCCGGAAATTTGCTGGGTGGTGAGCAAAGCGGTTTTATTGCCGAGATCGGTTTTGAAATGTACCAGAAAATTCTCGATGAAGCCATCCGGGAGCTGAAACGCAGCGAGTTTAAAGAGTTGTTTAAAGAAGAAATAAGCAAGGAAGATGATTTTGTAAAAGATTGCAGCATTGATACAGACCTGGAAATACTGATACCCGATAGCTTTGTAGAGAGTATTACCGAAAGACTCAGCCTGTACAGCCGGCTCGATAATTGCGAAACCGAAAATGAACTGGAAGGTTTTCACCAGGAGTTGCAGGACCGTTTTGGTCCTGTACCACCGCAGGTGGAAGACCTGTTTACCACCGTACGCTGCCGCAAAATGGCAGTGGAACTTGGGTTCGAAAAAATGCTGTTGAAAGATGAAACGCTTAAGTGTTTTTTTGTGAGCAACCCCGAAAGCCCCTATTTCCAGAGTGATATTTTTAATGGCATTCTTCAATTTTTACAGGCAGCTACCAACAAGGCCACCCTTAAACAAGTGGGAAAAAATGGGATACTTATTGTTAGGGATATCGTAACGATGGAAAACTTACACGCCTTCTTAAAAAAAATGATCAATTTTACAGAAAGTGTTTAAACAGATGCCAATAACAAGCGTGATCAAAAAAGCAGCCCTTTTATTTTTATTGCCGTTTTTTTGTTTGTATTCAAATGCACAGGTTGAATATAAAAACATTAAAACAGATTTCGGCGCAAGGGGGAACGGAAAACTAAGTGATCATGCTGCTTTCAGAAGGGCTGCCGCCTACATCAATAAAAGAAAGGGGAATGTGGTATTGTTCATACCAAAAGGCACTTACCTGCTGGGGCAAAGGATTTTGAAACCACTTCATATTGTAAATAAAAAATAGGAAGATGAGAATGTATTTGTTCCCGATTCTATTGATGCATTCAGCCTGAAAAATGCAGAGAACGTAAAAATTATCGGCGAAAAAGGGACTTTACTGAAAATACTGGATAGAATTAAATTTGGAGCCTTTGATCAAATTACGGGAAATGAGCCGGGTGAATTTTCTTTGAAACCATCTGTCACGCACGAACTGCTGCATAAAGGCTTCGAGCTTATTGTGCCACCAGCTGGTTTTAAATTGGTATCTCCGCCGTATACGGTTGTAAAAGGAAATATTTCTTTCAGCAAAAGAGATACACTTGTAAATGCCTTTTCCAAATTTACCGGTAAGCAGGGGTATAAACATATTTATAACCAGTTTGCTTACTCTTTTTCAGGGGTATACCATTTTATGAAAGAAGGCCGGCTCGATTCTGCCTTTATCAATTTTGAGCCGGCTTTTTTATTGCCGGGTAACAATACTGTTGAAATAAGCCCGGGTGCGGTATTCAGGTTTATCCAATGTAATGACATTACCATCGAAAATATTTTTCTTGACGGAAATAGCCGGAAACATATCCTGGGCGGTAGTTATAATGCTACCGTGCCAACAGGTTATGAAATGCACGCCCCCGCAATTTTTGCCGGTGACTGTATTGGCCTTTATTTAAAAAATATTATAGTTGATGATTTTGGAACAATCGGGCTGCATATTAAGAACGATAACAGAATATTGAATACAGTTGATCAGCAAATTTTTCTGAACGGTTGTAACTTTAAGAAAAATGGCTGGGCTAATTTTTATGTTTCAGGGGGCAGCGGCATTACAATTATTAACTCGAAGTTTGACAGTTGTGGTTTTGCTGCAAAACGGAAAATAATAACACCACCTGGTGCAGGGCTTGGGTTTGAAGATGAAACCGGCGGGGGAGTGAACAATGTTTTTATTGATAAATGCAATTCTTTATACAACATGGGTGCTGCCTTTAATAATGCCTATGAAAATGATTCTAATTTTATAGTGAAGAATTCTTCATTTCACAGCTATACGTCTTATTCACTTATTGCAGCAAAAGAAAGCCGGTTTTACAACTGTAAGTTTTACAGCCCGCTTAATTATTATAACAGCAACCTCGCAGACAGGGGGAAAATCATTTTTCATAATTGTCTTTTTACCGACAGGATAAATGCAAAACAACCGGCGACCACTCCCAACCCATTTCTTTTTGCTGCAGGTATTGTCAGGTCTGAGCTGCTGATTGACAGCTGCACATTTATCAGCTACTCAAGTTACTTCGATTACATTCCGGCTACTTTGCCCGGAAAAGTAGTGATAAGCAATTGCAATTTTACCCAGTTTCATACAAAAACAAATTATGCATATGCTTACATGAACGGCGTAAAACTTTTGAATAATAAGTTTAGAATAGCCGCTAACGAAAATAATAAAGCATACATAAGGATGCTTGAAAAGGAGAAATCTGTCACCGTTGATCAAATTAAGCAGCAGGGGGCTGCTCAATAATGATGTTGTTTGCTTCTACTACATAACCTAAGATATTACTTGCAATTACTTGACTTGATCTTTACAATTGAGTACTCTTGTAGGCAAAAAAGCAAAGTAAGACCAAAATACAAAGTGATATTACCAGGAGTTCTTTAAAAACCAAAGTGGCCTTTTTCATAAAATAGAAATAAGCAGCTAAAATATAGAACAGGGCCCGGAGAAAAAAAAAGAATGAGTATATGGTAAAAATGATTTAGTAAATGGCAGTGAAATTGCCATTAATCTTCTTTCTGCGTTTTACAGGAAGACTGTTCTTTTGCCAGCGCTTCTTTAGCTTTAAGGAGTGCTTTATACATAGCATCATTATCTTGTAAGAATTGCCATAAGCGTTCACCCGGCGTTTTTGTAAGCCAAATTTTTTGCTGGATGTCTTTGATATGTTGGGGCGTGTCCTGCATTTAAATCAGTCCAAATGTATTTAATTTTAATTCTTTTACCCAACGAGCAATATAATCTGATTGAAGGCCCTCGGTTTTCGATAAGGCTTTAATGTCTTCTTTTTGTATGCCACTATCCCAGTTTTGTATCCAAATTAGCTTAGACAGAAGCAGGTCTTCCGGAGAAACTACGGCTAACTTCATATCCATAAAATCTACAGATTTTCTTCTTTCAAATTCAACCTGACGGTAGGTTTCATTTTTGAGTACCATGATATCTGCTTTATAACCGCTCTTATGATCTATGATATTGAACATTCCTCTGAGTTTTACGGCCTCTTTTACAGCATCTGCATCACAGTAGTATCCTGCTTTAAAACATTCTAAAAGGAGTGGAACATCTTTAGGGAGTAAGTGCACAATAAAATCAAAATCCCTGGTAAACCTTGGTACTGTATAAATACTCATGGCTACGCTGCCAGACAACATATACGGGATTTTTTCCTTTTCAAAAAAACTGATCAATATTTTCAAAAACTCAAACATAAGTGCACAAATTTAACCATCTTGATCTGTTACAAAAAAGGCCACCCTTAGCGGGCAGCCCTTTTTAAAAAAATTAGTCGTTGTTGTTGATTACCAGCCCTGCTTGGCCACACCGTCTTTAACGGCCTGAATGGCCTTGGCTTCTGCAAGCATGGTGGTCATTTTATTTCCTTTACCATCGTGACCCTGGGCCATATAGCCGCCACGGCTGGTTTTAGTTATTACTGCATCCTGCATAGGAACATCTTTTTCCTTTGTTTTCATGCAATACGCTGTTAACATTTTTGACATGGTAGTTTCGAATTTATTGTTTACAATTTGGGTTAATCCAGGCACAAACTACAGAAATAATAGCTTTTGCCCAAAAGAAAAAACTAACAAACGTTGATAATTAATGTTTTATACATCAATTTTGGCATATTTGGCATGACTTTCAATGAATTCCCGGCGTGGGGGAACCTCATCGCCCATGAGCATACTAAATACACGGTCAGCTTCAGCCGCACTGTCTAAAGTTACCTGTTTAAGGGTGCGGGTGGCTGGGTTCATGGTGGTTTCCCACAATTGCTCGGCATTCATTTCTCCCAAACCTTTATAGCGCTGTGTGTTCACGCTATCATCTTTACCCTGGCCAAACTGCTTTATCAATCCCTTGCGTTCTTCATCGGTCCAGGCATATTCCTGCTCTTTTCCTTTTTTAACCAGGTAAAGCGGCGGTTGGGCAATGTACACATAGCCCTGCTCCACCAATGCCTTCATATAACGGAAAATAAAAGTGAGAATGAGGGTGGCAATATGGCTTCCATCCACATCCGCATCGGTCATAATGATGAGTTTATGGTAGCGGAGTTTAGAAAGGTCCAATGCCTTGGCATCTTCGGCCGTGCCGATCTTTACTCCCAATGCCGTAAACATATTGCGTATTTCCTCATTGTCGTAGATCTTATGCTCCATGGCTTTTTCCACGTTAAGGATCTTACCACGCAGCGGAAGAATGGCCTGGAAACTGCGGTCGCGGCCCTGCTTGGCCGTACCGCCTGCCGAATCTCCCTCGACCAGGAAGAGTTCGCATTTTCCGGGGTCCTTATCAGAGCAATCGGCCAGTTTACCGGGCAGGCCACCGCCCACCAGCACACTTTTGCGCTGCACCATATCGCGGGCACGCTTAGCCGCCGCCCTGGCTTGTGCAGCCAATATTACTTTTTGGATAATTGTTTTGGCGTCTCTCGGGTTTTCTTCGAGATAAGCTTCCAATACACGACTAAGCGTGGTATCTACAACACCCATTACTTCGCTGTTGCCCAGTTTGGTCTTTGTTTGTCCTTCAAACTGCGGTTCCGGTACTTTTACAGAAATGATGGCACTGATACCTTCCCTGAAATCATCTCCTTCAATAGTAACCTTGGCCTTATCAAACATGCCCTGCTTTTCGCCATAGCTTTTAAAAACACGGGTAATGCTGCGGCGGAAACCTGCCACATGCGTACCACCTTCAATGGTATTGATATTGTTTACATAACTGAAAATGTGTTCCTGGTAACCGGCATTGTATTGCATGGCTACTTCCACGGTTACGTTACTGGCAGCATCCAGGCCGTCGCAATAAATTACGGTGGGTATCAATGGCTGACGGTTGGCGTTTTTATCGATCATTTCCACAAACTCAACAATACCGCCTTCGCTGTAAAAAGTTTTGCTGTAGGTTTTGCCCTCATCATCTTTTTCACGCAGGTCGTTAAGTATAATGGTTATTTTCCGGTTCAAAAAAGCCAGTTCACGCATACGGCCTTCCAGTATGTCTTTTATATAAGTGGTGGTGGTAAAAATGCTGTTATCGGGCCAAAAATGAACGTGGGTGCCGGTTTTATCGCTTGTGCCAATTTCCCGTACAGGATATTGAGGGATGCCGGTATGATATTCCTGTTCAAATACTTTTCCATCTCGGTGTACAGTTGCAATGAGTTTTGTGCTGAGTGCATTTACGCAACTAACACCCACCCCGTGCAAACCGCCCGATACTTTATAGGTGTCCTTATCAAATTTACCGCCGGCATGCAGTACCGTCATTACCAGTTCCAGTGCCGATTTTTTTTCTTTCGTATTGATGCCGGTGGGAATGCCGCGGCCATCATCCTGTACGGAAATGGAATTATCTTCATGAATATTTACGGTTATATTCTTGCAATAACCGGCCAGGGCCTCGTCAATGGAATTGTCCACCACTTCATATACCAGGTGGTGAAGCCCTTTAACGCTGATATCGCCAATATACATGGCGGGTCTTTTTCGAACTGCTTCAAGACCTTCTAAAACCTGTATACTGTCGGCGCCGTAGCCATTGTTGGAGGGGGAGGAAATTGGTTTTGTTTCTGTAGCCATCTCTGCTGTTTCTATGCTCATAAATTAGGTGAAAATTCGCTTTTAATTTAGTAAAATCACATTCTTGCAAATGTACAGAAAATTAAGGGTTTTTCGGGTATAAAATGCGTTAATTATCACCACAAAAAGGGCAAAATGTGGGTAAAAAAAAACTTAATTTTTTTATTCTTCAAAAGGCCCTGAAAATGGTCGTAAAATACGCGTACAAACGGTAAAGAGAAATGTTGTTAAATGGCTTTTTTAAATACTTTTTTTTGATCACAGAGCATCGGCATTTGCAGCTTTCTCAACAGCAGTTTTCCGCTTTCTGCTGCAATGCGCTTCGTTCCTCAGCCAATTTCCGCTTCAATCGGGGCTATGCCTGGCTTTAGTGCTTATTTCAGCCTATTTTCCATTATTTATCTTCCTATATCTCCTCTTTTCTGATGCAACCGGGCAATGTCCGGCTTTAACAGTTTTATCAGCCCCTTTTTCCATTTTCAATTCTCCATTTTCCATTATTTACCCTATCTTTGCATCGAAATTTTTCAATGTATCAGAACGCCGACATATTTTCCCTGGCACATAAAGAGCCGATCATGCACTCCGATGTGGTAAAGCTCCAAACTGTGGAACGCAGGATCCCCGGGTCGGTAACCTATGCCATTCACCGCTATAAAAGGCTGCCGCAATGGGCTATCGACGATGTGGGTATGTTCAGCTACCATTACGAAAAAAACGACCCTTCGGCGAATTATATTGAATTAAAGTTTTGTGTAAGCGGGAACGTGTACTGCCGTCAAAAGCAGGCCGAATGCAATTACTGCAACCTTAACGGCAGCAAAACCTGTGTGGAAAAAGTAGACAGTGTGGATGTGCTTAGTTTCAGTTTTTCGCCGGTTTACCTGCAGCAGTTTGCCAAAGCAAGCGGCAAAGCAGAAACCCTCAGCGACAATGTACTGGCATTTAAGCATACCAGTTCTTTCAGCAAAACCCTGCCGCTTTGTGCCAAAACACGCATGGCCATTGAGGCATTGCTTAACCATAATTATACCGATACGCTCGAAAATATTTTCATTAATGCCCAAACCCAGATACTGTTGCTGTACAGCATGGATTGTATGCTGGGCGAAAAAGAAGTTGGCGGGTTTACCTGCAAGTTTTTGGCAAATGAGGCCGACAGGGAAAAGATCATCAAGGCCAGGGAGATATTGCTGCAGCATATCGGCGAGCCTATCACCATAAAGGCGCTCAGCCGTAAAGTGGCCATCAACGAATGCTATCTTAAAAAAGGCTTTAAAGAAATATTCGGCACCACCATTTTCGATTTTTACCAGGGGCAACGCATGGAGCATGCAAAATACCTGCTGTACGAAAAAGGCCTCAGTGTTACCGAAGTATCTATGTTGCTTGGGTATTCATCTATCTCTCATTTCAGCACCGCTTTTAAAAAACATACCGGCATCAAACCATGCGAGTTGCTGGTTCAGGCATAAGAGGAGGCGGGATACAAGATACAGGATGCGGTATCCAAGATACGGCTTGCTTTATTTTCTGTTCTCCATTTTCAATTCTTAATTCTTAATTTTCAATTCTTTATTCGTTCTCATCAGGGTTTATACTTAGCAGCATTGAACAGTTGTTCGGCATCCAATGTTATTAGTTGATCTAATTTCGTATCGGGGTTTTTGTCCATGTACTTTTTTACGATCTGCCAGCCGGCAAAGGAGCCGATATTTCCCGGAGATGCCTCTCCCAGCTCCTGTGTTTTGGGGCTTTCGCCAATATAGTTTTTAATGATATTGTAATCGAGCGTTTGCAGAAAATTGTTTTGTACAAACAGGTTCCAGATGGAGGCTTCGTGTGCATAGGAATCTTTGAGTTGTTTTTCTGTGTACCCGATCAGTTTGTATTCATCTGTTTGGGGCAAGAGCTGTTGCAGCACATAAAGCCGTTTACCTTTTTCCACCATCTGGATAAGAAGGCTTTTGTCTTCATTTTTTTCGGGAAACATATCCAATACGATATTTTTCATACTGTTTGCTGCTATATGACCGGGCGTAAAGCGGTTACTGATATAATCAGGATAGGTTTGGCGCACCCATTCCTGTTTGTACATGGAATAATCTTTTCCCAAATGGTGCTGCAGGCCAATAATGAGGGCATCCGTATCCAGGATATCGCCATACCCGTCGAGCGGGCCGATATAGGTGATTATTTTTGATGGTGTTTTGTAGTTGGGAAAATAATGTTTTACATATTGCAAGCCCTGTTTAATTTCTTTTTCGTACGGCGAAAAATCTTTGAATACTTTTTGCGCAGTATCATACACCGGGTAATAAGCATTTAAAAACCCCTTTACATAATTTGCCGCAGTATCGCCCTGCCAGCGGGGATCCATGTTTAAAATGGTGGTAAGAAAATTTTCTCCAAACGACGGGTACTTGGCAATTACGGGGTCAAGCTGCGCAGCAACCTGGTTGCTGTCTATCTTAAAAAAGTCCTGGTCAAAACGTTCCGTCTTTAAGTCGATTTTTATATTGGAAACATCGGGTGCTTTTTTATTATTGCATGAAATAAACAGTATCAAAAGCAGCAGGTAAAGCAGATTTCTCATTCAAAAATATTTATTGGCGTAACTTTATCTTTCGTGAAACTTCTTGTTCCAAAGCATCGCGGCCTGTCCGCAACAGGCGTCCTGGTAACACGAAGAAACGAAATACAAAACGAATTTTGTATAAACGTAAAGTTAAAGCGCAGAATTACAACAGATGAAAATATTTTTAGCACAGCAGAATTATCATATCGGCAACTTTGAAGCCAATACTTCTAAAATAATTAATGCCATTAAAGCTGCTAAGGCAGCAGGGGGCGACCTGGTGGTTTTCAGCGAACTTGCCGTATGCGGTTACCCGCCCCGTGATTTTTTATATTTTAAAGATTTTATCAATAAAACGATGGCTGCCGTAGGTCAAATTGCCCAACAGGCTGTTGGCATTGCGGTACTGGTAGGCTCTCCCTCTCTAAACCCTTCTGCCCAGGGCAAAGACCTGCACAATTCCGCTTATTTTTTGGCCGATGGTGAGATCAAAAATGTGTTGCATAAAACCTGCCTTCCCACCTACGATGTGTTTGATGAAGACCGTTATTTTGAACCTGCCAATTCATGGAACATCATTGAATACAAGGGTAAAAAACTGGCCGTTACTATTTGTGAAGATATCTGGAACCTTGGCAATAACCCCCTGTACACGGTTTGCCCAATGGATGAACTTACAAAATTGCAGCCCGATGCAATGATCAATCTTTCGGCATCGCCTTTTGATTATACGCATGATGAAGACCGGAAAGCAGCCGTTAAAGCCAATGTGCTTAAATATAAGATACCCATGTTTTACTGCAATGGCGTTGGCAGCCAAACTGAAATTGTGTTCGACGGAACATCGCTGGTGTTCGACAAGAATGCTAATCTTTGCGGGCGCCTGAAAAGTTTTGAGGAAGACCTGCAGTCATTTGTTCTGAACAACGACGGAACCATCGCAGGCGGTATCATAGAGCCGGCAAATGAACTGCCCGATTCAGATCTGAACCCGGCTGTACTGGATGAACAATTACATATTGACCAGGTTTATCATGCGCTCATCATGGGCATTAAGGATTATTTTGAAAAGATGGGTTTTAAAAAAGCCATCCTTGGCAGCAGCGGTGGTATCGACAGTGCGGTTACCCTTGCGCTTGCCTGCGAAGCATTGGGTGCCGAAAATGTTACGGCAGTTTTAATGCCTTCGCAATACAGTACCGGCCATTCGGTAAGTGATGCCGAACAATTGAGCAAAACGCTTAGCAATCCTTATCATATTTTACCCATTAAAAATATTTACGACAGTTTTTTAACAGAACTTGAACCACTTTTTAAAGATCTTCCCTTTAGTGTGGCCGAAGAAAATATACAAAGCCGTACAAGAGGTAATTTGTTAATGGCCATTGCCAATAAGTTTGGATACATTTTGCTGAACACTTCCAATAAAAGCGAACTGGCCACGGGCTATGGAACTTTATACGGCGATATGGCCGGCGGCCTGGGCGTATTGGGCGATTGTTACAAACTGCAGATCTTTGAACTGGCAAGGTTCATTAACAGGAACAAGGAGATCATCCCGGTGAATATCATCAGCAAACCACCAAGTGCCGAACTGAGGCCAAATCAAAAAGACAGCGACAGTTTACCTGAGTACAATGTGCTTGATAAGGTATTGTACCAATATATTGAACAAAGCAAGGGCCCTGATGAAATTAAAGCCATGGGCTTCGATGCGGCATTGGTTGACCGTATTCTGCGGCTGGTAAATATCAATGAGTATAAGCGTAACCAGTTTTGCCCCATCATCCGCATTTCACCCAAAGCATTTGGCGTGGGCCGAAGGGTGCCCATTGTGGCAAAATATCTTGGCTAACCGGCATAAATTAACATTCCCTTACCGCATATATAACAACTGGCAGTATTTTTGTTTAAATACCTGCGTAATTTGCAGGCCGTTATTGCGTTATAGAAATAAATGAGTTAAACAAAATACGGCGCAGGCGCTAAAACCCGATAAATTTAAAATACATAACTTGAACCCGGCCAGAGCCACAAGACCTTTCTTGCCTTTAAAATCTAGCATATGTTACAAACTGCAGAAGACATCCGCATGCTGAATGATAAGATCAGTCATTCGGCACAATTTGTTACCAGGATCACCGATGAGCTCGGAAAAACCATTGTAGGTCAGCAAAGCATGGTGGAACGCCTGCTCATTGGCTTGCTCAGTAATGGTCACGTACTACTCGAGGGTGTGCCTGGATTGGCCAAAACGCTTGCCATCAAATCGCTGAGCCAATCGGTTCATGCACAGTTCAGCCGGATCCAGTTTACACCCGACCTGTTACCGGCCGATGTGATCGGTACCATGATATATAACCAGACAAAGAATGAATTTGTGGTCAGGAAGGGCCCCATTTTTGCCAATTTCATACTGGCCGATGAAATTAACCGTGCTCCGGCAAAAGTGCAGAGCGCACTGCTTGAAGCCATGCAGGAACGCCAGGTTACCATTGGCGATACAAGCTATAAGCTACAGGAGCCATTTTTGGTACTGGCTACACAAAATCCCATTGAACAGGAGGGTACTTATCCTTTGCCGGAGGCACAGGTAGACCGGTTCATGCTTAAAGTAATTGTAAACTATCCTTCAAAAACAGAAGAACAGCAGATCATCCGGCAAAATACGCTGGGAGGAGGTTCGGCCGTAATAAACCCGGTGGCAAGTGCCAGTGAGATCACTACGGCAAAGGAACTGGTGCGCCAGGTATATGTAGATGAAAAAGTGGAGCATTATATTCTGGATATTGTTTTTGCCACCCGTTTTCCCGACAAGTATAATTTGGCAAAACTGAAGCCGCTGATCAGTTTTGGTGGTTCACCCAGGGCAAGCATTAACTTGGCGCTGGCGTCCAAAGCATATGCCTACCTCAACAAGCGGGCCTTTGTAATACCCGAAGATGTACGCAGCATCTGCAGGGATGTAATGCGGCACCGTATAGGCCTTACCTACGAGGCCGAAGCAGAAAATGTAAATGTGGAAGAGATCATCAATGAAATTTTAAAAGCGGTAAACGTTCCATAAGCTTATATGCTTACCACCACCGATATCATAAAAAAAGTAAGAGACCTTGAAATAAAAAGCAAGATCATTACCACGCATCTTTTTACGGGCGAATATCATTCTGCCTTTAAGGGCCGTGGTATGAGCTTCCGGGAAGTAAGAGAATATGCTGCGGGCGATGATGTGCGTTTTATAGACTGGAATGTGAGCGCCAGGTTTTCTCACCCTTTTACAAAAGAATTTGAGGAAGAGCGGGAACTTACCATGATGCTGCTGGTAGATACGAGCACAAGTAATTTATTTGGAACCGTGGGCAGGCGAAAAAAAGACCTGATCACCGAAATGGCCGCCGTGCTTACCTTCAGCGCTATCAATAACAACGATAAAGTAGGTGTTATTTTTTTCAGCAATAAAATTGAAAAGATTGTACCCCCAAAAAAGGGAAGAGACCATGCCCTTTATATCGTAAGGGAATTGCTTACGGTAGAGCCGCAGGTTAAAGGTACCGACCTCGACCTGGCCATCAAGTATTTTAATGGCATTGCCCGCCAGAAAAGCATCGCATTTATCTTAAGCGATTTTTTAGCCGAAGGATACGACAATGATTTAAAAGTAATAGGTAAAAAGCATGATGTGATCGGGCTTAAAGTGTACGATAAAATGGATATGCAGTTGCCCGATATCGGCCTGGTACAGATGGAAGATGCAGAAACAGGCAGGTCAACCTGGGTAGACAGCAGCAGCGCACTGGTGCGGTATAATTACCAGCAGCATTTTTTGCAGCAGAGCGAACAGGCAAAGAAAAATTTTCGTAAAGCAGGGGCCGACCTCCTGCATATCAGGACCGATGATGATTATGTAAAAATATTGCAGCAGTTTTTTTTAAAAAGAAAATAACCGGCGATAAATATTCAGGGAACCCCAGCGATTTAAAGATGAACAACAGCAGGATCAATTTTTATTTTTTTAAACTTATGGCATGTTTGTGCCTGCTGTGCCTGTTGTTTATTGATGGCCGGGCACAAAGTGTAAGTACTGCAGTTGACAAAAAAGACATACTTATTGGCGAGCATATCCGTTACGATATTAAATTCACTTTTCCCGGCAACGATTACCAGGTTCAGTTCAATATCCCCGACTCATTGGTCCATTTTCATATCATTGAAAAAAAGGCTTACGATACCACCGACCGCAAAGGAAATTTTTTGGTTGTTCAGCAGCTCCTGCTCACCAGCTTCGATTCGGGTAAATGGAGCATTCCGGCATTGCCCGTAAAATTAAAACGCGGCGCAGCTGTGTATAATATGACCACCGACCCGGTACTGGTAAATGTGGGGTATTCGCCGGAAGATACCACCGGGCTGCACGATATAAAACCACCTATTGAGGTGAAGCTTATTGAGAAAACCGACTGGTTGCTTATTGGCGCTTCCATTATTACCGCATTGATACTGGCCTGGCTTATTTACAGGTATTTTAAAAACCGGGGAAAAAAGCAACAGCCTGTTTTTCACTCTTCGCAAACGGCCTACCAGGAAGCTATAAATTCACTGGAGGCTTTAAAGGCAAATCCTTTAAATACCAATGAACAGGTAAAGGAATACCATGTATCATTATCGGGTATCTTCAGGAGATACAACAGTCGTAAACAGCAAAAAAACCTGATGAACCGTACCACGGGTGAAATGTTGCTGGAGCTTAAAGAACAGGGTGCGGGCAGCGACCTGGTTTCGGCCTGTGCAGAAAGCCTTCGTTATAACGATGCCGTTAAATTTGCAAAATTTATTCCGCCAAAGTATGAGAGTGAAAAAGCGTTGGACCAATTGAAAACAGTTATCGGCAGCCTGCAGCAATTTTATAAACCTAAACAAACCGCCAATAAATAGCTTTGTTATTCGATTATTTTAAAAATATTGAATTTGGGCAGCCATGGATGTTCTGGTTATTTTTATTACTGCCGCTTTTGGTCTTTTGGTATATAAAAAAGAATAATAGCAGCACGGCATCCCTTACTGTTTCCAGTACGGCAGCACCGGGCCTAACAAGCTGGAAATCCACCGCACGCCATCTCCCTTTTATTTTGCGTTTGCTGGTACTCGGCGCCGTTATTGCCGCCCTTGCAAAGCCGCAAACACGAAACGAAGAACAGCATGCCGAAGGCGAAGGGATAGACGTGGTATTATGTGTGGATGTAAGCGGGAGCATGACGGCACAGGACCTTACACCTAACCGCCTGGAAGCGGCAAAAGCAGTGGCTGTTGATTTTGTGAACCGGCGTCCTACAGACAGGATCGGGGTGGTGATCTTTGCCGGGGAGAGCTTTACCCAATGCCCGCTCACTACCGATCATGAAGTAATTAAAAGCGCTATTCATAATATACACAGTGGCCTGCTGCTCGACGGAACTGCCATTGGCGCAGGTTTAAGTACAAGTGTTGACCGGATCCGGAACAGCAAATCCAAATCAAAAGTAGTGATCCTGCTTACCGATGGGGAAAATAATGGGGGCCTAATCGATCCACAAACGGCCAAGGAAATAGCAAAAGCTTTTGGCATACGGGTGTATACCATCGGTGTGGGAACCATTGGCGAGGCACCGCTTCCCTTTCGTGATCCTTTGACCGGCGCAATAACCACCCGGATGCAAAAAGTTTCGATAGACGAAAAACTGATGAGCGCCATAGCCCTGGAAACCGGGGGTAAATATTTCCGGGCCACGGATAATAATTCTCTCTCAGAAATTTATGCCACTATTGATACCATGGAAAAAACCAAGATGGAGATCATTAAGAATCTCAAGTTTAAAGATAAATTTCTCCCGTTTGTGGCGGCAGCAATTTTGTTTTTATTACTGGAGGTCATTTTAAGGTATATAGTATTCAGGAAATTCCCCTGACCAACGCTGGTGATTATGATCCGGCAGATTTTTTAAGATAAAGTACTTAAAGCTTAAAACAGGAACAAAAAATCTGCACAATCATAACAATCCCATTAACCTGCGTTCCCATTCCCAACTAATTACTATTTTGCATCCATGCGCGCACTCGTTTACAAATCTACCGGGAGCTGGTACCAGTTAAAAAATGAACAGGGCCAGGCCATGCAGGCACGTACAAAAGGAAAACTCAAGATAGAGGGTATCAGCAGCACCAATCCCATTGCAGTGGGTGATTGGGTGGAACTGGAAAATTCGGGAGAAGACCACAGCATTGTTATTACCAAAATACACGACCGTAAAAATTATATCAACCGGCTATCGCCGCATAATAAGAACCAGCATCATATTATTGCATCTAATTTAGACCAAAGCCTGCTCTTTGCCACACTTAAAGAACCGAAAACCTCCTTTGGATTCATAGACCGGTTTTTAGTTACTTCTGAGGCATTTCAAGTGCCGGCAATCATTGTGTTCAACAAAGCCGACCTCTACGGAAAAAAGGAGATGGAAAAATTTGAACTGGTCAAAGAAATTTATGAGCCAATCGGCTATAAGATTTTACTGGTAAGTGTGCAAAATGAGCTGGGGCTCGATGTTGTTAAAACATTGCTGAAAGACAAAACCACCCTGCTCAGCGGCCACTCCGGCGTGGGAAAATCTTCTTTTATCAATCATGTATTTCCGCAGCTTGAATTAAAAACGCTTGAAGTAAGTGGCTGGAGCGGCAAGGGAATGCACAGTACCACGTTTGCCGAAATGTTTGATCTGCCGGCCGGAGGAAGAATCATAGATACACCGGGTATCCGTGAATTGGGTTTGGTTAACATAGAAAAAGAAGAGCTTAGTCATTATTTTCCGGAGATGCGCCTGCTTATCCATCAATGCAAATTCAATAATTGCCAGCATATTGATGAACCAGGTTGTGCCATTAAAGAAGCGGTAAATAAAGGAACCATTCACACAGAAAGGTACGTAAGTTACTTAAGCATCCGCGACAGCATTTTGGAAAAGGGATGGTAGGAGGGAATTAATATTGAAGATTTAATATTTTGGCAGTTCCTGGCTGATTAAGCCATGTGCAGCGGCAGAAGTCAGAAATGTTTTTTGCATGTAGGATCTGATAGTCCGGCACTCCTTAAAAGCAAGAATTGTGTATTCTTAAAGTGTTTTTAAAATATTAAATCTTACATCTTCAATTGAAAGAATGTCCCAACACTAACGAAGCATCAAAACTTAAGACGCTCCCAAAACCTTAAATATTCAATCTTAAATATTACATCGTCTATCCTCTTTCCTGTATCCTCAGCCATCGTTCCGGTATTTCATTATGACTTGCTTTTACATAATCGGCATAACTGCAGGCCACTAATTTATTGTCGGGCATCTGCATCCACCAGCGGCCGGTTTTTTTGCTTTGTACAAACATGGTATCCACTTCTGCAAAAGCCGTATGGTATTCGTTAAAATTATGTTTGTCTTCGGGTATTGCTTCCTGTCTTCCACGGCTTTTGCCATCGATAAAATACCAGATCATCTGCGAAACTTGTTTTGCCGTGAGTTCGTGTACATCATCATGCGGGTGATACCCGTAAATGCCCATGCTGCTGAGTGTATCGCTCATACCAGCGAAACGGGTGAGTGTGCAGGCATCAATTCCTGTAAAACCATTCGGGCATTCCTTATTGGCAGGTGCATCGCTGTTTTTTATGGCGGCAATATCAAAGCTGAGCATATTGCTGTTGCGCAGTACGGGTTCCATTTCTTCGGGCTTTTCCATAACCGTTCCCACCCGGTAGCAGTCGAAACGCAGTTTGTCCATCGTTTCGAGCAGTTTTGGATGCACCAGGTAACTCTGAAAGCCAATATGGTTATAATGCTTTACCATACCGGGGTCGCCGGTGAACATTTCCATTAAAAAGTTTTCGGAGCGGATGGGATTTTCACTCTGCAGGTCTATTTTGGCATCAATACAACTGGCTTCAATGGGTTTGCCAATATGCCGGTAGGCATCATATTGTCCCAGGGTAACATCATGTGTGCCCCCGATGATGACAACGGTTTTGTTTTTTTCGAGTAATGATGAAACAACGGTTCTAACAGCCGCGTAACTGTCGCTTAGGCTTTCACCGGTTTTGATATTGCCGATATCGGCAATTTTAATATCGGTATGCCAGTAATGCAGTTTGTAAAATTGTTTGCGTATGGCATTGGCAGCGTTACTGTCGGTACCCAAAAAATTTTGCCCGCGGGTTTCTTTGGCGCCTACAATTACAATATCGCATCCGCTGATATCGGGCATTTCATCTGCATAAATTTCCATGTGCCTGGCCATCTGGCCTTCGTAATAGCCTTCATCATTGCTGAGCTCATTAAATGGCACCGGCTCCAGAAAATCGTAGAGGTCCTGCATTTGAAAAAATTTCGACAAAACTAAGGATTATCAACACATCAGCACCAGTTAAAAATCCCGGAAGGTTCCGGGATTTTTAACTGAAAGTTGAAATTAGATAAACGTTCTATTTCTTAAGCGCTGTTTTGTATAAGATCCAGGCCATTGATGCAAAGAACAGGACCCCTAAAATATAATAGCCTCCCTCGCCAAGCGAATCAGTAAGACCTGCTTCCATGCTTACGGCTTTCAGGAATTTTTCGCCCCAGTTGCTGCCGCTTACAAATGCAATTACCACGCCGGCCACAGCACCTCCGGCCACCAACCCGGTGGCAAAAAGGCTCCCTTTGCCCAATTCATCGTCTTCGGGAGAGGTTTCAATATTTTTTTTCTTTTTAACCCCATCAACAATTCCTTTAATGGCACCACCAATGAAAATGGGCAGCGTGGTAGATAAAGGAAGGTAGGCTCCTACTGCAAAGCTTAAAGATTTGATGCCGCAGAGTTCCATCACTACAGCCAGGAAGATACCAACAAAAACATATTGCCAGTCGAGGTTTTGAGAAAGAATACCCCGGTCAAGCGTTGCCATGAGGGTGGCCTGGGGTGCAGGAAATTTTTCGGTGCCAATTACATGTGTAATGCCCTGTGCCATTTGATCCGCGGTGGGCTTATCTAAAAATTTGATTGTAAGCCCAATCACAATGGAAGAAACAATAGCACCAATGAACAATGCGATCTGCTGGTTGCGTGGCGTTGCCCCTACAATATAACCTGTTTTCAAATCCTGTGATGTAGCGCCTGCATTAGCAGCTGCAATGCAAATCATCCCTCCCACCACCAATACAAGCGGCTCGTAGGTTTTACCTGTCCAGCCCACAGCCATAAAAATCAGGCTCGTAGCCATAATAGTGGCAATTGTCATACCGCTGATAGGGTTATTGCTTGAGCCAATTAAACCCACTATGCGGGAAGAAACGGTTACGAAAAGTGCACCAAACAAAATAACCAGGATCCCTACAAGCAATTTTTGCATAAAACTATCACCAGGTATCTGTGGAAGAATAGAAATTAAAGCAACGAGCGCCAGGCTTCCTAGTCCAACGACTTTCATGCTGAGATCACGTTCTGTTCTTTCTACTGTTGTAACGGTTTCACCTGCATTGTTTTTAAGCGAACCAAAACTGCCTTTAACAGATTTTACAATGGTTGGGATGGTTTTTATCAATGTAATGATACCACCGGCTGTTACTGCACCGGCGCCGATTTGCCTGATAAATGCATAATAAATGGCTGCCGAATAATCGTTAAAACTATGTGTGGCAGCATTCCACCCCCCTTTGCCGCCATCGGCTGCAATATCTTTCAGATAACCAAGTTTTACCAATTGAATGGCGATAGTATCTGGCGGAATCAGCGTGGCAAGCAGTGGAATTAACACCAGCCAGCTGAACACGCCACCAGCCACCAGTACGCCTGCAATACGTGGGCCAATGATATAGCCAACGCCTAAATACTCAGGCGTTATTTCTCCGCTTACTTTTGCCGAAGGAAAAAACTTGTTCTTTTGTTCGGTCATAAATGCCGGCGTTTCGGCAATAATGCGCAGGATCTTTTGCAATATGGCATAACTAAAAGCCACGCCCAGGCCAAGGAAGGCTGTTTTGGCAAAATCGCCTCCTTTTTCACCGGCTTTCAGCACATCGCCGCAGGCTGTTCCTTCGGGGTAAGGCAATGTACCATGTTCATTTACAATTAATGCACGGCGCAGTGGCACCATCAGTAATGTTCCCAGCATTCCGCCAACAATGGCCAATATTAAAATAGTGAGATAATTGAAATAAGATGCACTGTCGGGTGAACTTAAAAATAAAAATCCCGGAAGGGTAAATGCCACTCCCGCCGCAATACTTTCACCGGCGCTGCCTGTTGTTTGAATGATATTGTTTTCTAAAATGGTGGTCTTTAAAAATTTTCGCCCAAGGGTTATAGCAATAACGGCAATGGGGATCGAAGCTGAAACGGTTAGCCCGGCCTTTAAAGCCAGGTAAACAGTGGCAGCGCCAAAAATAACGCCGAACAGGGAGCCCATGAGGATGCTCTTTACGGTAAGCTCCTTCATGTTGCTCTGTGCAGGCACATAAGGATGAAATGTATTTTTCTCTGACATGTAGCGTTGGTTTTAGAAAAGGAAGGTAAATAAAAAAAGCGATACTGTTTGTACCGCTCGATATCATAAACTGAATTTGATTGTTATGCCGTTCCGGTTTTGTCCTTAACTATCTTATCCAGTGATTTTACTCTGCTAAAAATCAAGAGTCCTCCAAGAATAGCAGCTACTGCAATTATGCCAAAAAAGATTCTTTTATCAGGCATTTGATCCCAAAAACTCGCCATAACTCCTGCTACTTTTCCTCCTATGGATGTCGACAGAAACCATCCCCCCATCATTAGAGAAGTTAGCCTGGGAGGGGAAAGCTTAGACACAAATGACAGCCCTATCGGGCTTAAGCAAATTTCACTCACAGTAAAAACACCATATGTAAGAAAAAGCCAGAAAGAACTGGTTTTATATTGATAGATACTTGGTACTGACATTACTGCAAAAACCATAACTAAGGCACTTAGTCCTGCAATAATTAAAGCCCAGGCAAATTTGCTTGCGGTGCTAACAGGTTTTCCTCGCCTGGCCCTGTTTGCAAAAAACAATATTAGTAATGGTGTAAAAGCTACAATGAAGAATGGATTAATGGATTGGAATAATTCTGTATTGCCCACCTTAGCCACTCCATTGGGCGGCCATTTATCTTTTGGCATATTTGCAAAGTATGGGTCGGCACCCATTGTTTTTATGTTCTTGCCCGAGTCATCTGTAACCACCCTCATATATTTGTCGAGACTGTCAATTTGCTGCGGCTTAGTTTCAAGGTTTTGCAGCGCATATACTGCATCTGATGGTTTTTCCATGAATTGAGGAATGGAACGGTCAGTATGCGATTCTGCCCATATAGTTAGGCCTGTTGAGTTTTGATTATAGATAGTCCAGAAAATAATTGATACCGCAAACACAAACAGCAGGGCACCAATTCCTTTTCTATCCTCTCCTTTTTCTTTTCTCCAGATATTCAGGTAGAAGGCAATCACAGGAATACATGCAAAAATGAAAGCATCTGCGGAATCACTGCCAAAAATACTTCCGGGCAATATCCAGCCTATTGCTGCAAACACAAGCATGGGAACAAAAACAGATCCTAAAATTTTTGAAGTCGGCATATCGCCTGGCTGCATTGGTTTTTTTACATCATATTGCTTTACGTGTTTTATATTAATAGCAAGGGCAATCAGGCCAACTATCAGGCCTATACCTGCTGCAGAAAAAGCGGCCTGCCATCCAATTCTATTACGGAGGATTGCAGCGATAAAATTGCAGAAAAAAGCCCCGATGTTAATTCCCATATAAAAGATATTATATGCATTGTCTTTTAAAGGTTTTAAATCATCCCTGTTGTACATATTTCCCAATAAAGTAGATATGTTAGGTTTAAAAAAACCATTTCCGATGATTATTAAACCCATGGCTATATATGCTGTGTAGTCGCCTGGTAATGCAATGGTTAAATAGCCTATAGCCATTAATGTGCCGCCTATAAAAATTGACTTAAGATAACCGAAATAACGATCTGCGATCAGGCCACCAATAAAAGGTGTCAGGTATACCAAGGCAATAAAAGTTCCTACAACATCTGACCCCATAGCTTTTGGCAATCCCTTGCCCGTACTATTTGTAAGAAACAGGAAAAGTATACCAACCATGAGATAATACCCAAAACGTTCCCACATTTCTGTGAAGAAAAGAACGTATAATCCCTTCGGGTGTTTGCCGGTTTTTAATTGATCATTCATAACAGTTATTTTTTAAGTTGGTTTTTAAATACTAAGTTGAAACCCTTACCCTAAAAGCTGCCGGTTTCAGGTGCCCAAAATAAACAAAATATGATTGCCGCCTTCAATTTATACAGGCCGTTTAAAAAAAAATTGGCTAAATGCCGTTTTCTGCAACTAAATTCGCTCTGTAATTCCAAACGAAACTTTTTATATCCATGAATATCCTCCTAGTTGGTTCAGGGGGCAGGGAACATACCCTGGCCTGGAAGCTGACACAGAGCAAACTTTGTACAAATTTATACATTGCCCCCGGCAATGCAGGCACAGCTTTATGCGGTACCAACCTCAATATTTCAACCACCGATTTTGACCAGATCGCATCAGCCTGCAGCCGGTATGCCATTGAAATGCTCATTGTAGGCCCCGAAGACCCCCTGGTAAAAGGCATTACAGATTTTATTAAGGCAAAAGAAGACCTCAAACATATTCATATCATCGGCCCTTCAAAAGATGCGGCACAACTGGAAGGCAGCAAGGCCTTTGCCAAAAGGTTTATGACAGACCACGGCATTCCTACCGCTGCGTTTAAAAAATTCTCCGAAGATAATTATGAAGAAGGCGTGAACTATATCAAAAACCACCCGCTGCCGGTTGTATTAAAGGCTGATGGCCTGGCTGCAGGAAAAGGAGTGGTCATTTGTACCAATCATGTAGAAGCACTGGCAGAATTTGAGCTGATGGTGCTGCGTTCAAAATTTGGCGAGGCCGGAAGAAAAGTGGTGATAGAACAGTTTCTGCAGGGCATAGAAATGAGCGTTTTTCTTCTTACCGACGGTATAAATTATGTATTACTCCCCGAGGCAAAAGACTATAAGCGGGTGGGCGAAAAAGATACCGGTCTCAATACCGGCGGAATGGGCGCCGTAAGCCCGGTTCCTTTTTATGATGAAGCACTCCGGCAAAAAGTAGTGAAACAGATCGTGGAGCCTACCCTGGCCGGACTTCAAAAAGAAAAACTGGAATACCGGGGATTCATTTTCCTTGGCTTGATGGTGGATAACGGCAACCCTTATATGATAGAATACAATTGCCGTATGGGCGATCCCGAAACAGAAGTGGTAATGCCCAGGATCAAAAACGACCTGGTGGAACTGCTCCTGGCCACATCCGGGCAGAGGCTTGCCGGCATTACTGTTGAAACAGATGCCCAGGCTGCCGTAACTGTTGTGGCGGTAAGCGGCGGTTATCCGGGCAAATATGAAACCGGCCTGCCAATTGAAGGTCTTGATACGGTTAACATCCCCGGAAGTATCATCTTCCACTCCGGTACCGAAAAAACCAATGGCAAAGTGCTTACAAGAGGAGGACGGGTGCTGGCGGTTACTTCTTTTGGCGATAACATCACCGAAGCTGTTGAACAATCAAATTACCTGCTCGAACAACTCCATTTTGATGACATGTATTTCCGCTCAGATATTGGGTACGAATTCAAATAAATAGGCCATTTTATCCGTTAATGTTAAAGCAGGTTGTTAAGGTTTTGTGTTATTCTCAAACAAAGCAAATAATGTTTCAAAAAAAAATGTTTTGTTGTTGTTTATCCAATATTTTACTTCAACTTTGCGCAAACTAAATTCAATAAGTTTTTCGTTTAAACAACCATGGGAATATTTAATTTTTTCACGCAGGAAATTGCGATAGACCTCGGAACCGCCAATACCCTTATCATTCATAATGATGAAGTGGTGGTAAATGAACCTTCTATTGTGGCGCTCGACCGCAACAACCCCAAGAATTTACTGGCAGTTGGCAAAAAAGCGCTCATGATGCATGAAAAAACCCATGAAAGTATCCGAACGGTAAGGCCCCTGAGAGATGGTGTGATAGCCGATTTTAATGCTGCCGAGCTCATGATCAGGGAATTGATCAAACTGGTGTATCCTAAAAAGCCTTTGTTTGCACCAAGCTGGCGCATGATGATCTGCATTCCCAGCAGTATTACCGAAGTGGAAAAACGTGCCGTGCGTGACAGTGCCGAACAGGCAGGCGCAAAAGAAGTTTACCTTATTCACGAACCCATGGCTGCCGCACTTGGTATTGGTATAGATGTGGAAGAGCCGGTGGGCAATATGATCATCGATATTGGCGGTGGTACCACAGGTATTACCGTAATTGCCCTGGCCGGTATCGTATGTGACCAGAGCATCAGGGTGGCAGGCGATGAATTTACAGGCGATATCATGGAGGCCCTGCGCCGTTACCATAGCCTGTTGATCGGTGAACGTACCGCAGAACAGATCAAGATCCAGGTGGGCGCTGCCACCAAAGACCTCGATAACCCTCCGGATGATATACCCGTTAACGGCCGCGATCTTGTAACCGGCATCCCAAAACAGGTGATGGTTAGCTACCAGGAAGTTGCAGAAGCATTGGATAAAAGTATTTTCAAAATAGAAGAAGCTATTCTAAAGGCCCTGGAAACAACGCCTCCCGAACTGGCAGCCGATATTTACAGGCGTGGCCTGTACATTACCGGTGGCGGAGCCTTGCTGCGTGGCCTCGATAAAAGGCTGGCAGCCAAGATCAAATTGCCGGTGCATGTGGCCGAAGACCCGCTGAAGAGCGTGGTACGCGGTACGGGCATTGCGTTGAAAAACTACGACCGCTACCCCTTTGTAATGAGATAAGCGGATAAATTCTCAAAAATAAAATTCTAAATTCTAAGGCATCCTGTTTTAGTATTTAGAATTTTTAAATTAAATATTGATCCTGCGTGCGTAATATTTTCGCTTTCATCCGCCGTTATTTTCACTTACTCACTTTCCTGCTGCTGCAGGCATTTTGCATTTTCCTCATTGGCCATTACAGCCGTTACCATAATGCCATTTTTACCGGAACCGCCAACAGGCTTACAGGCACTATTAATAAGCAATACAATACCGTTGAATATTATTTTGACCTGAAACAAACAAACGATTCGCTGCTGAAGGCCAATGAAAGATTGCTGAATAAACTGAAAGAAAATTTTGCCCTGCCCGACTCATCGGTTAAAACCATTACAGATACCATACGTATAGATTCTATAGAGCAATACCGCACCCATACCTATCTTTCGGCGAAAGTGGTCTCCAATTCTGTTGCCATGCAAAACAATTTTATTGTTGTTTACGGGCCCAATGTAAATAAATTCAGCATTGGCATGGGGGTTATAGATGTAAACAATGCGGTGGTGGGTATTGTAACGGATCTGAGCGGCGACTATGCGGTAGTAATGGGCATGCTGCACAAAGACAGCCATATCAGCGCCAGGCTTTTTAAAACAGGCGAAGCCGGAACCCTTAACTGGGATGGCAAACAGCCTAACATGATTACCCTTAAGAATATTCCCAAAGGAACCGTGGTGGCAAAGGGCGATTCGGTGGTAACCAGTGGTCTCAGTACAACTTTCCCCAAAGGATTGATGGTGGGCAGGGTGGATGCTGTATATGAAGAAAGCGGCACCAGTAACCTGAACATCAAACTAAAAACGGCCGCCAATTTTTATAACCTCGAGTACGTGTACGCTATTGTAAATAACCAGGCTGCACCCGTTAAGCAATTACTCGATAAAGCAAACAAACAATAATAAATGCCCGGACTGCTGAAATACATAGTACGGTTTATACTGTTCATACTGGTACAGGTTTTTGTGCTCGACAAAATCCACCTGCACCAGATGGTAACACCCTACCTGTATTTTTTATTCATCATCTGGCTGCCTTTTAAAATGCCCCGTATGCTGCTGATGCTTACCGCTTTTGCTTTAGGGTTTACGCTCGACAGTTTCCGGCACCACCCCGGCTTTCATGCAGCAGCCTGTGTGCTTATAGCGTATGTAAAACCCTTCCTGGTAAACCTGCTGGCTCCGCAACAGGGTACCGATTTCAATTACGAAGAGCCATCCGTAAAGAGCATGGGTACTTTTGCCGCCTACTTTACCCTGGTGGCCGTTTTAAGCCTGCTGCACAATGCCTGGCTTTTCTTCCTCGAAGCCTGGCAGTTTGGTAACATCTGGTATTTTTTGATAAAAACCATTTTATCAACGGTCATCAGTATACTCCTGATCTTAATAACGGAATTAATTTTTACCCGGAGGCAGAAATTCAAGACCAATACTGTTTAATTTCGTAAATCATAATATTGGTACATGCTTACCGTTTAATATAAAATCATCTGCCCTTTATCAATGCCGGTTTATAATCAATCAAGGAAAAATGTGATCATGCTTGTTTTCATAGGCATGGCCCTGGTCATTATTGCCCGGCTGGCCAGCCTGCAGCTTTTTACAGATGAGTACAAGGTAATGGCCGACGATATTGGTAAATTCAGGAAAGTGATCTACCCCGACCGGGGCCTTGTGTTTGACCGGCATAAAAAACCCTTACTGCAGAATAAACTCATTTACGATTTAATGGTAACGCCCAATAAACTGAAAGGGGTGGATACCGCCAGGCTTTGTAACATACTCAATATAGATTCTGCCGCCTTTATGAAAAAACTGGTGGAGGTCATCATTAAAAACGGGCGGGCCCGGTCATCTGTATTTGAGGCCATGCTAACCGATGATAAGATGGCCATGCTCAACGAAAATATTTTTCGTTTTGCCCCGGCATTTTATTTACAGGAACGTTCGGTAAGGCGCTACCCGTTTCAGGCTGCGGCCAATGTTCTGGGTTATACTGCCGAGGTGGATACCAATTTTCTGAAAAGGCATAAAGAGGAAGGATACCAGCCCGGCGACTATGCCGGTATGACCGGAATTGAAAGAAGTTACGAAAAAGTATTGATGGGCCAGCGGGGTATCCAGTATTGGAAACGGGATAATAAGAACCGCCTTACCGAGCCGCTCGAAAACGGCAAATTCGATACCACAGCTATTGCAGGTCAAAACCTGTACACATCCATTGACATAGAATTGCAGCAGTTAGGCGAAAAGCTCCTGGAAAATAAACTGGGGTCAGTAGTGGCAATTGATCCAAAAACAGGTGGTATATTGGCGATGGTGAGTGCTCCTACCTATGACCCATCGCAATTAATTGGCGCCGAAAGAAGAAAATATTTTTCCGATCTGTTTTTAAATCCGGCCAAACCTTTAATGAACCGAACTGTAAGCGCTTCCTACTCCCCCGGTTCCACTTTTAAAACATTACAGGCCCTGGTGGGTTTGCATGAGGGTGTTATCACTACCGATTTCAGGGTAAGTTGCGGGGGTGCATTTTACGGTTGCGGAAGCGGAAGGCCCATGCGCTGCCTTGATTATGGAACCTTTGATCTTCGCAACGCCATACGCATCAGTGATAATACCTATTTTGCCACCGTAATGCAAAGAGTGATTAATAACCCGATTTACCCTTCTATCGACAGCAGCCTTTCTGCCTGGAACCAGTATATGTATGCATTTGGCCTGGGGCGTCGGCTTGGGGTTGACCTGCCTTCTGAAAAAAGAGGCACCATTCCAACCCCGGCTTTTTATAATAAATCATTCGGAAAAGGGAAATGGAACTACTGCAGTTTCCGCTCGGTGAGTATCGGGCAGGGCGAAGTGGATGTAACGCCCATACAGGTGGCCAATGAAATGGCCTATATTGCCAATAAAGGTTGGTATTATACTCCACACGTAGTGGATTCAATCGCCGGCGGTGATAAATTTGGCATGCTCGAAAATTTTAAGAAAAAAAGAGAAGCAATAGAGATCGCCGACAGTATTTATGAAGCCGTGCACGACGGTATGCAGGGTGTTGTGGATGGTGGTACCGGTATGGGAGCAAAGGTAAAAGATATCGTTGTTTGCGGCAAAACCGGAACAGTGGAAAATTACCTGAACGGTACAGTGAAGCAACCCAATCACACATTTTTCTGTGCTTTTGCACCAAGAGAAAATCCTAAGATCGCCATCATGTGCGTGCTCGAAAACAGTGGCCGCTTTGGCGGTACCTGGGCCGCTCCTATTTGTGGCCTGATGATCGAAAAATACCTGAAAGATTCGATAACAGATAAGAGGCGTATTGCACAGATCGAAACCTTGTCTAAACTTAACCTGATACCCAAACGTATAAACGACGAAATTCGCAGGCTCGACTCCATGCGCCATTCAAAAGATTCTGCCTACCTGATCGCCAAAGGATATATCCAGATCATTAAAGACACACTCGAAATTGAAGAAGAGCCGGAAATAATAAACAAGGAAGATGTAGAAAAAGTTACCAAAGAGCTGTTAGAGCAAAAGAAGCGGGATAAAAAAGATTCTGTTCCGGTATTGCCAAATACGGATATGATCTTGCCTGATAGTAAGAACAATCTTCCTTCAAAAGACAGTACAAAAAATCCCAATCCATGAGCCGGCAAAATCCCAGCATATCGAAAGGGGTCGACTGGATCGTGGTTTGGCTTTATGCCATGCTGGTTATAGTGGGCCTGGTTTGCATTTTTTCTGTTGAATACAAAACCGGCGATGAACTGGTACAGAGTTTTTTGGCCTTTAAGAAGAATTACAGCAAGCAGTTTTATTTTTTTATGGCCTGCATCGTACTGGCCACCTTCATCCTGCTCACCGACAGTAAATTTTTTACGGCCACGGCCAATCTTTCTTACCTGGTGGGTATTGTACTCATCCTGCTCACTTTTGTGCTGGGTAAAGAGATCAAGGGATCTAAAAGCTGGATCCCGCTCGGCTTTATGAACCTGCAACCGGTAGAACTCTGTAAAATATTCACGGCATTGGCTCTGTCGAAATTTCTTTCTATGCCCGATACTGATTTTAGTAAACCCAGGGCCCAGCTGATAGGTGCAGCCATTGCATTTACTCCTGCTGTTTTTTCCATATTGCAGGGTGAAACCGGTTTGGCACTCGTATATTTTTCATTCCTGATACCCATGTACCGGGAAGGCTTACCGGCAGGATACCTTATTGTGGGCGTTGCTATGGCAGTGTTATTGGTTGTTTCACTTCTTTTTAAACCATTTACACTGATCATAGCTTTCACGGTAATACTCCTCCTGATCATTATACTTAACTGGCGGCGTTTGCGTAAAAGAATTGAGTCGTTGCTGCTTATGATTGGTATTTGGTTATTCGCCTGCTTATTTGTTGGCATAGTCATTCCATTTGTTTTTAAAAATGTATTTAAGCCATACCAGGCAAACCGCATCTTTGCCATGGTGGGCGTTGATAATCCTTTTGCAGATAAAACGGTGGTGCTTACTCCGGAAGAAATCAAAGAACAACAGAAAAAGACCGAAGGTCAAAAGTATAATGTTAAACAGTCGAAAATTGCTATTGGCTCCGGTGGCTTTGCCGGCAAAGGTTTTTTAAAAGGAACGCAAACCCAGGGCGATTTTGTACCCGAGCAGCATACCGACTTTATATTTACTTCTGTAGGCGAAAACTTTGGCTTCCTGGGAAGTGCATTTGTGGTGCTGCTTTATCTTACGTTGCTGTTGCGGATCATAAAGATTGCAGAGCGGCAGCGGAGTGTATTCAGCAGGGTGTATGCATACAGCGTGGCGGCCATCATTTTCTTTCATGTTACCGTAAATATTTGTGTAACCGTAGGCCTGGCCCCCGTAATAGGTATTACGCTCCCGCTGATGAGTTATGGCGGTTCCTCACTTATCACTTTCACCATCCTGCTTTTTATTTTAATTAAACTGGATGCCGATAGGCAAATGGTATTAAGGTAATCCCCGTATGGCAATGAGGCGGATTGAAGAAGAGGCCTTATTTTTGTCCAATGCAAATCATTCCCCTGAGTGAAGGAACATTTTCCATCGACATTTCTAAAAAATTCATTCCTTTCAATATAGAAAACGACAGCCTCAAAGACCGGCCCGCAGGAAGCATCCTGGTAGAAATAAACCCTTTTTGCGTTATAACAAAAAAGGATGTGATACTCATTGATACGGGGCTTGGCTACAGCACTTCCGACGGAACCCTGCAAATTCACCAGAACCTGCTCAATAATGGCATCAGTCCGATGGACGTGACCATGGTTTTACTCAGCCATCTTCATAAAGACCATGCTGGCGGCGTGGCCATAGAAGATAAGATACTTAATACCTCTTTTTTCAGCTTTCCCAATGCAGTTTATTACCTCAATGAAAAAGAACTGGATTATGGCATAGAGAAAAACGGTAAGTCCTATGTTGCCAACGAGTTTGCCATTTTGCAAAATGCAGGTAATGTGGAATTATTGCCCGAAGAAGGGGGCATTATTGAAGGGTATATCCGTTACGCACATTCGGGCGCCCATTGCCCGCACCATATTGTATTCTGGATAGAGGAAGATGGCCAAACCATTTTTTTTGGCGGCGATGAAGCACCCCAGCTGCAGCAGATGAAAAACAAGTTCATTGCCAAATATGATCACGATGGAAAAAAAGCCATGGAACTGAGGCAGCAGTGGTGGGAAGAAGGGCAGCAAAATAACTGGACCTTCCTGTTTTACCACGATGCAAAAACGCCTTTTATAACGCTGTAAAAAAAAGAAGGCCTGCCCTAAAAAGAGCTGGCCGTTGCTAACCTATGAAAAACACCTGAGCAAATTTAGGGGAATTTTATTTACGGCCAACTTTATTAGCTTTATTTTTCAAGTATATATGTATTTAAGATAGCTGCTTACAAATAGAAAAAGGAAACCCCTTCGGTGAAGAAGGGGTTTCTATATCAAAAACCATATATCCCGGGAGAAAATGTTTATTGCCAATTGGGATCCTGGGCAGCTTTATTGCGGGGGCGGAAATTGCCGCCTTCCCTTTGCTGACGTACTTGTTGTAGTTTTTCAATCATCTTTTTTCTAAATTCTCTATCTACACGGTAAAAAGTATTTGTACGTTCGGCGCCTACAACTTTTGTAAACCTGTCCTGGTACTTTTTCATAATATTCAACATCGCTTCATCCCGTTTTATGATGTCTTTTTCAGACCTTAACGCCATCATTTCAGAATCAAATTCAGAATGTATTGGCCAGAATTTTTGTGCTTCTGACTCTGTTAATTTGACTTCTTTGGTTATGAAAGCGATGTATAAAGCTTTTATTTTCTGTTCCCGCTTTTCAGGATCCATTCCCGGGCCAGGTTGAGCCAGGGCAAATGAAACCATTCCAAAAAGCACGACTAATACAAGTAAAATCTTTTTCATTTCTAATTAATTTAAGGTTTTCAAAAGGGAGGTAATTAGTTGCTGTTTAAATTTATTTTATTTAAATATTTATCCAGTGTTTTCTCGTCAAAAATATAATCTTCGGCTTCGGGTAAGGAGCTGCTGTTTTCTACGGCGCTGTTGGCTACCAGGGCTGCCGTTACATCCTGCCCGCCGTTTTCGGAAAGATAATTTTCAATATCAGCAGCAGAAAGTTTGTCAAGCTCTGCTTCAAAACTATTATCACTAAGTATCTGGTTTGCTTTTGCCATTATCTCCTTATCAGGCATACCGTCACCATCTTTCTTATCAAACATAAAGAAAAGGCTTATGCCCAACAGGCCGGTTATTACAGCCGCTGCAGCATAACGGAACACAGAGCGGCGGGGTTGCATTTGAACCAGTTTGGCCTGCTTTGGGAGTGCTTCCAGTATATCATCTTCCAGGGCATCAAAATAACCGGGTGGTATATCAAAAACATTTTTGTTTCCAATGACCGCCACCGTTTCAGAAATAGCCATGGTTTCTTCTGTAACTGCTGAAATGCGTTTGGTAATATGTCCTGCAAGATGATCAAAATATCCATCCGGCACACTGAACATATTTTTCTTATCTATCCCCGAAATAAAGGGAGAAATACTGGTAATTTCTTCCCGGGCATCATTATCCATGGCCTTTATTTTATCCATGATATTGCCCGCCAGCCCTTCAAAATATCCATCGGGTACGGTAAAGATATTTGAGTTAAAAACCCCGGGGCCGGCTTCTGCTTTAGTATTAAGCAGTAATGCCTGCGGCAGTTTTTCAAAATAGCCCTCCGGCACGGTAAAAACATTCCTGAACGGGATGCTGGCCACTGCGGGGCTTATTTGAGATAACTCGTTTAATATGTGTTGCCTGTTGCTCACGTTGTTTAGACGGCTTTTTTAGCTGCTGGTTTAATGGTTAAGTATATAATCTTCAATTTTTTTTACTGCGTGGTGGTAGCTGGCTTTCAGGGCGCCTTCGCTGGTTTCGAGTACCCGGCTCATTTCTTCGTAGGGCATCTCCTCAAAATACCGCAAATTAAACACAGCACGTTGTTTTTCAGGCAGTTGCTGTATGGCCAATTGTAATTTCCATTCCAGTTTTTTGCCATCAAAATCCTTATCGGCCTGTAATTTATTAGCAAGGTAGTTTTCCTCATCATCGCCAATAGAGAGGGTACTCCGCTTTTTGGCCTGCTCCAAAAAGGTAAGGCTTTCGTTGGTGGCTATACGGTAAAGCCAGGTATAAAGCTGGCTGTCTTCACGAAAATTGTCGAGATTTCTCCAAACCTTGATGAACATATTCTGCAGTACATCATTGGCATCTTCGTGTTCCACCACCATACGGCGGATATGCCAGTACAGTTTTTCCTGGTATTTTTTAATGATGGCAGTATAGGCCCGCTCTTTTGTAGCCGGATCCTTAAACTGTATCAATAGCTCTTTGTCGTCTGTTTGTTGGCTCATAATTTTTTTCCGCCTGATGCCGGAACTGCAAAAATAGTTAAACCTATGGGTTCGACGTTCTTATGGCCATAAAGTTTAACTATAAAGGTTTATTCTTTACTTTGCGAAGGAAATAAAATTACCATGATGAAAAACTTTCTTATAAAACTCCTGGTTTGGGCCATATGTATTTATATTCCAGCAGAATCATTTGCCTGGGGCCAAACAGGGCACCGGGTGGTGGGCCAGGTGGCAGATAGTTATTTGACCAGGAGGGCCAAAAAACAGGTGGCTGCCATTTTGGGAACCGAAAGTATTGCCATGGCCAGCAACTGGAGCGATTTTATAAAATCAGATACCACCCAAAAGCACCTCGATCCCTGGCATTACGTGAACCTGAATACAGGACTCAGCTACGATTCTGTTAAACGCTATCTTGAAACAAGCACAGGCTTTAATATTTACAACCGCATTAATTTTTTGATAGCCGAACTGAAAAGAGGAGATCTTACGCTTGAGCAAAAACAGTTCAATCTTAAATTTCTTATTCACCTGGTTGGCGATCTGCATCAGCCCATGCATGTTGGTCGCCCCGATGACCGTGGTGGAAATGGTATAAAGGTGAAATGGTTCAACAACACTTCTAACCTCCACCGGGTTTGGGATGAAGACCTGATAGGTCATCAGCAACTGAGTTATACAGAATATGCTGCCGTTATCAATCATACTACAAAGCAGCAGCGGGAGCAAATACGTTTAACGCCCATGACCGAATGGGTGTTTAAAAGTTACCAGGTAGCCGAGAAGTTATACGCCGACATTAAGGAGCCTGATCAGCGGCTCGATTACAAATACAATTATATGTACCTGGCCACCCTCAACACACAATTGCTCGAAGGTGGAGTACACCTGGCTTCTGTACTCAATGATATTTTTGGATAGTTATTCTGTTTTTTTGGGAGGCAGTGCAAAGGCCCTGGCCTCATGTTCAAAATGACCTTTGTGCGATCCGTCGCAAAAGGGTTTGTTGGCACTAAGGCCGCAGCGGCAAAGCGATACCAGCTCACGACCGCCCAGGTCATACAGGTTTCCTTCTTTATCCACTATTTCAAAATCTCCCTCCACCCTGGCGGAGCCATTGGGCATAATGGTAATTTTTGTTGATGGCATGGTTGTAATTTTTGTTTAAAGATAAGCTGTAAAATAAAAATGCCCTGTTTTATGCGGTGTGTTTGTCAACAAAGAACGATTTCAGAGATATTCGCCAATGTAGTTCTTTATTGCTTCACTAACAGGTAAGCGGAACGTAAATGGTAAACTAATTTCAGCGGTATAATTCACCGGCAGTGTTCTTACACTTTGTTTTCGCTTTTCATTCAAGGCCCCTTCATGCACAGCTTTAAAACAATAACTGGTACAATTCTTCCACCTTGCCCAGGGCGATCACTTCAATACCAGTTTTAAATTTGCCGAGCGATTTAGCGCTGTATTTGCTCACAATGATCTTTTCGAAACCGAGTTTCTCTGCCTCGGCTATACGCTGCTCTATGCGGTTAACGGCACGTATTTCGCCGCTTAAGCCCACTTCGCCTGCAAAGCAGATATTTTGCGGCAAGGGCACATCTTCATAACTGCTGAGCAGGGCGCTAACAATGGCCAGGTCAATGCTGGGATCTTCGGCCTTAATGCCACCGGCAATGTTTACAAATACATCTTTTACGCCAAAATGAAAACCACCTCTTTTTTCTAAAACGGCCAGTAACAACTGGAGCCTGCGCAGGTCGAAACCACTCACGGTTCGTTGCGGCGTACCGTAAACACTTTGTGTAACCAGGGCCTGGGTTTCTATGAGCAATGGCCGTATGCCTTCAATAGTGGCAGCAATGGCAATACCGCTGAGTGCTTCTTCTTTTTGGGTAATAAGAATTTCGCTGGGGTTTTGTACCGGGCGCATCCCTTCGCCGGTCATTTCGTAAATACCCAGTTCGGCGGTGGAGCCAAAACGGTTTTTCAGCGTGCGCAAAATGCGGTAGGCATAATGCCGGTCGCCTTCAAACTGTAAAACCGTATCTACCATGTGCTCCAGTATTTTTGGGCCTGCAATGTTTCCGTCTTTGGTAATATGACCAATGAGAAAAACAGGCGTATGCGTTTCTTTTGCATAGCGCTGCAGTTCGGCAGCTGTTTCTCTTATCTGGCTTATACTGCCTGGTCCCGATTCTACAAAGGGCGATTGCAGGGTTTGAATACTATCAACGATCACCAGCTGTGGTTTCAGTTTTTTTATTTCCTGGAAAATCGTTTGGGTATTGGTTTCGGTTAAAAGATAAAATTCATCGCTGGCAGCACCAATACGGTCGGCACGCATCTTTATCTGCTGCTCACTTTCTTCTCCGCTGATGTACAGGGTGCGGGTTTTATTAAGTTGTAAACCAATTTGCAGGAAGAGTGTGCTCTTACCAATGCCCGGTTCGCCTGCTACTAATACTATGCTTCCCGGTACTATGCCACCACCCAATACACGGTTCAATTCCGCATCGGTGGTTACAATTCTTTTTTCTTCGGCACTGCTTACGTCATTTATGAGAATGGTCTTTTGGCGGGAGAGGCCGCTGAAATCTTTCCATTCATCTTTTAACTGTTTATCGGTTCCTTTAACGATCACTTCTTCCACAAACGTATTCCACTCATTGCAGGAGGGGCATTTACCCAGCCACTTTGCACTTTCGTATCCGCAGTTCTGGCAAAAGAAAGCCGACTTTGTTTTACTCATGCGGTAAAGTTAATGAACGATGGTTTGCAAATCTGCAGGAAGATTTTTTCTTGAAGAAGAAAAGAGATGCCGGATTAAAAACCTGTTTCGTGTTTCATGAAAGTGGAAAACCTGTGAATAGCAATTAAGATTTGGACTGATTGATGCCGGGCTGGTTTATTTTTTTTATTAACCGGGCTTTTGGTATCAATGTTTTTAGGAAATGACCAAAAAGTAAAAGAGGCTGTCTCAAAAGGGCAGCCTCTTTTTATTTAGGTAATTCACATTTGTAGATAAGTAAAGTTTATTTTAGAAGATGTGTGCATGAAAGTTGCTGTTTAATGGTCATGGCAAAAGGACCCG
>JBATOU010000070.1:0-2152 GCA_049291115.1 Ferruginibacter sp.
ACACGGGTCCTTTTGCCATGACCATTAAACAGCAACTTTCATGCACACATCTTCTAAAATAAACTTTACTTATCTACAAATGTGAATTACCTAAATAAAAAGAGGCTGCCCTTTTGAGACAGCCTCATTTTTTCAATTATCTCAGGAACAAAATTTCCCTGTATTTTGGGAGCGTCCAGAAAGAATCATCCACTACGAGTTCCAGCTTATCTACATGGTACCGTATAGTGTCAAAATACTTTTCTTTAATATCATCGCAATAGGCAATGGCACGCTTGCGGGTATCTTCGATCTTATTGGCTTTTTTTCGTGCTTCGATCATTTTTTCCACATGATCGCTCATGGTATTGATGTGTTCGCTTATTTTTTCAAGTACCTGCAACTGGTTGGCGTAAGCACCTGGCTTTAACCCTGCTTCTTTGAGGCCTTTAATATTTTGAACCAGCACGTTTTGATATTTAACCGCAGAAGGCAAAATGTACGTAGTGGCCAGTTCGCCCATCACCCTGGCTTCAATCTGTACTTTCTTAATATAATCCTCCAGCATAATTTCGTGGCGGGCTTCCAGTTCGAGGTGATTATAGATATCATTGTCTTCGAACAATTTTTTTGCCTTGTCTGACGCATAAGCATCCAGTGCGAGTGGGGTGGTCTTTACATTTGGCAGGCCACGTTTTTTGGCTTCCTTGGCCCATTCTTCGCTGTATCCATCGCCTTCGAAGAGCACTTTTTTGCTTTCTACAATATATTTCTGAAGAATGTGCATGATGGCCACTTCTTTTTTGTCGCCTTTTTCAATAAGTGCATCCACTTCCGTTTTAAAATTCTTCAGTGTTTCGGCCATGATGGTATTTAATGTGGTCATGGCATGTGCACAATTGGCCGATGATCCAACGGCACGGAATTCAAATTTATTCCCGGTAAATGCAAATGGCGATGTGCGGTTGCGGTCGGTATTATCGAGCATGAGTTCTGGTATGCTTTTATGAATATCGAGTTTAAGCATAGCCTCATCAGTTTCATCAAATTTATCGCCCACACGTTTTTCGATCTGGTCCAGCACATCTGTAAGATATTTACCAATGAAGATGGAAATGATGGCTGGTGGTGCTTCGTTTGCCCCCAGGCGATGATCGTTTCCTGCACTGGCAATGGCAGCCCTCAGCAGTTCTGCATAATCATGCACTGCTTTAATGGTATTTATAAAGAAGGTGAGGAACATCAGGTTTGTTTTGGGCGTTTTGCCGGGGCCTAAAAGATTTACACCCGTATCTGTTGCCAGGCTCCAGTTATTATGTTTGCCGCTTCCGTTGATACCGGCAAATGGTTTTTCGTGGAGCAGCACTTTCAGGTTATGGCGTTTGGCCACACGGTCCATAATGTCCATGAGCAGGGTATTGTGGTCAACTGCCAGGTTTGCCTCTTCATAAATAGGGGCACATTCAAATTGTGCGGGAGCTACTTCATTATGCCTTGTGCGCAGGGGAATGCCCAGTTTGTAAGATTCATCTTCAAAATCACGCATAAAGGCATAGACCCTTTCGGGTATGGCGCCAAAATAATGATCTTCGAGCTGCTGTCCTTTTGCAGGTGCATGGCCAAAAACGGTGCGGCCTGTTAAGGTAAGGTCGGGACGGGCATTAGCAAGTCCTGCATCTACTACAAAATATTCCTGTTCCCAGCCCAGTGTGGCCGTAACCCTGGTTACATTTTTGTCGAAATACTGGCATACATCCACGGCAGCTTTATCGATGGCTACAATGGCTTTAAGCAGCGGTGTTTTGGTGTCGAGCGATTCACCCGTATAAGAAACAAAAATGGTGGGGATGCACAAGGTTCTTCCCTTGCCTATTTCCATAATAAATGCGGGGGAAGAAGGGTCCCATGCAGTGTAGCCACGTGCTTCAAAAGTGGCACGCAGGCCGCCGCTGGGGAAAGAAGACGCATCAGGTTCCTGCTGAATGAGGGCGCCGCCTTCAAATTCTTCAATGGGTGTACCATCGCCTTTAAGGGTAAAAAATGAATCATGCTTTTCTGCAGAAGCACCGGTAAGCGGTTGAAACCAGTGTGTAAAATGGGTTACCCCTTTGCTTTCGGCCCAGGCACGCAAACCGTTTGCGATCTGGTTGCCCATATTGCGGTCGATTTTTTT
>JBATOU010000071.1:0-4641 GCA_049291115.1 Ferruginibacter sp.
ACACGGGTCCTTTTGCCATGACCATTAAACAGCAACTTTCATGCACACATCTTCTAAAATAAACTTTACTTATCTACAAATGTGAATTACCTAAATAAAAAGAGGCTGCCCTTTTGAGACAGCCTCACACCTGTATCAACCCTGCATTAACGATTTATTCTTCAAAAAAAGCCACGCTCCCGCCAACCCATTCTTTGTCTTTATTATAACGTGTTCCTATCATTTTTCCCTTGCTCAGTCTTGCCAGGTTATGAACGCCAACCGGCCTGGCCCATTCGTCTTTCCAGAAATAGAACAGCCTGATCTCTGCCTTGGCGGGCTCATCGGGTGTTTCTATAACAGGGGCATAATTTACTTTGCGCTGCAGTATCCAGTTTTCGGGGTCTTGTATGGCATCAATATCTGACTGTGTTATATCAATTACCACACCCATGCCGGCAAACGAGAAAAGAGGTTTCAATACATATTCGGCCAGGTTTACCGGTTGCTTTATTTCGTTGAGGAAAAATGTTTCTGGCACATAGGCATTATTTATAAACGGCAGGGTAAACTTGCTGATGCGGTAAAACCAATGCGGATGCGGAACCCATTCAACCTCATATGTTTTTTTAAGATCGATGATCGGGGGCAGATTTTCCTGTTTTTGCAGATCGTCGAAAATAACCCTGTTATAGATGCGCTTTACAGTAATTTTGCCCGATTCGTCTTCATAATACAACGTTTTTCCATCGGCTTTTAGTTTGGTTAAACAAACGGTTTTTATGCCCAGCAGTTGTTCAGTGGCATAAAAATCGATCCTTGTTTTTTGCTGCTCCGGAAAAATTTCGAGCAGGATCACGTTTTTGGGATCCATATTGCCCACAATGATCTCCTTGAGAAGCTGAATATAGGTTTCCCTGTTGTAGCCGTTCAGGTAAGCAGAATAATTGCCGGGCAAATGGGCATATTCGGCCGTAAGCATGCTGTGAAAACTCTGGAAGGCGAACAGAGTGGGAAAGCCCTGCATTTCTATCAGCTGCGGTTCCAGTTCGCCCTTATCATTCTGGCAAACGCCAAAATCGAATGCAATGAATTGAGTATGGGTATCTTCACCCGGCATACGAACATCTGCGGGAATGCTGCGTTCGGTAAGTTCTTTAAAATGGGGCGCCACCAGCACATCAATGATATCTTCGCAGGCGGCCAGCATTTTATCTTTAAAATCTTTGGGCACAAATACCGGTGTTTCGGCATTACGGAAATCGAGCGAGCCAGGGTGGATGGCCTCTATTTTTTGCTCATAAGCAATATAGTTTTCCTTTTTATACGCTTCGTTGAATTTTTTCCGCTGTTCTTTTTGCATAAAACCTCGTTTATTTACGGCTAAAATACGGATTAATAGAGAAATAAAATTTTGGAACATCAACCGGAATTTTTGTAAATTCATTTTAAAATCTGGTTGTATGCAGCATATCCGCACCGAAGACATCATCATCATTGATATTGAAACGGTAAGTGAACATCCTTCTTTTGACGGGCTCAATGAAGACTGGAAACATTTATGGGAAGAAAAAGTGGAACGCCAGTTGCCCGAAGGCGTAACAGCCGGGGAATTTTATCCCATGCGGGCCGGTATTATGGCAGAGTTCAGCAAGATCGTTTGTATCAGTATGGGGTATTTTACCAAGGAACCCCAGTTGCGCATGAGGGTGAAATCTTTTTACGGCCACGAGGAGAAAATGATCCTTACTGATTTTCTTGCCACCATTCACAAGATCGAGAGCATTAACAGCAAATGGTGTTTTGCCGGGCATAATATTAAGGAATTTGATATTCCCTTTATCTGCCGCAGGCTGCTGATAAACCATATTCCCATTCCACGTTTCCTCGATTTTCAGAACATGAAACCCTGGGAAACCAACCTGGTGGATACATTCCAGTACTGGCGTTTTGGCGATTACAAGCATTTTACTTCTTTAAAACTGCTGGCAGCCGCTTTAGGACTGCCATCGCCCAAAGATGATATAGACGGCAGCATGGTGGGGGATATTTACTGGAAAGAAAACGACCTGCAGCGCATTGCCGTTTATTGCCAAAAGGATGTGGTTACGGTAGGCAATATCTTTCTTCGCTTAAAAGGAAAGCAGCCGGTTCATCCCGATGATATTGAGTTTGTTCAATAATAAAAAACGCCGGCTTAACCCGGCGTTTTTTATTATTACAGTTCAGCAATTGTTTATTGCAGCACTACTTTTTGTGTAAGTATATTTCCTTCATCGGCAACTTTAACCACATATACCCCTTTGGTAAATGTAGCAGCAGGGATGTTTACAAACGCATCGCTTGATTTTGTTTCGTAAACTTTTCTTCCGGCTGCATCTGTTACAGAAACAGTATAGGCTTTGCCGCTGTTGCCCGCCACATCCACTTTAATGAAATCTGAAGCAGGGTTTGGCGATACGGCTATGCTGTACACAGCAGAGAAATAAAGCTGTTTCACCGCAGTCAGGGTGAATTTATTATCCATATCGATCATCCTCACGCGGTAATAGTTATAACCTTTGGCAGGACTTTCATCGATTGATGAATAATTGATGGCGGTACTGCTGTTTCCGGCCGCGGCCAGGGTTTTGATGGCTGTCCAGTTACGGCCATTGGCAGAACGCTCTACTATGAACTCACGGCTGTTGGTTTCCTGTTGAGTGGTCCAGCTGATTTTGGCTGTGCTGTTTTGTTTAACTACATTGAAAGCAGAAATAGCTACTGGTAAAACAGCAGCTGAAGTGGCGCTGAATGTAAAAGGACTGAAAACTGTTACAGGTGCAGGCGTGGTTACAAAACCTGCAGTTGTTGTATTACCTGCATTTGGTATACCACCAAGGTCATCCCAATCGGTAAGATCGTTATGAGCGATCCTGATGGCGTTTGGAATAAAGATATTGCTGCTTGCGTCTGTGTAACTGAGTGTAACAAATGCACTGATACCATTTGTACGGTTGATGTTCCAGTATTCACGTGAACTTACTACATACCCGGGGTAAAGGCCAAGCGTAACCGGGTCAATGGTATAAGAACCGTATCCTGTGTTAAAATAATCTACCGTAAAGTTTCCGGTGCCGCTCAGGGCGCTGATGGCAGCAGGGGCAAATTTTGCGCCTTTTCCTACAGGGAAAGCAAAATCGGTATTGCCAAACTTGGCCATGGTGCCGTCTACAAACGAAAGCAGGTTTCCACCGCTTACCGCACTGCCGGCTTGCATGTTTAATGCCTTACCTGCGGCCACCACCACTTTACCTTTTGTGAGGGTAAGGGTGCCCGAGATAAATACATCGTCGGCAATAAGGATAGAATCCCTTACTACAGCGGGGTCGAGGTTTACGTTTAAATTAGCCAGGGCGGCATCCGTAAAAAATCTAAGTGTACCGGCATGTGTGGCGCCGGCCGATTTAACAATATTGATGGTTGCATCTGCCGCATCAATTTTACCGAGGGCTGTATTGGTTACCACGCCACCGCCGCGGATGGTCATGGTATTTGATGCAAGGTTCAATACAGGAGTTGCAGTGGGAGAGCCCCATGATAAACCGCCACTAGTTGCATTACCCAGGGTGAGGGTGGTATTTGCACCGGTATTAACGGTACAGGCAGCTGTACTGTCTCGTTGTAAACGGAATATCAGCACATCGGTACCGTTGCTGTTAAGGTTATGCGTTGGGCCCGGGCCGTTCATTTTTAAGGTAAGCCTGGCCGCATCACCAGTTGGCAGTGGTTCAAATGCCGCACTGTTCTGGAAAGTTACATCACCAAATGCATTGATGGTGGTAAATGGTGAAAGCGCACCATTCATGCTAACCACCGCATCGGCAGTAAAATTACCCCTTACAGTTACCGTACCGCTTAAGAAATACTTAAGGCCGCTGGTGAGCTTAAGGTTATAATAGGAAATGGCGGGCACTTTAATAGTATCTGCCGGGGTAGTGCCGGTTTGGGCAAAATCAACAGTAGAACCGGTAGCAAGGTTGTTAAAGAATGGCCTTGTATTGTTCTGTAATGTAAGTGTGGCATTGTTCAATACATCCACCCTTGTGGTAGAGCTGATATTATTTACGCCGGCAGGAACCACCAGGTTGAAAGCTGCCGTGCCATTACCTACCACCAGCCTTGAGGTGGTGGCTGTAAGGTCAAATACACCATTGAAAGCTGTATTGGTTGCATTTACAACATTGAAATATGCATAGGCATCAGTAAAGTTGGCGGGAGAAGACCCGGTGCCATCTAAAGTACTGCTCCAGGTGCCAAGGTTATCCAGGCCAAGATTTGCCTTTGTATTGTAATAATTGGTAGCAACGCCGCCGCTTACGTTCACATCTACTGCTGTTGCGCCGCCGCCGCTGTTATTAACTGTTCCGGCAAATGCGCCTGCAGGTGCAGTAGGAGCGATCCTTACATAAACCGGTGTGGAAGCCAATGTGCCACCGGTATAGGGAACAGTAAGCGCAGTGGTAGAATAAGGTCCGCCGCTTGTTAATGATATTTCGAGATTAGCTCCTGGAGTAACGGTAATATTGCCGGCGGCAGGCGTAAGGTTCAGACCTGAAAGATTGTACGATCTTTCGGCAGAAGCCACTCCAAGAGTTGTGTTTAAGTTAGTGATGGCAGGAC
>JBATOU010000072.1:0-1504 GCA_049291115.1 Ferruginibacter sp.
TTTCATCTACAGTCGCCAAGTCGAGTACTGGCATATTCTAGTGGTAGCGGTCCTGAACGGTTTCGCTAGCGCCCTAGAAATGCCCACGCGACAGTCGCTGATTTCGGCCGTGGTTCCCAAGCCTGTACTCTCGACCGCGGTGCCATTGCAAGCCCTCACATTTAACCTGTCTCGGGTGATGGGCCCAGCAATTGGTGGGATTCTGCTCAAGAGCTTTGGCGCATTCGCCTGTTACTTTGCAAATGGGCTGTCTTACCTCGGACTTATCATCGCGGTCCTAGTGATGAGGGCTGACCTCAGCGCGTCAAAGGCCGAACCGCAACCAATTTACGACCTTCTCACCGAAGGGCTGCACTACACGTTCCGCGAGGCAAGGCTACGAATGCTTTTCCTTATGGAAACCACCGTTTCGGTGTTTGGCCTGGCGTATATCCCGCTTATTCCTGCGTTCGCGGAAGAAGTGTTGCGACTGGGGAAAGACCTTGGACAAATCTACGTCTCGATTGGCGTAGGCTCCATTTCTGGCCTGCTGACAATCATCTATATTTCGCAGAAGCCGTGGAAAAGCGTGATTGTAAGACTCGCCATGACCTCGATCGGCGTAGCGCTTGTCGCCCTGAGCTTCGCCAGAACGCGCGAAATGGCATATCCGCTATTTGCCGTGCTTGGGTTTTCGACCGTCGTGCAATTCAACACGACCAATACGCTGTTCCAGTTGATTGCGCCGCCAAACCTTCGCGGACGGGCACTTGCGATGCACATTTGGGCGCTCTCGGGCTCAGCCCCTATTGCATTGCCTCTGTTCGGATGGGTTGCCCACCAATACAGCGTCGGGTTGGCAATTTTGGTCGGGGGAACCGCCGTGGTGCTAGGGGCGATGGTCGGATGGCTTTCTAAGACGGATCTCGGGCATGACCCGTTGACCGAATCGGGCTAGATTGACTTAGAACTCGCGCACCTACGCGGCTTAGTCCGGGCCGTGCTAAGATACGCCATGGTCCGCCGTGAGATTTCACTCTTTCTTGTTGCGCTTTTAACCTCGGTGGCGTCCGCCCAGGGCAACTGGCGCGACCGCTACGAAGCAAGCGAATTCATGATTCCGATGCGCGACGGACAGAAGCTCTATACGGTGGCATTTGTTCCGAAAGACCGGTCGTCAAAGTATCCGATCTTGATGGAGCGCACCCCGTATGGAGCGGGCTCGCCGCAACAAGCCCCTCGCCGGAACTATCCCAAACTTAACGAAGCGGGTTACATTTTGGTGTTCCAAGATGTGCGGGGTCGGGGAAAATCCGAAGGAGACTGGGTAAACATCCGCCCGCTACTGAAGCCTGGCCAGAGCGGTAGCGATGAGAGTACGGACACCTACGACACGATCGAGTTCTTGTTGAAGACGCTTCCCGGCCATAACCAGAAAGTCGGAATGTGGGGAATCTCTTATCCCGCGTTTTACGCCGGAGCGGGCGCAGTGCGCGGACATTCTGCGCTTGCCGCCGTGTCTCCT
>JBATOU010000073.1:0-1503 GCA_049291115.1 Ferruginibacter sp.
CCTTGCTGACATTCACGGGAGGACCGTCAGTATGAACATCGATAGCTTGCTGGAGCGCATGGTGAAGGAGGGCGCGTCGGATGGTTTCATCACGGCGGATGCTCCCCTGAGTATCAAGGTCGACGGCCAGATCTACCCGATAAGCAAGCGTGCATTGACCGAGGACGAGGCTCGGGACATGGTATTTTCGACCATGCGGCAGGACCAACAGGTCGATTTCCGCAGACACCATGAATGCAACTACGCCATGAGTACTGAATCACTCGGTCGTTTTCGCGCCAGCGCCTTTGTGCAACGCGGTAAATGTGGCATGGTCGTCCGACGTATTCAGTCGGTCATCCCCACGATAGACGAACTGGGCCTGCCTCCGATTATCAAAGAGCTCGCGATGACCAAGCGCGGGCTGGTGATTTTTGTTGGCGCCACCGGTACCGGTAAATCGACTTCTCTGGCGGCGATGGTTGATTACCGTAACCACAATAGCCGTGGCCACATCATCAGCATTGAAGACCCGATAGAATTCATCCACGAGCATGCGGGCTGCATTGTCACCCAGCGTGAGGTGGGCATGGATACCGAGTCGTTTGACGTCGCGCTGAAAAATACCCTGCGCCAGGCGCCGGACGTCATACTGATCGGCGAGGTGCGCGCGGCGGAGACGATGCAGCAAGCGCTTACATTTGCTGAAACAGGCCACCTCTGTTTGTGTACCCTGCATGCGAATAATGCCAACCAGGCGCTGGACCGGATACAGAGTTTCTTCCCCGCCTCGTTGCACAACCAGGTGTGGATGGACCTGTCGCTCAACCTCAGGTCGATGGTTGCGCAGCAGTTGCTGCCGCGCAAGGACGGCAAGGGACGCACACCCGTGGTAGAGGTCCTGCTCAACTCTCCTCTCATAGCGGAATACATTCGCAAGGGTGAGGTCCACCTGATCAAGGAGTTGATGGCCAAGTCCACTGAACTCGGCATGCAGACGCTCGACCAGTCACTCGTCAAGGCCTACAAGGACGAGCTGATATCCAAGGATGACGCTATCCGCTTCGCCGATTCGGCGAACGATGTGCGCCTGCAAATCAAGATGCTGGACCGGAATGAGATTGGTTCGGGCGACGACCTGGTGCTCGCTTACGATGAGTACGACCAGGGCGGCCGCTTCCACGGGCGCTAGATATTAAAAGCCCCTGGGCGACACATTGGATCCCGTTGCTCAAGTATCGATCCGAGTGACGCCTGGCATCACGGGCTGTACACTTTCACCGCGTCATTTGTCTCGTACCAGCATCCAAAGGTTACTCATATGCCAGCAAAAAAGGTACTCCAGCTCGGTTTGGTAGTGCCGTGTTTGAACGAGGAACACGTATTGCCCGGTTCGGCAAGTGCGCTTAAATCGAAGCTGGAAGCACTTATTGCCCGCGAATTGATAACGAACACTTCGAAAATTTACTTTGTTGATGATGGCAGCACCGACGGCACCTGGGCCACCATAAGTCGCCTGGTGGA
>JBATOU010000074.1:0-1545 GCA_049291115.1 Ferruginibacter sp.
GAGTTCATCGACGATCTTCTGCCTGAGGATTTACTCCCTGACATTGTTCTCGCTAATCCGCCATTTTCTTCGACTGGCGGCCGTTTGAAAAATAACAGTCTCGACTTTGGTTTTCGTCATATCGAATCAGCATTACGAAGGCTAAAGAAGGGCGGGCGATTCGCGGTGATACTTGGAGAGAGCGGCTCTCCGAGATCCCGCAATGGAAATCGGTTTTGGGAATATCTTTCCCCGGAAATACAGGTAAAAGCCTCCATCGAACTGCCCGGGCGTGAGTTCTACTCCAACGGGACGAGCGTCAAGACGACGCTCATTATCGGTACAAAGTCGCTTTCGATCGATACATCGTTGAGTCAGGAACTTGAAGCGATTCAGCATATTGTTGCTCAGTCGGTCGAGGATGCCTTCGAACAGGCCATTTCGTTAAATCTCCGTTTTTGACCAATAGAAAAAAGCAATGTATTCCATTCAAGAACGAAGTTCGGAAGGACTTCCTGCTCCCGTACTTACCTCGAGTGAAAGGACTCCAATCGTAGAGCATCATCACCAACCTGATCTAGACATAAACATTTATTCCCCTCGATTTATTACCGGCGGATCGCCACATCCGGGAGTGATTGTTGAGCCTCCGGGCCTCGCCAATGTTGAACCGCCCCACATTCGTTACCGGCCAAGACTTCCAAAGCATCTGTCAGAGACCGGAAAACTCTCGGCAATGCAATTGGAGCGGATTATCTATGCTGGACAAGCACACGAGCAGCGTCTTGCGGACGGTTCGCGAGCGGGCATAAGCATCGGCGACGGAACCGGAACCGGCAAGACGGCGACGCTTGCGGGAGTCATTCTGGACAACTGGTTCCAGGGACGGCGGCGAGCCGTTTGGTTTTCAGTAAAGGCCGATCTGATCGAAGCTGTCTCCGATGAGTTTAGGAGACTTGGGCTGACGCCTCCGATCAAGCTTATCAATGACTTTCCAACCGATCAGGAGATAGACATCGAGGACGGAATTGTTTTCTGCACATATCGATCGCTAATAGCCAGATCGAAAAAGGGCAATAAACGGCTCGATCAGATTACCCGTTGGCTTGGACCAAACGGAGTCGTGATCTTCGATGAGGGTCATAAGGCAAAATACGCTTTCGCCGACGATCGCGGCAAATCTACACAGACTGGAGCCGCCGTTCTTGAGATACAGAATCCAGAAAGGTTCCCCGATGTTAGAGTGGTCTACTCTTCTGCGACATCGGCAGGCGAGGTGCGACATCTTGCTTATATGTCACGGCTCGGTCTGTGGGGTACAGGAACTAACTTTCCAATAGGCTTCGAGCAGTTCGCTGAAGAGATCGAATCCGGAGGTGTCGGTGCGCTGGAGATGGTGTGTCGTGACCTTAAAGCGATGGGACGATACCTATGCGGCAACCTAAGTATGGGAACCGATCCTGAATCCGGTCTGTCGGTAGAGTTTCGTGAGGTAATTCATAAACTCACTCCTGCTCAGCGGAGGATGTACGACAATATGGCCCAGGGCTGGCAGGAAGTCTTTCG
>JBATOU010000075.1:0-6987 GCA_049291115.1 Ferruginibacter sp.
ACTCAACACTCAACACTCAACACTCAACACTCAACACTCAACACTCAACACTCAACACTCAACACTCAACACTCAACACTCAACTCCTCGTATTCCTGTCAAAAAGCCACATCATCAAAAGAATAGCAGCATATGCAGTTATATTGAACAGTGTGTGATGATCTAAATGAAAGGGCATTGGCCAGCCACGGTTTATTGAAACAAGAAAGAGTGCAATGCGCCCTGTGTTGATGAGCCATAAAAGGAGCAGGCCGCCCGTTAACCAATATACTTTCCTTTTTAAGGCTGCTTTAGTGGCCAGTACAAATGCCGCCCAAAAACTATAAACGCCGTAACCCACGCAATCGTAAGCAATAATTACCCCCCGTTTATGTTCCATCCGTACAATAAACCCGGTTTCATGGGTAGTTTCAATGCCAAACAGGGAAAGAAAAAAACTTACGCCGTGCATAAGGGAAGTTTTTATCCAGCTTACATAATCCAGGTAATGCTCAATAAACGGACTGTAATAACCACCTGGAGCTGCCAGGCCAATCACCGCAAGAGTGCCATAATAAAACAGGGCAAACAGCAGCAGGAATTTTATTACAAACCCGGTGAAATTTTTATCGTTAAATAAATTCAATAATAATTTTTTAAAACGCCTGTTATCCAGCCACGCTGAACAACTGATCGTATTGAGCTTTGATGGTATCCACCCTTGTGTGTTCATGTGCATAAGCTGAAGCCGCCGAACACCATTCATTGAATACCGCAGCATCCATTGCTGTAAAATTTGAAATGGCAACTGCAATTTCAGCAGCAGTTTGCGCCGTATTGAATCCCGCCTTATTTTCCTGCAGGTTCTGCCAGGGTGTATGCTGGCTTGTAATAACCGGAAGGCCGGCACTCAATGCCTCAATGATGGCATGCCCGTAATTTTCGCTTTTGCTGGGCATGATAAAAACATCGGCCTTGTGCAGGGCAGTTTCAATATGCTCAGGCCTTATTTCTCCTTCGTATTGTACCCGGATATTTGGTGGAAGTGTACTGATCTTCTGCAGGCAAACTTCCCAATATGCCTTGTCTTTTACAGGCCCGTAGATAACATAATTTATCTCTCCTTTACAGCTTTGTAATGCGTCTAAAACGAGGGCATGATTTTTCATAGGACTTATGAGTGCAATGGTAACCAGGTTTAACCTTTGCGGAACCTTGGCAATATTTTCCTTTTTTGAAACCAGGTGCGGAAAATTTTGGGCTACCATCACCTTTGCTTTACTGCCAAAAATAGCTGAAATATATTTTTTTTCCGTTTCATTGGTGGCATGAAAAAGTATTTTTTTATGAATGCCACTCAGTTTCATCAAAAAAATAAAGAGTTTTTTTTTAAAATGCTTCTGCGAAAGAGCCCCCGGGTGCAGCATTCCCCTTGCTGAAAGAATTTTTACCGGGATTTTAGAAAAAAAAAGCGGCCTGATGTTAAAATTAAAATCAAAAAGACCGATGATAAAAAGTATTTGGGGGTTAAATTTTTTTACAGCATTATTGATCTCAGAAACTGGTTTGTTTGTATAACAAACCTGTGTATTTTTTGAAAAAAAATTCCATTTGTCAAAGCCGGCAATAGCTACAGGAGACCCGTCGGCATCTTTTTTCCCCGTTATGATAAAATAGCCCGGATCCTGGTAATTATTTACAAGGTTCTGTACAGACTGTATTGGGCCGCCTGCTTTATATGCAGGATAAAACCAGGGGATAGAGATCAACAATGTCATTATTGTAATACAGCAGTTTATGCAGGCAATAAATTAGTTTTGCCTGCTGATTGCTTAGGTGCATCAGGCACAGCAGAAGTTAATTGCCTCAACAGCCAGGGAAAGAAAAAAACATTTAAGAGGTAAAAAGTTAGCAATGTTGAAAAAAGCCGGCCAACAAGGTATGTACTGTCCATTTCAAATGCATGAAGTTCCATAAACATTGCCCCAACAATTGAATAATTGAAGATAAAATTTGAAGAGCAATTCTTCATAAAATAATAATAAGTTGAGCCAAAAATAAAGCCTAATATTAGCAGTGGCAAAAACATCCCTATTGTTCCAAAGTCAATATAACAGTCAGCGAAATATCCCAAACTGAAAGAAGTACCACTTTCATAGCCTACGTATGCAATCCCAGTATATTTAGTCGTTTTCTTAGTAGCTTCAAACCTGGGCTTGTCTGGATTCAATGCTCTTGGGGTTAATACAAATTCGAGTGTTTCCTTCCAGTTTTCCCCATCCTGGTAAGGTATAACAGCAGGAACCCTGTCCATCGCCTTTGCCAGGTGATGAGTATACTGAATGCGGTCAAGAAATTCTGTTGTTGGGTCTTCGATACCTTCATAGTCCTTGGAAGACAATTCAATCAATTTACTCAAGGCATCCTCCCTTGTAACTGTCACACTTTGAGATTTTTTCCCCTGGTTTAAAAAACTCCTGTACTCGCTTTTTATGGAAGTCCACTTTGCCCCCAGAAAAAAAGCCGCTATGATAACAATTGACGTAATTATTATATGCTTAAGCCTGACTCTTGAAATAAAAATTATGGCCATAAATGCAAGAAAGAACATTACTGTTTTAAAGTCGGAAAAATAACTTAAGAACCCCATCACAAATTCAAAGGCTGTGATAAAATAAAACTGCTTCTTCATTTTATTCTTCAAAAAAACCTGGAACCCAAAAAGAGCAAAGAAAAACCACTTTATATTTATGAAGCTGATAATGATCTGCGAGAGCCCCTTAACAGCAAATGCAATTCCCCCAAGTGCATTTGCCACAAAGAAAGCTATAATATAAGCTTTAAAGCATTTATCAATTGAAAGCCTGTTTGCGTGGCGCTTAAGTGTATCGGTTGTAATTACGGGTATTTTTTTCTGGTATTGAATAATGGGCCAAAACATCACAAACAAGCCGGCGTAAGAAACCACTGTAGCTATCCCGGTATGTTCTGATCTGAAATTAATATCCTTCCCAAGATAATTGCTCAACCATATATTTGCAGATACCTGTATAAAATGGTAGATCAGCATAATTGAAAATACGGATGGCTTTAATGGTTGCTGTAACTTGTATAATAGAACCCCGAAAGTTAGTGACCCCAAAAAAAGGTAGATCCCGTTTGTAAGAAACAGCTGGCCAAAAAGAAACAACAACAGGGCTCCCTGTGCACCCTCATCAAAGAGTATCTTATTATAATATTTACTAATTGTCAAAATTATTCAGTAAAAAGAGATTCAATAACACTTGCCGTTTTTTCAAAGTTCCAGTCTTTAATGGTATGCTGTGACTTCTGGCCAAAATCCTTCAACAGTTGAAAATCGCACATTATCTGCATTTTGTTCAAGAGATCGGCTTCGTCTCCATTATTAAATACATAGCCGTTTTCCCCATTAATTATCAGATCGGTTGCCGCACCACAACCCGAGCTTGCCAAAACAGCTCTGCCGCATGCCATTGCTTCATTGATACCCAAGCCCCAGGTCTCTGATATTGACGGAAGTACAAACACGTTGCACATGCCATATAACAGAGGCATTTGTGATTGGTTTTGAAACCCCAGAAAATGGATGCTGGAATGAGAGGCAAATCTTTCTTTGAGCTGATTTTCTTCAGGGCCAGTTCCTGCAATAATAAGCTGTACATCCCTGCGGTTAAGCCGGCAAAACACATTAAGCAGCATCCCCACGTTTTTATTCTTATCCAGCTTGCCTGCATATAAAAATACCAGTTGATCTGCAGCAATATCCAGGGCTCGCTTCCACAAATCAATTTGATGCCGGGACTGTTCAATGGCTTGCCCGAACCGTTGATTATCCACTGCATGGGGTGCAAAAACCAATTGATCTTCTTTTAAACCATATTTGAGATAATACTTCCTGTTCTCTTCTCCAACATACAATGCTTTATCAATATGCCTGTACACCCAGGTTAAAAAAAAACTGCGTAAGGTATCTTTCAGGGGACCCCGCTTTTGAAGCAATGTTGAATCTCCGCGGAAGAATACTGGAATTTTATTATGAAAATATCTCAATACAGCCAAGTGGCTTTTGTAAGACCATCCATAGACGAGTACGGCATCGGCTCCCCAATCCTGAATGGCCTGTATCAATTGAGGATTATTTATGCCGGAAAAATGGTGAGAACCGGGGTTCTTTGAAACATTCAGTTCAAACCTGTAATCGTACCCTTCAAGCGTGGGAACATCCCATTGTATCTCCTTCTCAAACCCAGGATCATATTTTCTCTTTAATACAATATCCCCCCAGGTATAAAACACTTTAAGCTCAAGATTTCCTCTTGCAGCAAGTGATGAAAACAATGGAGCGTTATACTGTATCGGATGGGTGGTTATTATGGCAAGGCGCTTCTGCATGCTCAAAAACTTTCAGAAAACAGGATGATCTTTTCAGCCAGTGCCACCCTTTCCTTCACAAATGAAAAATCGCGGATATATATGGTATTAAATGAACCAAACCCTTTCAGTTCGTTGAAAGAACGGCTAAAAGGGTCATACTCATACGGCTTAAAGCCGTAAACAAGCAACAAAGCATGAATAGCCTGATCAGAAAATCCGTAAGAAGCAGATAATCCATTGAGTTCAATAATGATGGCACGAAGCATTTTATTGCTAAGTATGATATCCGCACCTTTCAACACTTCCGTTTCAAAACCCTCTACATCTATTTTTAGCAGAAGGGGTACCTGTTTGCCTGCAAATACATCATTGAGCGTAACTATTTCGGCCTCCACTGCTGTATGATCCTTTGTGTCTCCCATTTGAACATGATTTACAGTATCGTGCTCAGAAGTAAAAAACAATTTTCCGGATGCAGCACCAACCCCTGCATTATATAAATTGACAAGGGGTGCCATGCCATTTGCATCTACATTTCTTTTTAACCAGCTAAAGGTGCCAGGCACAGGTTCAAATGCATAAGATACGGCACCCGCATGTGCTGATGCCAACACTGTATAACTTCCAATATTTGCCCCAACATCAGCAAAAATATCATTTGGACGCAACAGGTGCAGCAGGAAGCCCATATCATTAAACTCATGAAGTCCCATATAAATGTTACCGGTAGCCCCTGCGAGGCCTTTTTTTGCCATTAACCATGTCTTCCCTGTAAAACGCACTTTCCGTTCGCCTTTATTAAAGAAGCTCAAAAATTGCCAACGTACAAACAGGTAATAGGATTTGAGCCGGTGTTTTCCGGCCAGCGGGTGCCTGTTGATAGCAATAATTATTCTTCTTAGCTGCTGATAATAGTCTTTCAAATTGGAGGAAGTTTAAATACAGGTCTTTTGAGACGAAATATCTTATACTTAACAAAATTCCAGGTCAGAACTTTAAAATCTGCATAGTCATTTAAGAGCCGGTAAAAATTTAGCCCAGTGTGCCATTTCCCTTTAAGAAATGACTTAAACATAAGTGTGTAATAAAACTGCAGTTTATAAATGTCCTGAAGCGGTTTGTATTTGTTTTTAATTATCGGTTCGCAATAGTTATCCAGTTGCCGGTATACCTCGATATCTTCTTTAAGGTGATAGATATACAAAGCAGGATTCCTGCTTAACTGTCCGCTGTGGTTTCTCAGTTTTATTACTTTTTTTTTTAAAAACCCTACAGGAAATTTTTCTGCGAGCCTTACCCACATATCAAAATCAGCCGAAATCTTCATATCCTCCCGAAACGGCCCGGCTAGTTTCAGAACAGAACTGCAGATACAAACATTAGCAATATTTCCGGCAATAGACCCCGTAAAATAAGAAATAGCAGCGTGCATGCCCGTTGAAACTATTTCCGGGGTATCATCTGCCTTAACCACTGTAACTAAGTTATCACTCTCATCAATAATATCATATTTGCTATAACTGAACCCAACAGATGGGTGCAGTTCATGAAAGGCAGTAAATTCCCGCAGGCAACCATCATACATAATATCATCCTGCGACCAGAGTTTGATCAATGGGGAGTGGGTTTTCCCGATCAAAAAGTTCAGGTTATAAAATAGCCCACGGTTTTCCTGGTTAAAAAAAACCTTTACCCGGGGATCATTCAATTCCCGGAGATAGCCAGGGCTGCCGTCTGAAGAACAATCATCCACTATCAGAAATTCAAACTCCCTGAGATCCTGCGCCAAAACACTTTGTACAGACCGGATCAAATATTCTCCGCCGTTAAAAACAGGAAGAATTACAGAGATGAATGCTTCTTTGGTTTTCATCATTATTTATGATTCCCGATGGCTGTATTTAGCATCGACACTAATTCACGGGTTGCATTTCTGGCTGAATATTTTTCAAATAGATCCATATTCACGGATGCCGGGGAAAATTGCTCAGCATAAATTTTGAACTGGTCAAAAAATGCTGCAAACCGTGTGCAAATACCCTCCACTTCCCTTTCGCCGTCAAAGCTCAGCACCAATCCGGCATTTGCATCCCTCACCACATCCACAGCAGTACTCCTGCAATGCAATACTGCCAATAAGGGCTTTTGACTTAAAACGGCCTGAAAAACTTTGCTTGGTGTATAATGAGGCTCAGTACTTCCCAATACGAATACAGCATGTGCATTTTTAAGATGCACCAATACGTCCAGATAAGGTATGCGCCGGGGATATTCAAAGATTACTGACTGCCATAAGCCGTATTTTTCGGCAAGTGGTTTGATATTATATCCATTTTCATCTCCCGGCGTTTTTCCGGTACCAATGAAATGAAATACGGTATTCCGGAACTTATGAGGATTTTCCCTGATTGCCTGAAATACTGCTTCCAGCACTTTATATGCTTTAGGCAGCATGGCACCAGCATACACAAACCGGAAGTTAGTTTCTGAGTCCTTAAAAAGATATGGAGCAATACCGAGTTCCTCTATCTGGTTGTGATCTTTCGCCTCACCCCCATATGGCATAGCGCCAACCAGTGAGGTGGTTTTAAGATGCGGGTTACGTTTCAGCAC